>JACRCP010000017.1 GCA_016218965.1 Deltaproteobacteria bacterium | reverse complement strand
TCATGGTGCTAGGGAAAAGCCAGATTCGCCAATAACACCGGGAAGCTGACATGACTGAAAGAAAATTGTCTGCGACTGGACGCGCTGGCTGTGTTCCGCGGGTCTTGTTGACGGCGGCGGTCCTGTTGAACGTCGCGCGAGCGTCGGCCGCCGAACCGCCCGCGCAGGCATCACCTCCGACGGCGAGACCCGTCGACGCCCCGACCCCGCAGTCGACCGAAAGCGGTCCGGGCTGGCAGTTCCACGGCGCGGCAAAAGAGTCCTTCCGCGGGCGGCAGTCTTCGATCCCCGACGAACGTGACCAGGACGTCGACCTCTATCTCGATCTGGCGGCGACCGACCCGTCCGGCCGGTTCGTTGCCGAGGGGGCGGCTGCCGCCTGGTGGGACATCGACGGCACAAGCCGGACACCGGGTTTCGGACTCCGCTCGCTGCGCGAAACGACCGATCCGGCGCTGTGGGTCGACGTATATAGACTCTCGGCGGAATACCGATCGCCGTCGGATCTCGTGCGACTCGCGCGCGCCGGACGGCAGGAGGCCGAACACGGCCTCCCGGAGATCTTCGATGGCGCGGCGGTGGAACTCCGGCCGGCTCGGTGGCTTGGGCTGTTCGCTTTCGGCGGACGGACGGAGCATTTCTACGAGCTTCGGCCGAAGGTTTCGGAGGATTGGCTCGGATCGGCGGGGGCGGTCCTCCGGCCGGTCGAAAACCTCAAGATCGACATCGACTACCGCCTGCTGAGCGAAGACGTCCCGGCCGATTCCGAAGGCGCCAAGACCCCGCTGACGACCAATTCATACGGCGTGACCGGGATGTACCGTTTCGGCGAGTGGCTGCGGGCGAAGCTCTACGCGCGCGGACTCGACGCCAGCCTGTCGAACGCGGGCGGGGCGGTGGGCGCCACAAACCAGGAGCGCCTGATGGGCGTCGAGGTGCGCCTCGACACGCAGACGGTCGCCATCAAGGAGATCAACGAGGCCAACGATCCTTACTATCTGGTCCTCGGCGAGAGCCTCCCGTTCGCCCGCTGGAGGCTGGATCTCTTCAAGGGGTTTTCGACCTCCGCGGGCACATACACCCTGCACATCGGATACGAGGGCCGGAACCTCCTGCGCGACGACGAGACCGTGTTCAACCGCAACACCAGCCGGCTCTACTCCCTCTTTACCGCCGCGGACGTCGGCATCAAGGGTCCGTTCGCCGGTCTCCTGTTCGAACGGAACAGTGCGGGACTGGATCTTTTCGGTGGACAGGGGATCTGGGCCGTCGGCGGCTCGGCAGGGTGGGACCGCGGGATCCTGCGTGCCGAGGCCGGAACCTACTACCAGCGCTTCGCCTACGTGTACTATCAGGACGTCGAGGAGTTGGCGGACGTGCGGGTTTTCTTTGGCGACGTCCGCCTGCGGATCCGCGAATGGATTTCGGCGAGGACGCGCTATCAGTACGAGGCGTTCGACCGCGAGCTTCATACACTGATCGTCGGCCTCACGCAGGCCTGGTGAGGAGGCTGCGATGACGAGAACGAATGTCATTCTGACCATGGCGGCGGCCGTCGTTTTCGCCGCCGGTTCGGAGGCCTCGGCGGCCGACAAAAAGCCGTTTTCGCACCTTTTCCACGTGAGCGAGGCGGGCGCCGACTGCGCGGTCTGCCACGACGTGAAGGCCGAAAAACCGGCGATCATGACGACCGGGTGCGCTGATTGCCACGACCAGGGCGCTCCCGCATGGTTCCTCCCGGCGCACCACCGAAAATCGCCGATCGCGTTCCCGCACGCGCGCCACGCCGAGGGCAAAAACCTCGCGTGCACGGCGTGCCACGAAGACGTGGCGGGCGACTCCATAAACGAAGGCGCGCCGTTCCTTCCGCAGGCGAAGTGCGCTTCGTGCCACGCCGGCAAGAAGGTCGCGATCCCCGACGCCGCGTGCACGAAATGCCACGGCTTTGACTCGAAAAAATCGCCCCCCGGGAGCCACAGGACGGCCTGGCGGAAACGGCACGGCGGGGAGGCCGCGTGGGTCGAAAAAGGGGAACACGGCAAAGACTGTACCCTCTGCCACGGCGACGGCGCCTGCCGGACGTGCCACATGCAGTCCACGCCGCAAAGCCACACCGGCCTGTGGCGCGTCCACACCCACGGAACCGCCGCATCGTTTGATCGGGATCGGTGCAAGACGTGTCACGAGACCGGCACGTGCATCAGATGCCATACGAATTCGAGGCCGGCAAGCCACGTCGGCGCATGGAAGCAGGTTCACGGCCTCACGGCCGGGTCGAAGGACAACGAAAGCTGCCGCGCGTGCCATCAGCCGGGGTGGTGCGCGCAGTGCCACAGAAAGAAGTAACCGGCAGCAAGTAGCCAGTGGCCAGTGAGCAGCAAAGAACCAAGGGCAGAAAGCATGAAGACCGACCAACACGACAAGCGTCAAAACCGTTTCTCTGTGCGCCGTTACCGGCGACTGGCGACTGGCTACTTGCCGCCAATTCTGTTCGCCGTCGGCTGTTCGACTTCCCCGCTGGGCACGGGCGGGCCGGCGACCGCGGATGTCACATGCACTTCGTGCCACGGGAGTGGCGAGAACGCCGCCCCCCCGCCCGCCGTCGGCGGATCGAATGGCACGTCCGACCCCGGCGTCGGCGCGCACCGGACACACGTTCTCGGCGGCCCGCTCAAAAAACGCTTCGACTGCGACGCGTGCCACACCAAGCCCGCCGCGGTGAGCGCCCCCGGACACGTAAACGGCGTCGTCGACCTGACATGGGGTGTTCTCGCGCGCGCCGGCGGCGCCATGCCGGTTTTTGACGAAACGACGGCGACCTGTTCTTCGGTCTACTGTCACGGGGCGACCCTCCCGGGCGGCACCAACACGACCCCGGTGTGGACCACCGTGGACGGCACGCAGGCGAAATGCGGTGCATGCCACGGCGCCCCGCCCCCGGCGCCGCACCCGCCGAACAAATCGTGCGAGATGTGCCATCCGGATCCGGAAGACGGCGGGAAGCACGTCAACGGCGTCCTCGACAAGAAGTTCGACGAGTTGACATGCACGATCTGCCACGGAGACCCGTCAACCGGCGACGCCGCGCCGCCCGTGGGGCCCGGAGGCGAGACCGAGACCACCGAAGCCGCCGTCGGAGCGCATCGGAACCACCTCGGTCCGTCCGACTGGCACCGGTCCGTCGGGTGCAGCGACTGTCATGCGGTCCCGACATCGACGTCGCACGCCGACGGCAAGACCGATTTCGCGTTCGGGGACACCGCCAGGGCCGACGGCGCCGCGCCTCAGTACGACGCCTCCAAGGCCACATGCTCGTCGGTTTATTGCCACGGCGCCACCCTGTTCGGGGCCAAGACCGGCGGGACGGTCAAAAGGGAACCGGTCTGGACGCAGGTGGACGGGACGTTCAACGCGTGCGGGGCATCATGTCACACAAACCCGCCCGGAGGCGACCATCTGGCAAACGAAGCGTGCGACCTTTGTCATGGACAGGTAATCGGATTGAACGGGCGATGGGTGAACCCCGCCCTGCACGTTGACGGGAAGGTGGACGTAAAATCGATGGTCTGCAACGGTTGCCACGGGAGCGCCGACAATAACGCGCCGCCGGTGTCGACCTCCGGGTCGAGCGACACCGGAGACGTGACGGTGGGCGCCCACCAGAGCCACGTAAAAGACGGGGCGCTTAGAGCGGCGCTCGATTGCACGGAATGCCATGTCGTCCCTGCCGCATGGGACGCCGCGGGGCACATCGACACGCCGCCCGCGGAGGTCACGTGGGGCACCCTCGCCGTGTCGGACGGCGCAAACCCGGGTTGGGACCACAACTCCGCCACCTGTTCCGCGGTGTATTGTCACGGCGCCACGCTTTCGGGAGGGACCAGGACCGAACCCGTTTGGACGACGGTGGACGGGACGTTTGACGAGTGCGGGGCGTGCCACGGCGTCCCGCCGCCGTGGCCGCACCCTTACAAGTCGACCTGCCATGACTGCCACCCCGGGACGGTCGCCGCGGACGGAACGATCGACGTCGCCGGCGGAAAGCACATTGACGGCGAGTTGGAAGTCGACTACTCGTCCATGACGTGCTCGAGCTGCCACGGCGGCGTCGAGAATGCGGC
>JACRCP010000085.1 GCA_016218965.1 Deltaproteobacteria bacterium | reverse complement strand
GGAGATCTACGAGACGCTGCGAATGCCGATGGAGGTTATGAAACCCGTGAGGACATGGGTGAGAGCCGTAGTCACTGAATGACGAGCTAACCCCGCGATATTACGGGACTCGCAGGGGCGAAGGTTGGAAGTCGGGCTAGTTGGGTTGTTCGTAGTCTCTCTTGTAGTACTCCCACCCCAGGTGCGTGATGAGCTCTTCGCCGGCGAGATGCCGCAGCGTGTTTTTGAGCTTGGTCTGCTGGATGAAAAGGTCGTGCTCGGGGTAAAGGCCCGGCGCGCTCATGGGGCTCTTGAAGTAAAACGAGAGCCACTCCTGGATTCCGCCCATTCCGGCGCGGTGCGCAAGGTCCATGAAGAGCGCGAGGTCGAGCACGACGGGCGCCGCTAAAATCGAGTCGCGGCACAAGAAATTCACCTTGATCTGCATCGGGTAACCCAGCCACCCGAAGATGTCTATGTTGTCCCACCCTTCCTTGTTGTCCCCCCGCGGCGGGTAGTACTCGATCCGGACCTTGTGGTTGATCTTCCCGTACAGCTCCGGGTAGAGATCCGGCTGGAGGATCGTGTCGAGCACCGACAGTTTGCTCTCTTCCTTCGTCTTGAACGAGGCGGGGTCGTCGAGCACCTCGCCGTCGCGGTTGCCGAGGATGTTCGTCGAAAACCAACCGTGAAGCCCCAACATCCGGGCCTTGAGCCCGGGGGCGATGATTGTCTTCATCAGGGTCTGGCCCGTCTTGAAGTCCTTCCCGCCTATCGGCAGGTGTTTTTCGTGCGCGAGCTCGACGATGGCCGGGATGTCGCACGACAGGTTGGGCGATCCGTTCACGTACGGCGATCCGGTGAGAAGGGCGGCATACGCGTAGACCTGGCTGGGCGAGATGTCGGGGTCATTGCGTTTGAGCCCGGATTCGAACGCCTTGAGGCTCTGGTGGACCCGCGCCTTCTTCTGAAACGCCTCGGTGCTGGCACACCAGATCGTCACGACGCGCGAACAGCGGTGCTCCTTCCTGAAGCGCTCGATGTCGTCTACCAGCCCCAGGGCCAGGTCCATCTTGGTCCTGCCCTGTTTCACGTTGGGCCCGTCGAGCTTTTTGACGTATCGCCTGTCGAAGACCGCCTTCATCGGCCTGATCGCCGAGAGTTCCTTCTTGAGCGAATCGACGAGCGTACGGTCGAGCACTCCCGCCTTCAGCGCCGCCTGATAGACGTTGTCGGGAAAGATGTCCCACCCTCCGAACACGAGCTGTTCCAGGCGCGTGAGCGGCACTATCTCCTTGATGAGCGGCCTTCGGTGCTCGGTGCGTTTTCCGAGGCGCGTGGTCCCCATTTGCGTAACCGAGCCGAACGGGCGCGAGTCGCCCCGCAAAACGGAATAGACCCCCGCGATGAACGTCGAAGAAACGGCTCCGAGCCCGGGAAGCAGGACTCCGAGCTTGCCTTCGGCCTTGGCGATTTTTGCAGAACCGTGCGCCATAAACGCTCCTTTCGTCGTTCAAAAACGACCCGCGATGATTAGACCCCGAAAGACGCGAAGTCAAGACCTGTTGCGCGCCTTCCGGGGTTGTGCGAAGCAAAGAGCGTGCCCCGCCCGGGAGTCCAGGTTTTTCAATGGGATAGGGGAGTCACCTGGGCGGCGACCGGGCTGCGTTGTTGTTTTTCCGTCACACCTGTGATTCGGCGGCTCCCCTTGCCCCCGCGGGGGAAAGGGGCAGGGCAAAGGGGTGTGTTACTTCCCCGCCCCCGGCGGCGCGGCCTTCTCGGCGAACCCCAGGATCTCGTTTACCTTTTCGGGGTACTGCCAGAGCGCCGCGCCGAAGAGGATGGCCAGGACGTCGACGACCATGAGAGTGGATCTCTTGTGACCGATGAACAAGTAAAGAAAATGGGCCATCCCAACGACAAATATGATTATCCCCAGGCTCTTGTCCAGCATGCCGCACCTCCTAGCATCAGCTCGAGCGGGATTGTCAGTGATCCGCGGGCGGTTGTCAAATGCCCCGATCGCGACCTGGAGTTCGGAATAGATTTCGAATCGACGAGCCAGCCGCCGTCCGTCATTTCCCCGGCGCGCCCGGTGCGCCCAAAGGCGATCCCGCTCCCACAAGCCCGAGCTGCTGCATCTCGATTGCGGGCGCGTCGGGATTCCCGCCGACCCACGGCATGCCGTAGCGGTCCTTAAGAATCTTGGTCTGCTCTTCCCTCAGACGTTCCACGTTCGCACTTGTCCCCATCATCCCGAGGCCGATGACCTCCAGCACAATCGGCGGGACTAGAAGAACCAGAAACGTGGGATCAACGACGGCACCGAGCGCGCCCGCAAGCGGGGTAAATACACCGATCGTTACCGGCCCGGCAATGGCGGCGATGTTGAAACCCGCCTTCCGCACTTTTTTCGTCCAGATGATCTCTTCCTGGATCCTGAGCTCGACGGCCAGAAGGTCTTTCATGGCGGAGGCGTATTGTTCGCAATCCATGGCCGCCGCGCCGACGGGCGGACAGGGTGTGCCGAACGGCCTGGATGGCGCGCCGACCTCGGCCGGCGAGGATGCCGGCTGCCTGACCGCGGGTTGGACCGGATAGTACGGGCTGGGCACGGGCGCCGCAGGCGCGGGACTCGGCGCGGCCGGGTACGTTTGGGCCGGCTGAGTCACCATCGGTGCGGTCGCCGGTTGGGTGGGATACGGCTGCCATGCGCCGGGCGCGGGAGTCTGGCCGAACGCCGCGGCCTGCGCGATCAGGATTGCGCCGATGAACACGACAATGGGAATTGCTTTGGTCTTCATCGTCTCATCCCTCCCAGGGCGCCGGTGAAGGACTGGATCATCTGCATGGTGGAATCCTGCTGTCCGGCCGACGCCGCACTTGACGAATGCCCTTCCTTCATTTCGAAGGTGACGTGGCCGTCCTCCATGCCAGTGACCGCGGTCTCGTCCCAGGCGGCCTTGTACTCCTTGGCCATGGATATCAAACCGATGCGGTGTTTTCCTTTGGGTACGTTGCGGACCCTTATCTGGTACACGTGCTCATCGTTCTCCTGTGAGCCTTGGGGGATGAAATGGGGTCTGCCGTCAATCGCCAACATCAAGGGCTGGTCGCCCTCTCCAAGCTTGAGCGGGGGGATGACGGTGACAAAGATGGAACCTCTCTCGCTTTCCGGCGAATAGAACTGATACGGGATTTCCTTGATCATTACCTTTGGGTGCGCACAGCCACCTGAAAACGGCGCCAGCAAAAACAGTAGTGCAAGGAAAGCATGTCTCGAAGCTCTCATCACTCCCCTCCTTTCCGTTTGCGTGAACTCTCGACCGGCGTATACCTCATGTGAGATTCGGCTGTCAAGGGTTCGTTGGGTTCGTTGGGTGAATTTGGAGTACGTGCGGGGACGCCCCACTCCGGCACGCCCTTCCTCCCCGGCTCGCGCATGCTCCGCCGGGTGTTTCGTCGCTTCTGGCCCAGGTTCGGGGCGAGCCGGGGCTCCAGGGCGCGTCCAGCCTTCGCAGCCGAAAGCCGCTGCTTCGGCGGAGTAGGCCCGGGGCGGGGCTGTGGGTG
>JACRCP010000092.1 GCA_016218965.1 Deltaproteobacteria bacterium | reverse complement strand
TTTCTGCACCCCCGCCAGCAGGAACGACAGGGTCGAGGGGGAGGCCAATGCAGACACGTTCTACGGACTCCAACACGATATTCTGTTCAGCGTCGGTCCCGGCGCATACGGATCAACCCAGCCGAAATCCATCGCCGACCTCAATAGCGAGGAATATCCCGCAAACGAACAGACGTACCGGGAGTACATCCAGTACCTTGTGCAGCAATACCCCGATGTCATTTACTGGGAGATGGGAAACGAAGCCAACTACTCGGCGTTCTGGGGAGACACGCCTGAAAACTATGCCCGGTTCGTCACATTGAGCTCAACCGAGATCAAGAACCTCTGCCCCGGGTGCAAGGTCGGAATCTCCCTCACAAATCCCGATCCGGGCGCCAGCTGGTTCAACGCGATAACCGGTGTGTGTGACGACATAGACTTTCTGGACCTCCACCACTACCAGAGCAGCACCATGAGCGAGTTGGCGCTTTTCGAAACAAGCTCATTGACCGCATGGAAGGCGTCGTGCCCCGGGAAAGAGATCATCTCGACCGAGACCGGCCTCCCGAGCGTGCCGGTGACATTCAAGGGCGAGACCTGGCAGTTGGGGAAAAACGAAACCGAGCAGGGGCAGGACATCATCAAGTACTTCACAATGATGTTCAACGCCGGCTACGGGAAAATATACAACTATCTTATCGACCATGATTTCGTCGCGGGGGAGGCCGATATTTTTGAATCGATAGGTGTCCTGCGCATGGACGGGACCAAAAAGGTCTCGTTCACGACGTATCTTGTGATGATCTCGAAGCTCGACCATTTCGTTTCGGTGGCGAGACTCTCCGCCGGGCAGTACAAGTACACCTTCACCCACAAGAACCCCGTTTTTGTCCTGTGGTGCGATTCGGGGAGCTGCGCACTGACTTCCGAGGTCTCCGGAACCGTGAAGATCACCGACTACCTCGGAAACGAGCAGACGATGAGCTCCGGCCAGATCGTCCTGACAAGAAGCCCCGTGTTTGTCGAGGGCAACTGATCCCGCGGTGGACCCGATTTGATTCGATCCTGATTTGGGGGAAGGACAGGGGTCAGACACCGTTATTTGATGATACTTGCGCACTTGGGTCCGCCAAGGCCCCACGAACACACCCCCGGTCACCGACCGCGAATCAGGGCTGCCGGTACTTCACCTTCACCTCGACGTAGTCCACCGAGATTTCGCCGATGTTGGCGCCGCGCGAGTTGTTGTTGCGGGGCGTGACCGCGAGGTTCAAGTACTTCTCGTTGCCGTGGAAAAGCCGGTTGATGAGCGCCGAGTCCGATGTCGACCACGAAAGCGATGCGGGCGTCGAGGGCGGCGCGGAGCCGTTAACCACCTTGGACCTCCACCGTCCCTCCTCCCACACCCAGATGTAAAAACCGTTGGACGCAGTGATCCCCGAGTAGCCCAGGCCGCCGGCGACGAACATCGCGTCGACCTGCTGGAACGCTGGGGTCCCGGGCGCCGCCGCCGCCGCGAACGCGGTTTTGAAGACATGCGCGGGCCGGGTGTCGTACGGCGTGTGCCATTCCCAGGTGTCGCCGGTGTACTGCCCGGTGTGGCCGCCGTACACGTACGCAGTGTTGCGGCCCAAGTCCCAGACCATCGCGTGATGGTCTCGGGGCGCGGGAGTTCCGTCGCCGTCGGGGTCCCCTGCGTCCCGTTTGGCCCAGCTCGTGCCGTTCCATTCCCAGAGATCCCCGAAGTCATGTCCGTCCCCACCGCCATACAGGATCACGCGTCGCCTGAGTTGATCGAAGGCCAGCGTGTGCAAGGCGCGCGGTTCGGGGTTGCCGTCGCCCTCCGGGTCCGTCGGGGTGACAAGCGCCCAGTTTGTCCCGTTGTACTCCCAGGTTTCGCCGGAGTACGCGGTGCAGGTGCTCCCGCTCTGCGCGGTGCAGCCGCCGAAGAGCACGGTGAAGTTGCGGTATGTGTCGTACGCCATGGCGGCCCCATAGCGGGCTGACGGTGACTGGGCGGTGACGATGCGGTCCCAGCTCTTGTTGGCGCTTATCCACTCCCACGTCTCGGCGTTGAGCACCGACCCGCTCAACTCCCCTCCGAACAACACCGTCCGCACCCGGTCGTCGTCGTACGACAGCGCCGTGTCCTTGCGGGGCGAGGGGTTCCCGTCGCCTTCGGGGTCGGTCAGGTTGCACGTCGCGGCGCCGGCCGAACACTTCCTCCAGCTCGTGCCGTTCCACAGCCACGCCGTGCCGCAGAAGCGGTTGCCGCTCCCGTCGCAGTTGACGGCAAGCGTGGAATAGCCGCCGAACAGCAGGACGTCTCCGCCGGACTCGTACGCCAGACGGTGCCCGAAACGTGAAGCGGGTTTGCCGTCGCCCTCGGGGTCGGTATACGCGCAGAACACGCCGAAATCAACGCATTGGGTCCAGTCATTTCCGTTGAACTCCCACGTGTCCGACAGGCCGATGCCGTTGTACCCCCCGAACAGCACGGAGACCCCGCGGTCGCGTTCGTACGCCATCGCGGGATCCGTCCGTGTGCCGGGGTCGCCGTCTTGCGCGATGTCGGCCGGACCGTTCGAGATCCATGTGGGCGTGGAGCTGTTCCATTCCCATGTCTCGCCGCTGCCCACGTACACAACGGTGCGTGCCCGCGCGGGGTCGTAGGCTGCGGCGTGGCGGGTTTCCTCCGCAAGGCTCCCGTCGTTTTCCGGATCCGAGGGCGTCCGCGTCGCCCAGTTCGTCCCGTTCCATTCCCAGACCGTGCCGCAGTTGCTCGTTCCGGAGCCGTCGCAGTTTCCGCTCCCGTCCCATCCGCCGTGTAGGAAGGCGACATTCCTTGCCGCGTCGAACGCCATTGCATGCCACCATCGCGCGGGGGGCGACGCGGCGGGGGACCGTTGGACCCACGTGGCGCCGTCGTATTCCCACGTGTCGCCTCTGAACGTCGTACAACTGAAGCTGCCGTCCACCGCGCTGCATCCTCCGAAAAGGGTCGTGAACCCCCTGGTGCTGTCATAGACCATCTTGTGGTAGAACCTTGCCGGCGGGCTGGCCCCGGGAGACATCAGGGTCCAGTTGACGCCGTCATATTCCTGTGCTTGATGAAGTCGAACTTGACGCTCTTCCCGGAGAGCTTCCCCGACTCGTTCCCCGACTTGTCCGTGAGCACGATCGTGATCGCGCTCTCGACGTTCTGCGGCTCGTCCCCCGCCGCTGCGTACGAAAAGATATGATTCGTGCTTGACGACGCCGATTCATCGAGCGTCAAAAGCCTTTCCGTTCCGGCGTTCACCGTCACCACGGGCGGCTTTGCCAGCTCCTCGGAAACCGAAAACGAAACTGTCGCCTTTGCGCCCTTCTTGAGAGTCGGCGGCGAAACAGACACTTCGCCCACGAGCGCCGGCGCGGTCGAGTCGATGTTCTCGGTCTTGACGCACCGCCCGACTTTCTCGTTGCACGCCCACCCCGAAGGGCAGTCCGCGCCGGAGTTGCAGCCGAGTTTTGCCTCCTCCGGCACGGTCAGCTCGGAAGAACACCCCGCCAAACAAGCAAGGACCAGGTGTAGGGGTGTTATGGGCAAGCAGAACCATCGTTCGCAACGCTTCATGGGGCCCTCCGAGATTTGAAAAAAATACTCCGAATTCGGGCGCGGCGCAAGCGGGCTTGCGAACGCGCGGCGATAGCGATATATAGCTTGGCTCGATGGGGGAACCGGAGACGGTTTTTGCCTGCCCGGGCGGGCAATAAGAAAGGAGAGGATCATGAAGAAGGCGGTGTTCGTCGTACTGGCAGTGATCGCAATGGTGTTCGCGTGGGCCTGCGAACCCTCCAAGACGCAGACCGGCGCGAAGCCCAAGAGCGGGAAGGTGCTTGCGACCGTCGGGAAGGAAACGATCACGATCGAGGAGTTCCAGGAACGTGTCAACAAGCAGAATCCTTACCTCAGGTCGCGGTTCGCGGACCAGGCGAAGCGGAAGGAGTACCTCGATTCGATGGTCCGCAACGAGGTGCTGTACCAGGAGGCGGTGCGCCTCGGTTATGACAAGGACGCGGACATCCGGGAACGCATGAAAAACGACATGGTCCAGCGGCTGATCAACAAGGAATTCGACGAGAAGATGAAGGACTCGCTGGTTCCGAAGGAGGAGATAAAAAAATTCTACGACGAGCACTCCTCCGAATACAACAAGCCCGAGGCGGTGTGGGTGAAGATCATCTCGGCCAAGGATCAGCAGAAGGCGCAGGCGGCGCTCAAGGACGCAAGGGCCAAGGCCGACGACCAGAACCACTTCGTCGAACTGGTGAAGAAGTACTCCGAGGACGAAAAGACCAATAAGATCGGCGGGGATGTCACCTACAAGACCCGCGATGACATCGAGAAGGACTACGGCAAGGAGCTTTCCGACGCCGCGTTCACCATGGACAAGGTCGGCGAGGTCTCGTCAAAGTTGGTCGGCGCAAAGGGCGGCCCGTATTTCGTGCTGAGACTTCAGGGCAAGCGCCCGGCCCAGCACCGCACGCTCGAACAGGTCGAGAGCCAGGTCAAGAACCGCCTCTTCTACGAAAAACGCAATCAGGCGTTCGACAAATGGGTGGCCGACCTCATCGCCAAGGCCGGAGTGACGAAGAACGAGGCCGTGCTTGCGGAGGTGAAGGTCGAGGCGCCGGCGGCCGGATCCGGCCACGGAGGAGCAGGGCCGCTGCCTCCGGGCCACCCGGCGGTCAGGCCAGGCGCCAAGCCCGGCGAGGGACCTGCGCCCAACATCAAGATTACCCCGGTCCAGCCCGGGGGGGCGCCGAATGCCCCGCAGGGGAAGTAGCATAACGCGGCACCTTTCGATGGCGGCGGCCATTTCGGTGCTCGCTGTGGCGGGGCCCGCGTGCGGGAAGGCCAAACCTGTTGCCGCCGCGCCGTCCGCTGTCGCAGTGGTCAATGGGGCTGGCGTGACCGTTGAGGAGTTTGCGCTCGAGTGGAACATCGTCCGGGGGACGGCCGTGGGCATCGCGCCGATCGGCGAAGCGTCCGCGCGCGCGCTCAAGAGGGACCTTCTGGATCGGATAATCGAAAGGCGTCTGGTGCTCGCGGCGTCCAGGAACATCGACCCTGTCGGCGCCGACGAGGTCAAGCAGGAGATCGCCGAGATGCGCTCGGGCTACTCGGACGACCAGTTCAACGAGGCGATGGTGGGCGGCCTGATGACGCAGGAGACGCTCGAACGGAAGGTGCGCGAACGCCTCGCCGTGGATCGCTTTTTTCAAACCGAGGTCTTCAGGGACCTCGCGGTCGGCGACGACGAGGTGGACGCGTACTTCGGAGAACACGCCCGGGAATTCGACCGGCCCGAGCGCGTGCGCGTGCTTCACATCATAGTCAAAACCGAGGAGGAAATGGCCGGTATCCGCGAGCGCCTCAAGGCGGGCGAGGAGTTCGCCGACCTGGCCAGGCGGTTTTCCACCGGAGTCGAGGCGAAAAAAGGCGGTGAGATCCGGCCGTACGCGAAAGGCGAGATGCCGCAGGTGTTCGACGGTGCGTTCGACATCGCGCCGGGCCAGGTTTCGGCGCCCATCGCTTCACCGTTCGGCTTCCACCTTCTGAAGGTCGTGCGGAGGATCCCGGCGGCCAGGGCGTCGGCGGCCGAGGCGGCGCCGGAGGTGCGTCTCAAGGTCCTCGAGGGAAAAAAGCGCGCGGCCAGGCAGGCGTGGCTTACCCGTGCCCGGGCCGAGGCGGCAATCTCCATGAACCGCGAGGCGCTCGATGCGATTCCATAGCAAGCAGGCTTCAGGCTTCAGGCTTCAGACTTCGGGCTTCGGGCTTCGGGCCTTGGGGCTTCTCGTCGCGCTCCTTCTTGCGCTCCCCGCTTCTGCGGCGGAGGGGCCGAGGAAATCCCTTGACGGCATAGCGGCGATCGTCAACGACGACCTGATCCTCAAAAGCGAGCTTGACGAGCGCGCCCGGCCGGTCCTGCGCCGGCTCGACCCGGGGCTGCCGGCGACCATGAGGGAGTCCGAAACGCACAAGGTCAGGGTCGAAACCCTAAATTCGTTGATAACGGACCGGCTGATCAAGGGGCAGGTCACCGAACTTCACATCGAGGTCGGGGACGCCGAGGTGAACGCCGCCATAGACGACGTCAAGAAACAGCGGGGACTCGACGACAAGGCGCTTCGCGCCGCGATCGAGAGCGAGGGGCTTTCGTATGACGAGTACCGCGAGGTGGTCAAGGGCCACCTCGTCAAGAGCAAGCTCTTTGCGGTGCGCGTGCGGCCCCGCGTGAGGGTGACGGACGAGGACGTGAAAAACTGGTACATGCAAAACGTCAACGCCGCCACGGCGGCCTCGGGCGTCCGCGTCTCGGCAATCTTCGTCGCGATCCCCAAGGAGCCGAAACCCGGCGAGGTCGAGGCGGCGCGCAAAAGGGCCGGCGAGGCGTACGGCAGGGCCGCGCGGGGAGAGGACTTCGCCAGGCTGGCGCAGGAGTGCTCGGAGGACCCGACCGGGAAATCCGGCGGCGATCTCGGCGTGGTGAAACACGGCATGCTCAATACCCCGCTCGAGCGCGCCGTCTTCTCGCTCAAGGAGGGGCAGATCACCGAGCCGGTCGAGAGCGACCTCGGGATCTACATATTCAAGGCCGTCAAGGTTCTGGCCTCGGAGGCCAAACCCCTCAAGGAGGTCAAGGACGAGATCCATCGGCGCCTCTTCGAAGAGGAGAGCGAGCGCCAGTTCCGGGCGTGGGTCGAGGAGCTCCGCAAGGAGGCCCATGTCGAGATCAAGCTCACCAAGCCGTAGTGGTGCGGGACCACTTGTGGTCGGTGTAACCATGGGTCATCCCTCGGGGATCGGTCCCGAGGTCGTCGTCAAGTCCCTGTGCGATGCGTCCGCCGCGCAGATGCGCGTCGTTGTCTTTGGGGATGCCGCCGTGCTCGAAAGGGCGGCAGCCTCCCGTGGTCTTTCCCGGCGGTTCCGGCGTGCGGTTGTCTCGGGCCTTGCGGGCATCGTGGAGGTTTCGGCGCTTCGCGAGCGTGAGTCGCGCCCCGGGGCGCCGTCGGAGGCCGGGTCGCTCGCGCAGGTGGACTACATCAAGGAGGCGGTCGCGTGGGCGCTCGACGGGCGCGTCGCGGCGCTTTCAACCGCGCCGATCTCGAAGGCGGGGATGCAGACCGGCGGCTGCAACTTCCCCGGCCATACCGAGCTCCTCGCGCGGCTCGCGGGCGTGAACGACACGGCGATGATGTTCGCCGGGCGAAGGCTTCGGGTCGTGCTTGTGACGACGCACGTCCCGCTTTCCGACGTCCCCGCGATTCTGACGCGGGAGTTGATCCTCAGGCGCCTTCGTCTTGCCGCGCGGGGGATGCGGGTCCTCTTCCGCAGCCCCCGCCCGCGCGTCGGCGTCGCGGCGCTCAACCCCCACGGCGGCGAGGACGGACGCATCGGACGCGAGGAGGTGCGCGTCATCGCCCCCGCGGTCGAGGCCGCCCGCAAGGAGGGGATCGACGCGTCGGGGCCGCACCCGGCCGATACGCTGTTTTTTGCGGCCATGCGCGGCGGGTTCGACCTGGCCCTGGCGATGTACCACGACCAGGCGATGATTGCCGTCAAGTCGGCGGGCATCGGGAGGTCGGTCAATATCACGCTTGGCCTTCCGTTCGTGCGCACCTCGCCCGACCACGGCACGGCGTTTGACATCGCCGCGAAAGGGCGCGCGGACGCCGCCGGCATGGCGCGCGCAATCCGGGCCGCGGCGGGGCTCGCCCCGAGGCTTTGCGGGAAGGACCCATGGACAGCCTGATCATCAAGGGCGCCCGCGAGCACAACCTCAGGAACATCGACGTGACCATCCCGCGGGGGAGGCTCGTCGTCGTGACGGGGCTCTCGGGTTCGGGGAAGTCCTCGCTGGCGTTTGACACCATCTACGCCGAGGGCCAGCGGCGGTACGTCGAGTCGCTCTCGGCCTACGCGCGGCAGTTCCTCGAGCAGATGGGCAAGCCCGACGTCGACTCGATCGAGGGGCTCTCGCCGGCCATCTCGATAGAGCAGAAGGCGTCGGGACACAACCCCCGGTCCACCGTCGGCACCGTCACCGAGGTCTACGACTACCTCCGGCTTCTGTACGCCCGAATCGGCCGGCCGCACTGCTGGCAGTGCGGGCGTGCCATCGAATCGCAGACGGTCCAGCAGATGGTCGACCGCGTGCTCTCGCTTCCCGCCGGGACGCGGTTCTCGGTGCTTGCCCCGGTCGTGCGCGGGCGCAAGGGCGAGTACAAAAAGGACCTGGAACACCTGCGCAAGGACGGATACGCGCGAGTCAACGTGGACGGCGAGGTCCGCGACCTGTCCGAGGAGATCACGCTCGACAAGAACAGGAAACACACCATCGAGGTCTACGTGGACCGCCTTGTCCTCAAGGACGACATCCGGACGCGGCTGACAGATTCCGTGGAAACCGCCGTCAGGCTGGCACAGGGGATCGTCAAGATCGCCCCGGTCGAGGGGCCGGACATGCTGTTCTCGGAGAAGTTCGCGTGCATCGAGTGCGGGACGTCGTATCCCGAGATGACGCCGCGGATGTTCTCGTTCAACAACCCCTACGGGGCCTGCCCGCGGTGTTCCGGTCTCGGGTCGATGATCTTCTTCGACCCCGAACGCATCATCCCGAACCCGCGCCTCTCGCTGGGCGAGGGAGCCATCCGCCCGTGGGGCGTGAAATCCACGTACTACATGGCCATGGTCCAGGCGGTGGTGCGCGACAACGGCGGCTCGATGGACGCGCCGTTTGCGGACCTGCCCGAGGACACGCGCGAGGCCGTCCTGCGCGGGACGGGCGGCGAGCCGGTCGAGGTTCGCATCGAGCACGATCGGGGCCGCTTCAGGTTCAAGCGCCCGTTCGAGGGGGTCATCGGGAACCTCGAGCGCCGGTACCGCGAGACGCAGTCGCCGCGGATCAGGGCCGAGTTCGAGCGCTACATGAGCAACCGGCCGTGCCCCGACTGCAAGGGGAGGCGCCTCCGGAAGGAAAGCCTTTTCGTGCTCGTGGGCGGCAGGTCCATCCATGACTTCACCACGATGACCGTGCGCCGTGCGCTGGATTTCATCGACGCGCTTTCCCTTGACACGCGCGAGCGCGAGATAGCGGCGCGCATCGTCAAGGAGGTCCGCGAGCGCCTCACCTTTCTCAAGGACGTCGGGCTCGACTACATCACGCTGGACCGATCGAGCTCCACGCTCTCGGGCGGCGAGGGCCAGCGGATAAGGCTTGCGACCCAGATCGGCTCGTCGCTCACGGGGGTTCTCTACATCCTCGACGAGCCGTCGGTCGGGCTGCACCAGCGCGACAACGGGCGCCTCCTCGCCACGCTCACGCGCCTCCGGGACCTCGGGAACACGGTCATCGTCATCGAGCACGACGAGGAGACGATCCGTTCGGCCGATCACGTCGTGGACATGGGCCCCGGCGCGGGTGTCCACGGCGGGGCGATAGTGTGCCAGGGGACGCCGGCCGACATTGAGGAATGCCCGCACTCGCTCACGGGCCTGTACCTCTCGGGCCGGCGCGTCATTCCCGTCCCGCGCCACCGCCGCGCGCCCGACGGCCGCACCGTCGAAATCCGGGGCGCCACCGGGAACAACCTCAAGGACATCACCGTGCCGATTCCGGTGGGCCTTTTCACCTGCATCACGGGCGTTTCGGGTTCGGGGAAGAGCACGCTCGTCATAGACACGCTCTACCGCAGGCTCATGCAGAGGCTCTTCGATTCCCGCGACCCCGCGGCGCCGGTCCGGGAGATCGGGGGGCTCGAACACGTCGACAAGGTCATCGACATCGACCAGAGCCCCATAGGCCGCACTCCGCGCTCGAACCCCGCCACGTACACCGGTCTGTTCACGCCGATCCGGGAGCTGTTCGCAAACCTTCCCGAGTCGCGCATGCGGGGGTACGGGCCGGGCCGGTATTCGTTCAACGTCAAGGGCGGGCGGTGCGAGGCGTGCGAGGGAGACGGACTCATCAGGATCGAGATGCACTTTTTGCCCGACGTCTTTGTCACGTGCGAGGTGTGCGGCGGCAGGCGGTATAACCGCGAGACGCTCGAGATCCGCTACAAGGGCAAAAACATCGCCGAGACCCTCGAGATGAGCGTCGCCGGGGCGCACGAGTTCTTCCTGCCGATCCCGCGTATTCGGGACAGGCTCCAGACCCTTCGCGCCGTGGGCCTCGACTACATCAAGCTGGGCCAGTCGGCCACGACGCTCTCGGGCGGCGAGGCCCAGCGCGTGAAGCTGTCAAAAGAGCTCTCGCGCCGCGCGTCGGGCCGGACGCTCTACATTTTGGACGAGCCGACGACCGGCTTGCACTTCGCCGACATTCACAAACTCCTGTCGGTGCTCAACAGCCTGGTGGATGCGGGCAACACGGTCGTGATGATCGAGCACAACATGGAGGTCATCAAGACGGCGGACTGGATCATCGATCTCGGCCCCGAAGGCGGCGACGCCGGCGGCGAGGTCGTCGCGACGGGCACTCCCGAGCAGATCGCCCAGCACCCCGCCTCCATCACCGGCCAGTACCTGAGGAAACACGTCCACGGGTGACTGCGTCCGAATCCCATACGGAAGCAGGTCAACACGGGCATCGGGGACGATCAACCCGCCGATCCGAGCCGCGGCGGTTTGCCTGGCGGCGAAAACGGTGGTAAGGATTGGCGGGGTCGGGGAAACAACGTGGAAAACCAGCCGGACATTCCAGGCGGAGCGGGGACGGCTTCGGCGCCGCCGGCACCGGCGGGACCGCCGCCCACGGGTGAGCGGCCGCGCGAGGACGACCGGAGGATTCCCGCGGTCGAGGAGATTTTCCGCCAGCTCATCAAGGCCGTCAAGACCATCGCGATCTATAGCCACAACCCGAAGGCGTTCGAGGGGTTCATCAACCCCGTGTTCACGCTCATCTCGAAGTTCCTCAAAACCGAACAGGCGTTGCCGCTTCGGGTGGACGCGACCTCGTTCATCTACATGGGCGCCGAGGTGTACCGCGAGACGGGGGACGATCTCAATCTGACGTACAAGTTCTACCGCGACGGCGTGCGCAAGCTCGTGTTTCGGCAGGGGATCGAGCTTCCGGAACTCCTGAAATTTGTTTCGATCGCCTCGGCGAGCACCAAGGGCACCTCGGCCGTGAGCGAAGACACCGTCTCGCTCCTATGGAAGGCGGGGTTCGAGAACATTGACTACGTCGTGGTCGAGGGGATCGCGGCGGTCATGGGCGACGAGGACGAGGACGGGGCGAGGCAGGCCGAGGTCGAGGTCGAAAAGGTCACCGATTTCGTGGCGTCGCGTCTGCGGTCGGGGAGCGACGACGTTGTCCGCTTTGCGCGAGTGTGCGCAGACGACCTCAATCTTGAACTTGGCGACGTGCAGTCGATCCGCGGGGTCGTCACGGTGGGCGAGATCTGCCCGCAGGCGTTCAAAGACGCGATACAGTTCGAACTGCAGGAAGAGGACGAGAAGCTGATGATGCAGAAGATCCTCCTCATCCTTTTCGCCGTGGTCAAGTACGGGTTTGACGACCGGGAGCGCGACGACATCTGCGAGAACCTCCTGTTTCTGCTCGACTCGCTCCTTCTGCGCGAGGATTTCAAGGGGGTCGTCTTGATCCTGGAACGCTTCGATCAGATCACCGCCGACCCGAAACTGGGCGTTGATCTCAAGGAGCGGGTCTTCTACCTGAAATACAGGCTCATTGAGGCCATGAGCTCAGAGGCGCGACTCGACCGGCTCCGGACCATCCTCTCGTCCGGGACGGTGAAGGACCCGGGTTCCGTCCGGACCTATCTCGCCAGTCTCAACAACGACGCGAAGGCCGGGCTTCCCGCCATCATGGAAGCCATCGAAAACGCCGAGAACCTTCGCGTCGTGGGGGACTTCCTCGCCGGCGCGCCGATCGGCGGCCCCGAGGCGGTCCAGAAACTTGTCGCGTCGAACAAGGTCAACCTGGTGATCGAGGGGCTCAGGATCCTTAGGCAGATGGATTTTCCCGGCAGGGGCGCGCTCATCACGAAGCTCCTCGGACACACGCAGGGGGCGGTGCGGCTCGCCGCGCTCCGTTCGGTATCGACGGTAAAGGGCGAGGAGGCCAAGACGACCATCTCCCGCGCGCTCGATGACGCCGACAAGGACGTACGTTCCGCCGCGCTCGAGGCGGCGCAGAACTTCGAGCCCGATTGGACCGGCCGCATGCTCTTTCGGGTCATGTCCGACGAGAGATTCAAGCTGCGCCTTCCCGACGAACAGCAGAAGTTCGCGAACGCCGCGGCCGCCACGGGGGCCCAGCAGGTGTACGCGATGTTCAACGAGACGCTCTCGCGCAAGTCGGGCCTATTCAACAGGAAGGAGGTCAACGGGCCGAAACTCATGGTTGTCGAGGCGCTCCGCGCCGAGGGGTCGCTCGCGGCCTTCAGGTTCCTCCAAAACCACGTCGAACAAAAACACCTCGATCCCGAGGTGAAGGCGGCGTGCAAAAAGGCGATGGACGGGATCAAACAACGGCTGGTCGGGGATTGACATGGGCGACATCATCAATCCGAACGACTTTAGGCCAGCCGCGCCGCCGAAGGACGCCAAGTCCGAAACCGCGGACGCCAAGGTCCAGGCCCTCGGAAGGCAGCTTCTGAGTTCGCTCTACATGCTCGTCAGGACGGTCAAGATCCACGAGGCCGACAACGCGATCTTCAACAAGCCGATCGAGGTCTTCCGCGAAACCATCAACGCGCTCGTGGCGCGCGAAGGGGAGGTAAACCTGCAAGGGGCCGAACACACCGTCTATCTGAACGGCAAGCTGCTGAAGATTGACATCTCGTCTTTGGAAAACGTCAAGTACATCATGAAGGAGTTCCAGGCCCACAACCTCGGCGGGTTCGGCGTCGACCGGCCGGTGACCGCGGAGGAACTCAGGGCGTTCATCAACGTCTTCGCCCGCGAGGGCGGCACGAAGGTCGGCGAGGACGGCGCGATCGACGGCAAGGTCATGTCGATCCGGATGGCGAAATACCGCAAGCTCCAGGATTTTGTCGAACGCGCGAAAGACGAATCGTGCGCGGACGCCTCCGGCATGGACCGCCGGAAGTACTCCCTGGTTGCGTACGCCCGGACGGTGTTCTTCTTGAAAAGGTTTCTCGACCATCTGAAGGGGGCCGGCCGGCCCGTGCATCCGGCCGGGGCCGCGCGGCTCGTGCACGACCTGGTGGACGTCTGCTTCGACCAGCGCACGAATTTTTTGGGGCTCACGTCGGTCAAGGAGGCGGGCGACTACAACTGCTACCACGCGGTCAACACGGCGCTTCTCAACATCGTCTTCGGCGCCGAGCTGGGGCTCAACAAGGAACAGCTTTCGGACCTTGCGCTCACGGGGCTGTTCCACGACCTCGGGCGTATCCGCGTGCCCGACCAGATTCTGATGAAGCCGGGACCGCTCACCCCGGGCGAACGCGTCGAGGTCGAGAAGATCACACTTTACACCATCAAGATTCTGTTCAGGGTGCGGACGCTCGACCGCTCGGTCATCGAGCAGGTCACGGCGGTCTACGAACACCGGATCGACTTCATCAGGTCGCTCCGCGATCGTGCTTCCTATGACGAGCGGGGCCGCTCGCCGCAGAAATCCGCGGTGAGCCTGTTCGGACGGATTCTCGCGATAACGCACGTGTTTGACGCCCTCACGTCCGACCGTCCGTGGCGGGCGGCCTACCCCGCGCCGAAGGCCCTGGAGATCATGTTCGGCGAGATGCGCCAGAAGTTCGACCCGTTCCTCATCCGGATCTTCGTCAAGGCGATGGCGTTCGTGCCCACAAAGCACCTCCAGGGTGAAGGGGCGACCATCTCCGTCGCGTGACCCTGACATCCCGATCATAACGCGGCCGGAATGTGGTAGTATGCGTTGAAGGTCCGGGCGGGCGGGTGCTAACGTCCGTCGTGCCCCGGGGGACGCACATCGGCAAGGAGACAAGCATGAACAGAGTCCTGTCGGTCGTCTTCGCGGTGGCCCTCCTTCTCGCTGTATTGGCTTCCTCCGCCGCGGCCGCACCGCTTCCGCCCGAGGCCCGCGAACTGATGCTCGGGGCCGAGGCGCGCTTCATGGTCAAGTTCCCCGGCGCGCGGATAGGTTTCGCCGGTCATCTCCCGTCGCTCATCACGGGGTTTTCGGCCGAGCTGGCGGGCGATGACCGCGCCGGCGCCGCCCACATGTTCATTCAGGATTGGTCGGACCTTTTCGGCTACGACCGTGTGCTCACGTCGCTTGCCTTCCAAAAGACGATGGATCTCGAGAAGACCTCGGTCTACAGGTTCGGGCAGGTGCACCAGGGATTGCAGGTCCTGGACGCCGACATCGTTGTGACCACCGACCGCGAGGGACGGGCGGTCATGGTGAGCAGCAGCCTAAAAAGGCTTCAAGAGATCCCGGTTGATTTCTCCATCAGTCGGAGTGACGCCATCTTTGCGGCAGTGAGGGACCTCAATCCGACGTTGTGGCCGGGCAAGGCGGCAAGGGCCGGGAAGGCCATTGCCAACATCGGGGGGCGCCACGAGGCGGTGTGGGTGGTGGACCTGTTCGCGGAGCGGCCCTTCGGGTTGTGGCGCGTGTTCGTCGCGCGCGACGCGCTCAAGGCGCTTGGGTTCCAGAACCTGATGCGCACGGCCAAAGGCTACGCTTACCCGGACTGCCCGGAGCTGGGGAACTACACCGAGGTCGAGCTCAAGGACCTTACCAGCTCGACCAGGCTGACCGGCACATACGTGGACGTGTTCAGCAACTGCAACCCGGGCTACGGATGCAGCTCGAGCAACAAGCAGGCGAGCGCGGACGGACAGGGGAACTTCCTCATCACGCCCAAGGAGGGCAATACGACCGACCCGTTCGCCGAGGTCAATGCATATTACCATGTCAACCACATGCACGACTACTTCGTGGGCAACGGCTTCAACTACCTGAGCTACCAGATGGACGTGGCGGTGAACTACACCCGCAGCTACGACATGGCGTGCAACGCCGCGTTTGCCGGCAATGGCATCATCGTCGGCCTCTGCAACCAGGTGAGCCCCGGCATCAACTTCGCGTATGACGCCGATGTGGTCATGCACGAGTACACCCACGGGGCGGTCGATTCCGTGACCAGCCTGGGGATGTACTCGGTGGACGAGTGGGGCCTTGTCGGGATGCCGTACGGCCTCAATGAGGGCTCCGCCGACTTCTTCCCTGGCGACGCGACCAACGACGCGGTCACCGGGCGCCACATCGACAAGACCATGCCCGGGGCCGTCATGCGCGACATGGGCAACCAGGCCTACTGCCCGGGGAGCCTCGTGGGCGAGGGCCACGAGGACGGCAAGATATGGGCGAGCGCCAACTGGACCGCGCGAAAGAAGGCGTCCGGCGACCCGAACATCGGGAAGGCGGCCCTTCTCTCCGTGCCCTCGTGGTCGAACCAGATCACCTTCCAGGACGCCGCCAACATCGTGCTCTCGAGCGCATCGGCATACGGGCAGGCCGTTCAGGACGCGTTCCAGTCGGCGTACGAAGAGCACGGTATGCTGGGCTGCGGCCGGGAGGTCGAGATCCAGGACGGCGCCCTTGTCACCGGCTGGCTCCTCAATCCCCAGATGCTCTACATCCAGTCGTCGACAACCCCGTTCATCATCCAGGCCAAGCTCAACGTCCCGGCCGGCTCGTCCCGGCTGGAGCTCACGACCACCGCCAACGACCTCGCGACATGGAACGACGTCACCTCGAAGGTGCGCGTCTACGTCAACCAGGGGAGCCACGTACAGTACTCGTCGTACGGCAGCACCTCGGCCGACTGGAGCTCCAACGGGCAGACGCTGCTCACCATCAGCAACCCGCAGGCGGGGTGGTACTACATCCTCCCGGTCGGGACATCGTACGGCAGCAGCCAGGGGTACCAGTTCCAGGTCTCGGTGAAATACTACGGCGTCGATCCGCCGGACGCGGGATACGACGCCGGTGTGAAGGACGCCGGGTACGACGCGGGTTCCAAGGATACCGGTGTGAAACCGGATTCCGGGGTGAAGCCGGACGCCGGAGGCGATGCCGGCGTGAAGACCGACGCCGGGACCGATGCGGGCGGCAAGGACGTCGGCGTGAAGCCCGACACCGGCGTCGTGACGGACACGGGCGTGACCCCCGACGTCGGGCCGAAACCTGACGTCGGGTCCGCGGACGACGACACCGGCATCCCGCCCAAGACCGACGGTGGCGGCGGTGGTGGCGGCAACGGCGGCGGTGAAGAATGCGTCTGCGACCAGACGTATGACTGCGACCCCGACTGCGAGTGCGACCCCGAGTGCGCCGCCGCGGGCTGCGGCTGCACGACGGTGGAATTGTAGAAGGACAGGTCCTTTTTCGTTGCGTTGGCGCGGCGGCGGCCCTATTGTGGGTGCCGGGCGCCAGGGGATTCGAAAGGACGGTCCATGAAGATCCTGCTCTCGTCGGTGTTCGGCCCGTTCGGCGTGGACGACGCGTACGGCCGCAAAGAAAACGTCATGGAGCTCTTTCACAACCAGGTGACGCGCGAGCAGGGGTTGTTCTCGCTTCGGATGCACCACCCGAGCTTCGGTCTGCATTTCATCGCGTCGAATCTGGCGGCGTCGACCGCCGTGCTCGATTTTCCCGATGAGCAGAGGTTCGTCAGGGAGGTCAAAAAGGGCTACGACTACGTGGGCATCTCGTTCATCGTGCCCAACTTCGTCAAGGCCCAGCGCATGGCCGCGCTGGTCCGCGAACACGCCCCCAAGAGCAAGATCGTCCTGGGCGGTCACGGCACGCGCATTCCCGGGATCGAGGGAATGATCGAGCACGACAACATCTGCCGCGGCGAGGGCGTCGCCTTCATGCGGGATCTTCTCGGCGAGGACGTCGCCCGCCCGTTCAAGCATCCGGCGATGATCTCGGCCACGTTCAAGAAGATCATGGGCATGCCCATTTCGACCGACTCGGCGGTGCTCATCCCGGGCGTCGGTTGCCCCAACGCGTGCCGCTTCTGCGCGACCAGCCACTTTTTCGACAAGGCATACACGCCGTTTTTCGAATCGGGCAAGGATCTCTACGACGTCTGCGCAGACCTTGAGCGCCGGATGGGAACACAGGAGTTCTTCGTCATGGACGAGAACTTCCTCAAGCGGACGGCGCGGGTCGAGGAATTGCTCGATCTCATGGAGTTCCACGGCAAAGAGTGGCGATTCGGCATATTCAGCTCGGCCGAGGCGATCCGCGCGGTGGGTGTGCCGTTTCTCGCGCGTCTCGGGGTCCATTTCCTGTGGATAGGCGTCGAGTCGAAACGTGAGGTGTACGAGAAAAACCGCGGCGCCGATCTCGGCGGGCTCATCGGCGAGCTCAAGGACCACGGTATCAGCGTGCTCGCGTCCGGGATTCTGTTTCTCGAACACCACGACAAACAGAGCATCCGCGACGACATCGAGTACGTCGCCGGGCTCGGGTCGGACTACGTCCAGTACATGGAACTGGGGCCGCTCCCGGGGACGAAGCTCTACGCCGACTACGACGCGAAGGGCATGCTGCGCAAGGACCTTCCGTACGAAGAATGGCACGGCCAGCATGAGATCTGGTTTGAACACCCGCACTTCACACCCCGGGAGTCGGCGCAGGTGCTCCGCGACGCGTTCAGGTACGAATACGATCGCAACGGTCCGTCGCTTCTCAGGATGTGCGACACGATCATCCGGGGCGTCGCGACGCTCGCCAAGAGCGACGACGCCGCGCTCCGGCGGCGGGCGGGAGTCCTGCGGCGCTGGGCCAGGGACTACCGGCCGCTCCCTCACGTGGCACGCTCGTTTGCGCACAATGACCGGTCGCGCGAGATCGCCGACGCGGTCATCGACAAGTACAAGAAGATCCTCGGCCCCGAGCGGCTGTGGGACGCGGTGCGCACGCGGGCGCTTGCCTTCGCCGCCGCCCGCGAGCAGGTGAGGGTTGCGGCCGGGCTGAGCATGTACCAGCCGAAGACGGCGGTGACGAAGTACCGCCGGTCCGTGAAGGAACTGGTCGCGCAGTACGTCAAG
Source organism: Deltaproteobacteria bacterium (assembly GCA_016218965.1). GTDB lineage: Bacteria > Myxococcota > SpSt-1050 > SpSt-1050 > JACRCP01 > JACRCP01. The sequence goes on along the minus strand of JACRCP010000092.1, from coordinate 4,903 downwards.
GGCAGGAGTTGGGAGAACCTCCTCAAGCTCGAGGTCGACCGCAGGCCCGAGATGGTCGTCGTCACAATGGACGGAAATCTCGACGGGATCAACGTGAAGACGCTGGCGATGAAGCTCCGTCGCTACCTCAAGAAAGAGCAGGGCGCGGTCATTCTCGACGTCGAACGCGTCGCCGGCGTCGAGGGCCGCTCGCTCGAGCAGCTCCTGATGAAGGTCCGAAAGTACCGCGGCCGTGTGAAGGTCCGTTTTGACGAAGGCACCGAGGCGCTCAAGGCCGCCGTCGAAGCCCTCCCCGCCGAGCTCGCCGCGCTGTTGGAACAACCGTGCCCGCAGGGGGCGTGATCACGGCGCGCCGAAGAGCCACCGGCTGAGAAGACCCATTCCGAAGCTTGCGGCGTTCGCCAGGAGCGCCCAGAGCCACGCCCGGCGCTTTTTGAAAATCACGTCGAAATACGCCGCTTCGGCAAGCCACGCGAACGTCTCGGCGACAATGACTTTCGTGACGTACGGCGCGTGCCATGCGGGATGAAGGACGATCAGCCACACGATCGGGTGCGTGAACGCGCTTGCGCCGAATGCCGCCAGCGGGTGACAGCGCAGGCCCACCGAGTAGATGGGCACCTCGACGAGCTGGGTGAACACGAATGCTTTGAGCCAGGCGGTGATCACCGCCCGCGCTTCCGGCGTCGGAGGAAGAAGAGGAGTGAGAACGACCCAGCCAGAAGAAACGCGCCGAGTTCTTTCACAGTCGGAGTACCGAGAGAGGAGCAATCGCAGCCGGAACCCGGAACGTCGCACCAGAGGCAGAAGGAAATCCCGTTGGACTCTTCGCAGGACCCTTTGCGGCATCTTCCTTCGTCACCGCCGAGCTCGCTCGTGTCGTTCTCGTCTCTGAATGCGCACGCCTCATATTCTGTCGACAAATCGGTGGGTGAGATGCCGTCACCAAGCGCCACAGTCGGGACCGCGTTTGCGACCACGACGGTCGAGAGCGCAACGAAAATGCGGCTGACGCTTTTCAACTTTCACCTCCGCCTTTTCCGATTTTTCAACAGGAACAGAAGTGCAAACGAGCCAGCCAAAAGGAACGCTCCCACCTCCCTCGCCGCCGATCTTCGGACCGTCGTGCAACCGCAGCCGCCCGAGTCGTCGGTCGATGGCTGGCCGGCGGAGTCGCCGGCGTCTTCTTTCGCGATCTGGTCCGGCGTCGAAACACATTTCAGGCAAGCGACCTCGTAACCGGAGTTCAAACAGCTCGATGTGCGGCACGTGCCGGTTGTGCCGGACCCCTCGATTTGGCATCTGTCTCCCTGGTTCCTGTATTTGCACGCGGCGACCTCGGGCGGCGTGTTGTCGTTATTGGGCGGATCGACGTCCGCCATGATTTGTGCCGGCGCAAGGGAGACGACGACGAACAAGACTGCCGGCGCGATTCTCATCGGTTTCTTCCCTGTTCCTGGTTTTTGATGATCGCCTGCGCGTCGACCTCCACCAGCAAATCCGGCCGGCAGAGTGTTGCCTGGATTCCGGTGCTCGCCGGCAGGGGGTCGAGCTTGAGCCACGAAAAGAACGCCGTGCGGACCTCGTTGAACGCCTGATAGTCGCGCTCGATGTCGCGAAGGTAACACGTGCACCGCACGACGTCGTGCCACGTTGCGCCCTCGGCCGCAAGGAGCGTCGCGATGTTCCGGTAGGTCCTAAAACATTGCGCGCGGAAGTCCCCCACGTGCGCCGTCTTGCCGTTTTCGTCAACGCTTGCCGTGCCCGAGATGAAGATGAGGTCAAAATCCCCCAACGCGACCCGCAGGCCGCGCGAAAATGACGAGGGAACGGCGTAGCTCGTCGCATCGTTGAGGACCGCCGGTGCGCGGATGGGGCGTTTTGAAACGACTTTCCGTCCACGAGGGAGTGTCGCGTCTGGCGGAGGCAGCGTTGCTCCATCGGCCGAGATCATCCCGAGCGCCAAAAGCTCTTCGCGCTGTCCTGCGGAAAGGTTTGAAACGACGAACGGACAAGCCTTTGCCGGCATACGTCACCTCTCCCGCCGACCGCGTTTCCAGCGACCGAAGAAGAACAGAAGCGAAAACGAACCGGCGACAAGGAAAGCGCTGACCTCACCAATCGTCGGAATACCGAGGGAGGAGCAGTCGCAACCGCTTCCCGGCACGTGACCTTCTTCATCGAGGCACTTGAGGCACTTCGTGTTTTCGTACACCCCGCACATCGACCAACGGCACGTACCGGCGGCACCCGACCCGCTGATCGTGCACGTTTCGCCCTCGATTTTGTACTTGCATGCCTTCACTTCGGGCGGAGAATCGTCGTTCAGCGGAGGATCGACGTCCGCGAGGGCTGGCGTCGGGAAGAGTGCGAAGACGAGACAGAACGCGGCGACAAGAGTCCTCAACTTCAACTCCTTCTCGGTCCTGATTCCAACGTGAGGCCCGAGCCGTTTTCGGCTGTCGGGGATTTGTCGGCGGCGGTGGCTGGCGAAAATGCGCCCCGGCCGAAGCCCATCGCCTTGAGGCTCACCAAAAGCGCCGCGGCCGAGATGACGATCAGGGCGACGAACGTGATCGGGCCAAAGAGATGTTTGCCCGCGCGGAAGAACGTCGGGATCGCCCCGATGATCAGCGCGAGGGCGGGGAGGCCGAAGGCGGTCGCCGGTTTTTCCGGTATCAGGCGCCAGACGGCTACCAGTGTAACCGGCATCGTCATCTGAAAGAGCAGGAGTCCGGGGAATGCAAGGGCGAAGTTGCCGCCGTTCAGCGCGACAAGCGGCGCCGAAAGCAGAAGCGCGCCGACAGCGGTTTCGATCCAGCCAATTCGATCCGAAATGAATCCGCCCAGCATCTTCCCGGCGCAGGCGGCAAGCGGGACTCCGGCCGCGAGCAACAACCCTTTGGGGCACTCGCGGCACGCGCCGAAACCGACGAACGATCTTATCGCTACCGACAGAAGAAGCAGGGGAAGGGCCAGAGAGACGACGCGCCGGCTGATGTCGAATCCAAAACTCTCGCGTGACGCCGGGGTTCCGATCTCGTCGACGTGCAGGTATCGAACGAGCGGAAGCGAAAGGATCGGCAGCGCGACGAAAGGCCAAGCGGGGCCGATGCCGGTGCGGCCCATCCACAGTCCGAGGCCAAGCCCCAGCGCTCCGGGTCCGACGAAAAGCCCGGCGGGAGTCGCGCGGCCGCCCGACGTGCGAAGCACCGACGCGCCAGCGCCCAAGTGGAAGAGGGCGTTTCCGACCCCGGCCGCGAGCATAGTGGCGATCGCAGCGTGTCTCGATGTCAGCACGGCCACGGTCGTCAGCCCGAGTCCCGCGTAGACGACCCAGCGCGACAGCTTCAGACGATCGGTCAACGCACCCAGCGGCGCCTGCAGGGCGAACGCGAGGACGTCGTAGCCAAGAATGACCCAGAAGACGGTGAGAGCCTGAACGGTCGTCGATGCCCCGGTCCGCTCGACGGCAAGGACGCACGCGGCGTCCACCAGAAAGTGGATGACGCCGTACGCCGCCGCCCGCGCGTCCGCGTTTTGAAAGCGCAACTCCGACAACTTCACGCGCCACCGCGAAATGGGTGGTTCCCGCCTGAATTCCTACCACAAGTGATCTGCGGCGGCAATGCTGATCGATTCGCGAAAAGGAATTTCTCGCGCAAAGACGCAAAGGGCGCCAAGTCGGACACCTGAATTCCGCTGGTTTTCTTTGCGGGCTTTGCGCCTTCGCGTGAGGCGATCCGGGTTGTTACGATCGAATCGATGTTGAATCCTGTGCGCATGATACGGAGAACCTGAGCCGGCGCCGAGGGGAGCTTCGTTCTGCCGATCAGCGGCGGCGACGCGTGAGGAACAAAAGGAATGCGAGGGCCCCGGCAAGCAACAACGCGCTGATCTCTCTCGTGGTCTTCGCTCCGGGAAGCAGGGCGCACCCGCCCGGCTCGTCGAACGACCCATCATCGTCGGCGAGAACGCATTTGAGGCACGCAATCCTGGTTTGGGCTGGCGTGCCCACGGCGACTTCGTACCATCGATAGCACGTCGATTCCCTGCACCTTCCAAGGAGCGGCGATCCCTCAACCGTGCAGATGCCCCCCCAAGAACCGGTTTTGCACGCAACGACGTCCAACGGCAGATCGTCTGCCGGCGGGGGGACATCGGCGTCGGCCGTCGACGTGGCGACAATCAGGATCGCAACAGCGAATATGGTCAGGAGTCTCACGATGCCTTTCCGTTCGACTAGAGCGCCCCTGCTTCAGAAAAAATACGCGTTCAGCGTGACGAGTCCGTACGGTATCCCGAACACGAACGCCGACTCGCCCCGCTTGTTCCCGTCGCTCGTGGCGTACGAAAGTTGGAGGCCGGTCTCGAGTCCGACCGAAACCCCCTTTCTGACAAAGTACTCGGCGCCGGCGCCTGCGCCGAAGACGAAAGGCGAGTTAAGACCTTCGTCAGTCGAAGACTCGGCGTCGAGAAGCATGAAGACCTTGGCCAGTTTGACCGAAAGGTAGGGAACGATCGCCGCCGTTTCGATGGGGCCAAAGAAATAGGCTGCCTCGGCCCCGATCGATATCACCTGGTTGGTGCCTCCGCGTCCGCCGCTGTTCGATGACGCGACCGAACCTATGTAGCCGGCTATCAGGCGGAACGCAGCGGGCGCCGTGTAGTATCCAATCAGCACCTCGGGAAGGAAGATCGTACCGCCGTTGTAGAGTGACGCGTTGTAGTTGAGGCCCAAGACGTGGAGACGCAGGTCGAAGGCGGTGTCTCCCGCGGCATCGGCCGGGGCGTCCGGGTTCGGGAGCGCGGCCGGGACTGGATTGACTGCTTTCTCCGCGCCTTGCGCGCTTGCAGTTGCGGCCATCGTGATTCCGAAAAGCGCGCAGGCGATTGCAGCCTT
>JACRCP010000091.1 GCA_016218965.1 Deltaproteobacteria bacterium | reverse complement strand
GCCGCGCACGCTCGTTGAGCAGTTCCTCAAGGGCGACGTACTTGCTGCGGATGGCGGCTTCCAAGTCCACGTTGTGTCTCACACCTACTATAGAACACGGACCGATCAAGTTGTCAAATTTATTGTTTTACGGCGCCTAACCGTCGTCCTTCGTCCCTCGTCCTTCGTCACTCGCCCTCTTCTTGAACGCCCACCACGTCATCACGCAAATTGACACGAGCAACAGCACCATTAGCCCGCGCGCGCCCCAGCGGGCGTAGATCTCGGCCGGTTTCTCGACGCCCTTCATGATGAGCACGCCGACGCCCTCTTTCACCGCCCACGTTACGAGAAGGACGAACAAGTAAAGAGGCGTGACGTACTTCAGGATGAAGTAGAAGACGCGCGGGACCTTCATCTCGGCACCCCGCGTGATCTCCTCCCATCCCTTTATCATACCGAAGATCCACGCGAAAATGATCGCCTCGACAAGCCCCAAAAACGCGATCCCGAACGTGCCCACCCAGAAGTCCATCTCGTCGAGAAACCCGAAACCCAGAAAGAAGATGACCATGTTCCCGCAGACAAAGAGCACGGCCCCGACGACCGAGACCGCGGCCTTCTTGGAGAGCTTCATCTCGTCTTCGAGGAACGCTACCGCCGGCGATGCGAGCGCAACGGATGACGTGATGCCCGCGAAAAAAAGCAGAAGGAACCAGATCGACCCGAAGAACGCGCCCAGCGGGATCTTCCCGAAGATGACCGGCATGGACTGGAACCCGAGATCGAACGCGCCGCCCTGGGCAATGGCGATGGTCCCGGCCACCCCGAAGAAGGCGCAGGCGACAGGTATGGCGATGGTCCCGCCCAGGATCACTTCGGCGAACTCGTTGGTGGTGGAGGTCGCGAGGGCGTTGACCGCGATATCCTGATCCTTCTTCATGTAGCTCGCGTACGTAGGGATCATCCCGGCCCCGAGGCTCAAGGTGAAAAAGATCTGTCCCGCCGCAGCAAGCCACACGCCCACGTCGCCAAGTTTTGAAAAATCCGGGTTCCAGATGAAGCCAAGCCCGTTTACGACATTCCGGTCCGGATACGCGGGGTCGGGCGTGCCCAGGGTGAGGACGCGAACCACGAGGACGATGGCGAAAACGAACAGGAGCGGCATGGCGATCTTGGCGAGCTTTTCGATCCCGCCCGTGATCCCGCGGTAGAGCACCCAGACGTTCAAGCCCAGCGTGATGACGAAGAAGGCGTACGCGGCTGCTATGCTCGTGAACACGCCCTGTTCGAGACCCTGGAAGCTCTTGAGAAACCCGCCCATGCCCTCGCGCGTCGTGATGCCGGCGTACTTGCCGGTCGCGGCAAACCACGAGTACGCCAGCGTCCACGACTCGATGTAGGTATAGTAGATCACTATCGCGAGCGGGAGGAACACGCCAAGCACGCCGAAGTACTTGGCCGCCGGGTGCTTCCACATCCGGTGAAACGTGTCGGGAAGAGTCCCGTGCCCGTGCTGCCCCGAGTACCGCCCCATCGCCCACTCGGCCCACATGAGCGGAATGCCGAGGAGCAAGAGCGCCACAAAGTACGGGATCATGAACGCCCCGCCGCCGTTCTTGGCCGCCTGCACCGGGAACCGCAAAAAGTTCCCGAGACCGATGGCATTTCCGGCGACGGCCAGGATGAGCCCTATCCTGCTCTGCCAGTATTCCCTCTGCCCGTTTCCCATTGGCCCTCCGGGGTGCCTGCGCTACGCGGCGACTATGCAAAGTCTAATAAGCCACCGGCCCCAGGGGTGTCAAGGACACCGTCATATGAACGAAAGGACTTCCCACCCGCGCGCGGTGGCGATCTTGCGGAGCGGGCGATTGGGCTCGACGCAGACGGGGTGGCCGACGAGTTCCAGAAGCGGCAGGTCCGAGTGGTGATCGGAGTAGGCGTAGGACTTCTTGAGGTCTATGCCTTGCTCTTCGGCCAGCCTCTTTGCGTGCGCCACCTTGCCCGCGCAGACGCATATCGGCTCGACGGGTCTCCCGGTCGGCCGGCCGTCCGGCCCCATCTCAAGGTCCGTGCAAAGAAGGTGGTCCATCCCGAGGTCGGCAACAACGGGTTCGAGCATGTAGCGGACGGACGCGGTCACGAGCGCAGTCACGTGCCCTTCGCCTTTGTGTCTATCGAGCCGCTCGCGCACCTTGGGCGCGATGTGGGGTTTGAGCATCGTTTCGTAGTACTCGCGCGCGCCCGCCTTGTACTCCGTGATGTCCCGGCCCGCGTAAAACGTCAGGGCGAACCGGCTGATCCTCTCGGGCGAGTACAGGTTGCGCTTGTAAAAAAAGTTCCGCGCCATGATCCGCGCAATGAACCACGCCCCGACGTCCCCGCGCCCCCACAGGTACTTGAACCCGATTTTCGCCGAGTCGCCGGCAAGAAGCGTGTTGTCAAAATCAAAAAACGCCGCTATGCGGCCGTTCGTCATGGAAACGCCGTTTATCACACGCCCTACCCGAGGTCCATTCGCTGAAAAGGTCGCCCTTGTCCCAGCCCTACCCCAAGGATGACACTTTGGCCCAAAAATGCTACCTTCCGTGTAGTGAGTACGGGGGAACGGAGGGGAAAACGTACGCAACTCGAACAGTCGTGGTCGTTCTCACCGCGGTCCTGACCGCGCTCATCGCAACGCAAAACGACGCATCCGCCTGCTCGCCGCCGATCGAGGCCGACCCGTACGCGATCCCAATCACCGGCGCGGTGGACGTCCCCACGGCGACGAGCATCTTGGTCGTTTCTGACTACTACCCTCCCTGGGTCGAGGTGACCGCCAACGGCGAACCGTTGCGATTCGACGGCCTCGAGGGTCATCTCCACCTGGTTGACGGAGGCCAGCTCTGGACGCTCCGCGGTGTGGATATGTTGGAACCCAATACCGAATATGTCGTCACTTTCGGAGGACAGGAGCCCGACTCACGAACCGAGCTTACGCGTTTCACTACCGGAGACGGCTACGACAAGATCAGCGGGACGCCGCCGGTCCTCAAGTCGTTGGCGCTGTGGAGAGTCAGATACGGTGTGGACGAAATCGGCGCAGGAGGCTGCGTGTCCTCGGAATACCACGGCGCGATCGCCGTGGACTACTCCGAAGCGTCAGTCCCCGGCACCCCTCCCGAGGCGACTCGTTACACTTTGAATCTGTTCGCGAAAAACGGCGGCTACTACGAAGGGACCAGCTTTCTGGGCGACTGGCTTTTCAAAGGGGAGACCCCCGAAGGCGAGAATCCATTCCCTCAATCGTGGCCTCCCGCCCCGGACCCGACGCAGGAATACTGCGCAAAACTGGTCGTCGAAGGCTACGGCGACCTCGCGCGCCCGCCGCTCGAGAGCAATACCCTGTGCGCGAAGGTGACCGAGATCGACACGACCGGAGGCCGTGGCGGAGCCGGCGCCGACGACACGGACGCAGGTGAATCCGACGGCGGTGTTTCCGACAAATCAACCGGCGAATCCGGCGGAAGCGGCTGCTCTGTGGTTGGAGTCGGTTTTTGACGCTTCGGCACAGACCCGTGGGCGTCATCGCGATCGCATTTGGTCTCATTGCGCTTTTCGCAGGCGGCAGCAGCGCGATCGCGTGTGACTTCGCCGGTCCGCCGGCACCTTTCGGTCTGCCTCTTTCCGGCGCCAAAGAAGTGTCGACGGCGACTTCCGTCGTCATTGTCGCTGGCGAATACCCGTCGTGGGTTGAGGTGACTGCAGAAGGGCGACCGGTCCGGATCGACGGCCTCAAGGAAATCGGTTTCCGCTCGTGGAACGGTTCACGTTTCTGGAGAATCCGCGGGCTGGACTTCCTTGAGCCGAACACCGAATACGTGGTGACAATGGCCAGATACGGAGACGGTCGCCGCAAGGAGGTGACCCGTTTCACGACCGCGATGGGCTACGACAAAAACTTCGGCAGGCCGCCGGTGCTGGAGTCGTTGGCTCTCTGGAGAATCAAGTACCCGGTCGAAGCCATCAACGCCGGTTGGTGCGTCGCAGCAGAATACCACGGGGCCTTTTCCGTCGAATACACGGAAGCAATCGTGCCGCACACTCCTCCTGAAGCGACACGTTACACCCTGCGGCTTTTCACAAGACACGGAGAAGACCAGATGGGCATCAGTTTTGTGGGCGACTTCCTAATCAAGGGAAGGATGCCCGAGGGTCGTCGCCCGGATCCCGTGCAATGGCCTCCGGCGCCGGACCCGACGCAGGAATACTGCGCAATGCTGGTCGTCGAAGGTTACGGCGACCTCGCGCGCCCGCCTCTCCAGAGCAACACCATCTGCGCGAAAGTCACGGAGATCGACACGACCGCCGAATGGCCGTGGGGCGGCGGCAACGCGGCCTGGGATGGGGGATCAACCGCCGGCGACGGCGGCACTTCCTCCAACGGATCAGCGCAGGAGTCGAGCGGCGGTTGCTCGACGACCGGCGTTGGTGTTGGTGTTGGGTTTTGACATGACCGGCGGCAATTGGTAGCATTCACTCATGGCGACGCGGCAGACAAGAGGCGCAGGGAACGGCGGCGGCGAGCAGGTCGAGATCCTTCGGGCAATCTGGAACGAGATGAAGGGCCTTAACGCCGGGGTGGACAAAACCAATGAAAGGCTCGAAAAGACAAATGGGCGCCTCGACAAGGCCAACGGCCGGCTGGACAAGACCAACGAAGCGCTCGATTCGATGCGCTCCGAAATGTCCGGATTGCGCGCGGAGTTGAAAACCGACGTCGACACCCTGCACAAGCGCGCAGTTGAATCCGAGCTTCGTCTTGCAACGGCAACAACGGAGTTTTCGACGGATGTCCGGCGACTGTCAGGTCTTTTCCACGGCTGGCGCGAGGAGCATCGCGAGGACCGCGCCGACGGCCTCGATCGCTGAATTCCCCTATCCCACTTCGCGCGGTTTCTGCTATCCTTTTCGCTATGGAGATGGTTTCCAAGTTTCGGGCGACGGTGGCGGCGTTTGCGTGCGCCCTCTTTGTTGCCTGCGGCAGCACCCCTGAGGGCGCGTCACAACTCGCGGACGTGGGCGCGGACGGGTGGCGGCTGCCGGACGTCGGGACGGGGGGCGCCGACGCCGGGACATCCGGCGACGCGGGGCCGAGCGACGCGTTCTTCCCCACGGACACCTCTTCGACTGGCGACACTACCAACGACGACGGGGGCGACGGGGACGCGGGCGGAACGCCGGATGCCGGTGACTTGTCGGACTCGGGTTCGGGCACCGAAGCAGATACGCCCGACGCAGACACGCCGGATGCCGGCGCTTCCGACGACGGGGTTGCCGAGGACGCGGCGACCGGGGACTCGGGGACCTCCGACGCGGGTTTAGCCGACGGAGGACCTGCCGACGGAGGAGTTGTCTTTGAAGAAACACCTGTCAACGTCCCCTCGGGTTTCCTCTGCAACATCCCCGACGACTACGTCGCGAACGGGGGCGATCCGACCTACGTGCCGTGCGACGTCGAGGCGGATCGTTTCACCAATCGCGACCCTTCGGTCTTGCCCGCCAGCCTGAGAATCGCAACGTGGAACATCCAGTTCGGCATCGAGTCCGTCACCATCGCCTCGGAACTCCAACAAAGCGCCGAGATCTCCGGCGCCGACCTGCTCTTTTTGCAGGAAGTCGCCCGAAACGACCTCTCGTCCGTTCCGCCCAACATCAACCAGGCCCGCGACCTCGCGGCGCTCCTTTCGATGAACTACGTCTTCGCCGTCGAATGGGACCGGCGCCTCAATGCCGACGAAGGGGGCGAACACGGCGTGGCGATCCTGTCGAAGTACCCGATTGGAGGCGTCACCCAGATCCGGCACGTCCCGCTCAACGACTGGTACGCCGAGGACAACCGCTACGGCGGTCGGATGACACTTGGCGCGGACCTGTACGTCGGCGGGATCCTTGTCCGCGCGTACTCGGCGCACCTGGACACCCGCCCGCGGTTCCCGAACGGCGACGGGCGCGCGCAGCAGGGCGCCGAAATCCTGGCCGACGCCGATCTCCCGTCGCGGCCGTCGCGCCAAATCATGGGCGGGGATCTGAACACGTGGACGTGCAACCCGACGATCTCGGATTGCACAAAGCCCCCGGCGGCCGAGAAGGTGATTCAGAACATCCTTGCGGCCGGGTGGTCAGACGGGACGGAGGGATACACAGGGATTACCCAACTGGGAGAGGGTTTCTTCCCACAGCGTCTCGACTGGTTGTTCTACCGCGGTGCTGCGGCCAAAGCCGGCGACGCCGCCCGGGACGCAAAGGGGTCCGACCACTTCCCCGTCTATTTCGATCTGCTGCTCCCCTGACCGGCGGTGGTGAAGCCGCACAAGGGCGCGTCAACCCGTGACGAGCGGCGCGAGCACGGCGCGGTCGAAGTAGACCTCGTTGCGCTCGACGCGGTCGCCGCGCATGAGCACAAGATCCATCCCGTCGGCCTCGACGACTTGTTCTCCCCCTTCTTTGCGAAAAGTCGCGTGCCACAGGATCGCGGCGCCGTCGCGGTCCTTGAGCGGATACCCTTCGCGCAACGCCCAAGTCATCCGCCACGCCGCGAATAGCTTCGAAAGATACCGCCGCATCCCGTCAGCGCCCCGGACCTCCCCCCGCGTGTTCGGGTCGCGGTACACGACGTCGTCGGTGTAACAGGCGACCACCGCCTCGACGTCCTGCGAATTCCACGCCCCCAGGAACTTCTCGGCATGAGCGACGAGCTGCGCGTGGTCCATGGGATCCTCCTACTCCACCTTCGTGATGACGCCGGAGTAGACATTCATGTAGTACGGCAGGAGGAAAAGCGTCGGGGCCTTGAAGGAGTTGCCGGCGCCGCCGTCTTCGACGTCTCTTGGGTTTCCGTTCCACCACATTGTGCGCATCTCGTCGTACGGGAGCACCACCTCGGCTTGCTCGCCGCCGTTGCGGGCGGGGCCTATCTTGCCGATGTCCCTGCGATAGTGGTTGTCGAACCGCCACTCGCGCACGTCGTCGGGAAGCTCACGCAGCGTGCGGCGGGAGTTTGTCACATCCTCCTCGGTGAGCACGCCGCCCGAGAGCGCCATCACCGCCGTCCACCACGGGTTGCGCTCGATCCGCTCCCAGTCGTACAGGAAAGAAAGGCCATCGATCCACTTCGCCCGGCGCTCGTCGTTGGGCTCGTAACGGATGAGCGTCGTGTACGCGAGCATCGCGAGCTCGTGGTCCGAGTGGTTGGCAATGGCCGGCTGCGTGATGGTCGCCGTGTCCATGTTGGGCACGACCATCTCGCCGTACCGCAGGTCGATGAGATACTCGTAGGCATCGTAAAACTTCGTGTCGCCGGTGATGTGCCAGGCCGCGAGCATCATCCCCAGGGCTTCGGTCCCGTTGAGCCAGCCCCCGCCGCCCCACGACGCGATGCAGTCCGCCGTGAAGTTGCACTTGTCAGGGCCGTCGACGGCAATCGGAATGTACTCCGGCTCCCAGCGGCCGAACGTCGTGCGCGTGCCGTCCAGATCGAGCAGTTTGAACCCGCCATCGATCACGTACGCGGCGGCGGCGCCGACGTGGTCGGCGATCTTCGCTTTCTCATCCTCAGTCGCGCACAAGTCGTAGTAGATCGGATAGCCGAAGAAGTGTCCGGCGTACTCGTCGGACGACGTGTCTGCCTTCCACAGATACCGCTTGCCGTTGTATTCGACCTCGTTCCACCGCAGGATGTTCTTCGGCACGCCGTCGACCTCGACATATTCCGCCTCGGTCTTCTTGCGGTCCCAGAGCGTCGTTTCCTCCTCGCCGATGAGCGAGCGGGCTATGAAACCCCGTCTCATGCCCTTTTCGTCAAACGTGACGGCAGGAACGTCGATCTCGAGGTACATGTTCTCCATCGCCTTGCGGGCGTTCTCGCGGTACTTCTCGTCACCGGTCGCCGCGTACGCAAAGCACCAGCCGCCGATCATCATCTGCGTCCAGAGGCCGTCGTTGTCCTTGTCGTCCTTGAACATCGTCGCCGGGTCGTCCCAGGCGGTGGGCGTCCACCCCTCGGCCGCGACGAAACCGCCGAGCCTCCAGTAGTTTGGCGTGATTGCGTCAAAGACCTCCTCTTTGTCGACGAGCGTCCGGGTCTGCCGGAAGATCCGGGTCACGCCCTTGGATCCGCCCGTCCACACTACAGGCCCGTCGTCGAGCGCGACCGCCGCGACGCGGTTGTCCATCACCCACCGCCCGCTCGCGTAGTGTTCGATCTTCGACATGTCGTAGGGAACCAGCGTCGCACCGATCGAGTGTCCCGCGAGAACGTGGGTGTCGTTGCACGCGACCGCGAGGTTGTCCGCTGTCGGGAACGATCCGGGTCCGGCCCGGTGGATCTTTTTTGTCCCTCCATCGTGGACCGCAACACCGTTTTTGGTGCCGAATACCAACTTCATACCGCAACTCGCCACCGAACGGGCGTCGTCGTCGGCCAAGTCTCCGCCCGCAGCCGACAGCACCCCCTCGATGCCATCCACGCCGAACGCAACGCCTCGATCGGGAGTGGCGGCGTACACCTTTCCATCCGAGTGTATGGCGACGTCCTTGACGTTCAGAAGCGAATCCATGACGAGCGTGCCCTGCCAGACGTCGTTTTTCCACTCCCACACGCCGTCTTCGGTGCCCACCACAAGCCGGGTGCCGTCGGTGGCAACCGAGTTGATGGCTGGCCCGGCAAGCGGACGGACCTCGTCCTTCTTGTCGGTCATGCTGACGAGGACAACGCGGTCCGAAAACGCCACGGCGATCATCCCCTCGTAGTACGCCGATGCGATGTCAACCGCCGCCGTCGGCGCAACACGCGGCAGGTGGAACTCGACGAACGCCGTATCGGCCGCCGACTTCGCATACACGCCGGTGGCGGTCCCGGCAAAAACGGTCCCGTCAATCACCGCGAGCGCGCGCACGTCGAGGTCGGGCAACTCCGCGGTCGTGCGGAAGTACTGCGTGAACTCCTGTTCGTACGCCTCGTCGGGAACGGATACGGGCTGTGTGCGGACCTCGTGAACAAACGCCGGGTCGGGGTACTTTGAAACGTCCTCCCCCTGCCCGGCGTCGGGCACGTGCCCGGTGTCGCGATCGCCGCCCACGTCGGGCGCAACGCCGCTGTCATCTACACCCGATCCGTCCGGCGCCGCCGCCCCATCCGTCTCTTCTCCGCCGGACCCGGAACATCCGGCGGCAAGCGGAACAATCGCCGCAAGAAAGGCCAATGCAAAAATGCAGAGTTTTTCCGTGAACACAGCGTCCTCCTTCCTTTTCGATCTGGCAAGACTCGTTTCCACGAATCGCTTTTCAGTCCTTGACACGCGTCGGGAGTCTATCAGCCCTCGCGTGCTGTGTAAATCCGTCTTTGGCTTCCGGCGGTGGACCTCCACGGACGTCCACGGACCTTCCACGGACGTCGACGCAGTTGACTCCCCGCCCCCGCAGGGTAGTATGCCGGCCCATGGCGCCGGTTTTGTTCAAGATTGGTCCTTTCCCGTTCCACGCCTACGGGACGTCTCTGGTCCTGGGTTTCTTTGCAGGCTACCTGCTCCTCAGGCGCGACTTCAGGGAGCGCGGCGTCCCCCCCGACTTTGCGGCTGTCGTGCTCGTGGGCGGGATGTTCACCGGGATCGTCGGGTCGCGCGTCTTCCACGTGATCGAGCACCTCGGGGACTACCGCGGCCAGAAGATAGGCAACGTCCTTTTGGGGTCCGGCTTTTCGTGGTACGGCGGGTTTCTCTTGACCGCCGTGACGATGATCCTGCTCGCGAGACGGAGGAACATCCACTGGTCCACGCTCATCGATGCGGCCTCGCCCGCCCTCATCGTCGGTTACGGTTTCGGCCGGATCGGGTGTCTGATAGCGGGAGACGGTTGCTACGGAAAGGCGTGCGAAGCGCTCGGCCTCGGCTGGCCCATCCCGCTGTGCATGGCCTTCCCCAAAGGCGCCGTCCCGATGACCACCGTCGTGCTCAACGCGCCGCTTTTCGAGATCGCCGGCGCAGCGGCGCTGTTTGTCTTTCTTCAACTCATGCGGCGGCGTATCACGACACCGGCCGGCCTCTTTGCACTGATGCTCATCATCCACGCGGTGATGCGCTTCCTGATCGAGTTCGTCCGCATCAACCCGAAGTTGGCGATAGGACTCACGCAGGCCCAGTGGGTCTCGATCATCGGCGTGGGCCTCGGAATCTGGCTCATGAAAAAGGGACCCGAAATCAACGTCCCGGTCCCCAGGAAGAAATTCAGCAAGAAGCGGCGGTAGTGCGCCACGAGCACCGCCTGGACAAGTCCCGGTCGCGTGGTATCATCCGCGCGCATGCCGATTGGGCTACAGACACGGGCCGCGGCACTGGCGTTTGTCACCGCGTTCGCCGCGCTGTGCGCGCAGATACTCACCCACCGAATGGTTTCGGCGAAGCTGATGAACAACTACGCTTTTTTCATCATCTCGCTTACCATGCTCGGCTTCGCGATTTCCGGAACGCTGCTCACGCGCTTTGCGCCCAAGAAAGAAGAGGCGCTCCTTGAGTTCGTCGCGTCCTGCGCGGCGCTTTTTGCCCTGAGTTTCATTGGCGTGACGGCCGTTTTCTACCACGCGCACGTGGGCTCGCAGGCGGCCGTTGACGGAACCGCGTTTGTATTGGCGGTCGTGCGATGGGTCCCGCTGGCGCTTCTCTACTCGCTGCCGTTCGTCTTCTGCGGCCTCACCCTCGGACTTCTTCTCTCAACACCCGGCCTGCCTGCGTCCCGGATCTACTTTTTTGACCTCGCCGGTTCGGCGCTCGGGGCCGTCGCCGTGATCCCCCTGATCGGTGCGGTCGGTGTCGAGCGGGGCGCCGCCCTGCTGTGCGCCTTCACCCTGGCCGCCGCAATCGCCCTGGCGCCGCCGCGAGGCACCCCGGCGCGCGTCCTCGTGGCGGTTTCCGTCGCGGTCGCCGCCGCGGCGTCCATCGCCCCCGGGCGGCTGTTCGACCTCAAGTACCCTGACGAGACCATGCTCGCCCCCGCCCAGGTCCCGGGCACCGGGCTCACCGTCGAGCACGTCTCGTGGGACCCGCTTTCGCGAATCGAGGTCTCGCGCCTGCCGCCCCAGCGCGTCGAACAGAAACACTACCCGGTTCTCATCGGGACCAACCCGCAGTTTCACGCGCGCATCAAGCGCATGATCACGCAGAACAACTTTGCCTTCACCTACGCTCCGGAATACGACGGGAACCGCGCGTCGCTTGAAGGAATCGGGGAGACGGCCTACGCGGCCGCCTACGTGCCGCAAACGGTCCCGAATCCGCGCGTGCTTGTGGTTGGGGTAGGCGGGGGGATCGACGTGCTCGCCGCCCTGTTCCACGACGCCGCTTCGGTGACCGGGGTCGAGGTGAATTTCGGGATCTACCGCATCGTCGCCGACACGTACCGGGACTACTTCCGGGGCTGGGTCGAGGACCCGCGCGTGCGGCTCGTCGTCGACGAGGGGCGGCGCTACCTGGCGGCGACCCCGGACCGTTACGACGTCATCCAGCTCTCGGGGGTCGACTCGTACAGCGGGACTCCGGGATCGGCCCACGTCTTCTCCGAGAACTTCCTGTACACCGCCCAGGCGTTTGATCTGTACCTTGAGCGCCTCACGGCCGGCGGAATCCTTTGCATGCAACGCCTGGAACTGGTACCCCCCCGCGACATGCTGCGGGCGCTTGTCGGCGCGGTCGCCGCGCTTCGCAGGGCCGGGGCATCGCGCCCCGCCGATCACATCGTGACCGTTTCGTCGACTACCCGGAACCCTTTCACGGCCATGCTCGTGAAACGGACGCCTTTTGAACCCGCCGAGCTGGACCGCGTCGCCGCCTGGACCCGCGCGAACCCCCTGCTCATGGTGACCGCGGCCCCCACCGGCCTTCCCGCCGACTACTCGATGTACCAGACGTTCCTTGACCTCGACAGCACCGACGACGAGGCGGCATTCGTCGCAGGGTACCCGTACGATCTATCGACGCCGGAAGACGACCGGCCGTTCTTCTTTCGTTACTCCACCTGGTCGCACCTTTGGGACCGCCGGCCCGAGCTTGCCGGGAGCGTGCCGGTCATGGAATACAGCGTGATCATCCTCCTGATCCTCGTGACCTTGGCCGCGGTTGTCTGCATTCTGCTCCCGCTGAGACTGCTCGCGGCCGCCGGCCGGAGCGAACCAAACCGTCTTCGCCACATCGTGTTCTTTGCGGGGATCGGCACCGGGTACATGGCAATCGAGATCGCCCTCCTCCAGAAGCTCTCCCTTGCCCTGGGGCACCCCAACTACTCACTCTCCGTCGTTCTTGCATCGTTGCTTCTGGCAACGGGCCTCGGGTCTGGAATCTCGGGCCGGTTGACGGGCCTTCTCGGCGGGCTGCGGGGCGTGTCGTATGTGCTGTCTGCGATTGTGTTTCTGATGTACTTCGCGGCCTTTCCCCGGATTGCCGCCCTGGCCGCCCTCCCCTTCGCCGCCCGCGCGGCCTGCGCGGCGGCCCTCGTCGCTCCGCTCGGTGTGTGCCTCGGCGCGTTCTTCCCCACCGCGATCGAACACGTCAAGAAAACCTCCCCGGCGTTCGCGCCGTGGGCATGGGGCGTAAACGGCGTCTTCTCGGTCATCTCCCCCGTCGTGGGCGTGGCGATCTCGATGACCTGGGGCACGAACGCGCTGTTTCTTTCGGCGATACCGGTCTACCTCGCCGCCGTCTTCGCCAGAAACTCCGACGGCGACAGCGCCTGGATCGGCGATCGACGATAGTGGCGCAGATTTCTCGTCACAATGTAACCGGCGCCGCACGCCGCCGCTGACGCAACCTGCATGGCATCCTCAAAATCCGACATGTTCAGGTTCACCGCGTGAAGCAGATCCCGGGTTCCCACCGGGGCGATCCCGACAAATGCGAGAAGGTCTCTTATGAAACCCATGGCATCTTGCTTTCCCCTGCCCGACGAGACCAGGTAGTAGAAGTTCGACGCCGAGTGCCACGCCATGAACGCGGTTCCCGGACGCCGCTGGAGCGCATCCAGCAGACGGGCCGCGGCTTCGGCGTGGGGCGCCCTGTTGAGAGCAACATCAAGAAGGATGTCAGTGTCGAGCAGACAGGTCACAACTGAAACCTTGCCGCCAACCGCCGATACCGTGCCGACGCCCTGGGCACCGTCTTGAATCTCCCCCTCCATCTCTTGCTGAATGGCAACACGGTCCCCGAATCGGCCAGGAGCCGCAACGCCCCTTCGACAACCTGAGACAGCGATATCCCTTTTTCGCCAGCGTACCGCTTGGCCTGCGGAATCAAACCGCTTTCAACCGAGAGAGTGAGCTTTGTCTTCACTTGGAGCGACCTCCTCCATCATACGTATCCCACATATGAGTATACGTGTGTCGAACGAAAAGGCAAGCCCGAACAACAGCCCGAACACAGCCCGAGGACGCAGTGGAATTTGGAGTACATGCGGGAACGCCCCACCGCGGCACGCCCTTCCACCCCGGCTCGCGCATGCTCCGCCGGGTGTTTCGTCGCTTCTGGCCCAGGTTCGGGGCGAGCCGGGGCTCCAGGGCGCGTCCAGCCTTCGCAGCCGAAAGCCGCTGCTTCGGCGGAGTAGGCCCGGGGCGGGGCTGTGGGTG
>JACRCP010000088.1 GCA_016218965.1 Deltaproteobacteria bacterium | reverse complement strand
GGGTGGATGTTGGCCCGTTCGAGATCCCAGGGTAGCCTTCGGCAACCCTGGGCTGCAATGCACAACCTCCTTGGGGTTGGCGCTCGTACGGGGCCATCATTCATGACGGCCGGCGTTATGGGACTGGATCGGGCCGGCGGTTCCCGACCCCAAAGGGGTCGCGCAACGAAGCCCAGGGTTGACGTTCGACGGCTACCCTGGGTCAACGGACGAAAAATCCATCCCACAACCCCAACGGGGTTGCGGACTTCGGATTTGCGGAAAGATCGAGTAGTCGGGTTTTGATCGGGTCGTTTTCCGAGGGAGTTGTCACACATTTCCAGAAGATCCTCTTTTCTGATGGGTGCCACGGACAAGCAGCGCTTGTCCGTGTGGGACGCGGGTCGACGGGACACGGACAACCCGGGGTTGTCCGTGGCACCCCGCATCGTCAAAGTCATCGGCTCAGGCGGACAAGCCCCCCAGGGCTCGTCCGTCGTCCTTCGGATGGGTTTGCCCTCACTTCCCCCCGGCCCACGGGGACGGGATTAGCGGGGGCTTTTCGGATTCCTTTGAGACGCGCTGGAGCTCGATTTCCTTGAGGAGCACGGCGGGCGAGATGCTCGAGACGGGGACGTAGCCGCTCTCGGCGCCGCAGAAGCCGTTGAAGACCTCAAAACGGTCGCTCACCGCCATGATCTTGTTGATGCTCGCGAGCGGCGTTCCGACCATCTCGACGCCGCGCACCAACTCTTCCTTCCCGTCCAGGCCCACGCGGTACACGAGCTTCGGGACGCCCTTGAACGCCTGGTAGCCGTACGTCGAGGTATTCGTCGATCCGCCGCTGATGTTCTTGAGGATCAGCCCGAACGATTTGCCCTGGCGCTTCACTTCCTCGATGAGCCGCCTCTTCAGTTCGGCGTACGGAATCTTCTCTTCGGCGTCGACGAAAAGCGTCGCCATCCGGGCCGCCGGGGCGTATCCGGGGGCCGCCCGGCCGTGGCCGTTGCTCTTTTCGAACCCCTTGATGGGCTTGCGCGACAGGAGGAAGTTCTTGAGCACGCCCTTTTCGACAAGAGTCACCTTCTGCGCCGGGACGCCTTCTTCGTCGTAGCGGTAGTGCCCGTTGAGCGCCTCGCCGTCCCATTTTGCGAGCGTCGGGTCGTCGACGAGAGTTACCATCGCGGGAAGGACTTTCTTGCCGAGCTGACCCTTGAACGTCTGCCCCTCCTTCTCGGAGTTCTGCCGCTCGCCCTCCAGCCGGTGGCCGACCGCTTCGTGGAAGAGCACGCCGGTGGCCTCGGGGAGCAGGATTGCCGGTCCGTGGTATGGGTCAAGGACCGGCGCGTTCCGGAGGGCCAGAAGCTCGGCGATCATCTCCGATGTCTCGCGGTTGAGCTTCGCGTGGTCGGGAAGGCCGGCCGCGGACCGCGCGTAGAACGTCCGCGTGTTGTCGAGCAGCATCCCGTCTTCGGCCCTGGCGACCGCGCTTATGCCGACCGAGTAGAGCGTCTCCCCGGTGATGAGCGCCGAGCCTTCGGAATTGACGAAGTACCGCGTGACGGTGTCGGCGGTCACCTTCATCGACGAATCTATGATCCCGGGGTGCCCCTTGAACATTGCGGTGACGGTGCGGACTTCGCGTTCCCATCGGCCCGCGTCGAACTTCCATCCCGCAGGCGGTTCGACGAAGACGTGTTTCTCCTCGCGCGAAAACGACGCCGGCCGGTCCTTTTCGGCGACCTCGTATACGCCCTTCCCCTTTTTCTTGAGGTACGCGGACTGTGCGGCCTTGTACTCCTCGTCGGTGACCAGCCAGAACACGTTCCGGATCGAGAGCGGATCGTTGTCGAGCGGCACGCTCCGGGGGGTGCGGTAGCCGGTGGACCACGAAAAGTCATAGTCGCCCTTGTCCGAGCTGTTGTCGAAACCATAGCCGCCCACGCGAACATCCACGTGCATGTTCCGGCCGCGGTTTGCGGCGGACTGCGTGACGGCGCCGAACCGCCCGGCAATATCCACCGATTCGGTGTCGCGGATCGTGTACGCGATGAAATACGGCGCCGAGAAGTCCTCTGTCTTGAGCTTGTCCATCGAGCGCGCAAGCTCGTCTTCAAGGGCCTTGAGCACGCCCTGCCGCTCGTCCTTCCCCCGGTCCGCCGCGCCCGCCGCCCCGGCCGCAAGACACGCCAACACCAGAATCGGAGCGATCGTCCTTTTCATGTTCTCCTCAGTGCACCGGGACATTCAGCGCGGGCGGGGCGACTTCGACGATTCCGAACTTGGCCTCGTACTTGGCGAGGTTGTCGTTCATCGCCCCGATGAGGCGCTTGAAGTGCGACGGACTCGTGATCACCCGCGCCCGCACTTTGGCTTTGGGGCCCTGCGGCTGGACGTAGATGAAGTCTATGGTGAACTCGGTCTGGTTGTGGTTCACCATGGCGAGGTTGCTGTAGAACCCCTGCGCCGTTTCCTCGTCAAGCGCAATCTGGATCTGAGGCCCTTCCTTCGGCTGTGCCTTCTGTTCGTCCGACATCGAAATCCTCCTTCAGTTAACATCCACGGTGTACCGGAACGTGAATCCCGAAACGGTCAAGGGGACCTTGAACTCCCTCCGGCCGCCGTCCGGATATTCGAGTACGAAGACGGCGTCGTAGCCGCCGGGGCCGAGCCGCACCTCGTGGTCCTGGCTCACCGGCCCCTTCCCGGGCTCGCGATTGTACCGGAACGTCGCGCTCCGCGCCAATTCCCCGCCGCGCGAAAACGTCACCGCAGCGCTAGCGAGGTCCACGCCCAGGCCGTGTCTGTACCGGTACGTGAACGAACGCGATGCGGGGAATCGGACCAATGCGAAAGCCGCGACCGAAGCGGCCAGGAACACCATGAACACGGCGCGGGAGTGGGCCGAAACGAACGCTTTGAGCCGGGCGATCATCGGATCTCGATCGCGTGCTCGCCCGCGCCGACCTTCACGAACACCGCGCCGCCGTCTGCCGGATCGAAGGTCCATCCCGATCCGGACGCTTCGAGTGCGGCAAGGTCCGGAAGCTCCGCCGCCGCGCCGCCGTCGATGATGACGGACGCGGGTCTGGCCCCGGCCGCCACCAGTTCGAACAGCGCCCCTTGCTTGAACTCCGCGCCGTCCTTGTACCCCAGCGTGACCGCGCCGGAGGTTTTCTCCTGAGTGAGGAGGGCGCCGTCGAACAGCTCGAACTTCGATGCCGGCCCGGGGAACACACGCGGGTAGAGCACGCCGGGCGAGGTTGCGTACGAATCAACGCGCGCAGGATCGGTGGTCGGCGCGGTCGTGTCTATGGTCGGCCGCAGGAGCGGCACGATCCCGCCTTCCGCGAGGTAGAGCGGCAGTTTCTGAAGCGGCGCCTGAACCGTCACCGTCTGCCCGCCTTCGATCACCTCGCCAGTCCACCAGTCGGCCCACCTGCCCGGCGGGAACGTGACGCCGCGTTCGCTCACGCCGCGATCGACGACCGGCGCCGCGAGAAGGTGGTCGCCAAACAGGTAGATGTCGTTCGGATGGACACCCAACTCGGGGTACGCAAGGCCCAGCGGCCGCTGGATCGGCCGGCCGTCTTTGGCGATGTTTTGTGCGTACGTCCACTCGTAAGGGAACAGGCGGAGGTGCAGGCGGACGTATGTGCGGTACCAGCCCAAAAACTCGTCGTCCGGCGGGGTGTCGGGGTCCCTGTCGAGGTCCCACGGGACGTTGCTCGAGCTGTTCCCGACCTGCATCACCGAAGAGAGCGCGGTCTGCTCGAACCATCGGATGAGCGTCTCACGGTCGGGCGGCGAGTGCCGGTAGCCCCCGGTGTCGGCGCCGTAGAACGGGAACCCCGAGGCGGAGAGCGAGAGGTTGTAGACGAGCGACGCCGGCAGACCGCCGACCGCGGTGTACTGTTTCCCGTCCTCGTCGGTTTTGACCTCCTTGTGCCTTGCAAAATCGGCATCGAGGTCGCCGGGCCAGATGACGCTCACGTTCAACTGGTCGCCCCATGTTCCGGCCCTGCACAGGAGGAAACCGCCCGAAGCGGGGAGCATGTCGCCGTAGACCTTGTGATAAAGGAGCTTGTATCCCCGGTGCATCGTCCTCTCGTCGCTCCCGTCCGAAAACCTCCAGATGTTGCGGGCGCCCAGAAGCCCCGGAACCACGTCCTCGGCGTAGTCCAGCTTGAAGCCCTCGATGCCCATCGAAGTGTACTTGCCAATGAGCGACTGCCACCAGGCATATGCCTCGGTGTTCGTGAAGTCGATCGGCTCTCCCCAGTGGTTGAGGAGCGTGCCCGTCACCGGGGGGAAGAAGCCGTGGTCCTCGGCGTATGACAGGAGATCGCCGGTCTCGGGCTCAAGATACGGCGTAGACCAGAGCGCCACGCGGTAGCCGAGACCGTGGAGCGCATCGATCATCCCCTGCGGGTCGGGGAACTGCGGGGCGTTGAAGTCGAACGTGTTGACCGCGGTAGCGTACGGCCTGTCGATCCAGATCCCGCTGTGCGCGAGGTCGAGGTCGCGGATCGTGTTGGCGTCGCCTTCGACCTCGGCCTGGTCCTTGTTCTCGTCGCGCCACAGCCACGGGCCCAGCGCCCAACGCGCGGGGAGCAGCGGGAAACCTGTCGCGTCGAAATATCTCTTGAGGATGTCGAGCGGATGGTCCGCCGCGAAGAGCCTGAAGGTGAACCCCTTTGGCGAGTCGGGGCCCGTGGCGGCGACGAAATCAACGAGGTCCTGTTCCTTGGTCGCAGCGTCGAAGACGCCGGGATGGTAGAGTTCGCCGAAGAACCCCCAACCCGCCGTGCCGATCAGAACGGGGACCGGCACGTGGTTGTCGTCGCTTGAGCTCTCGGTCGAATCCAGCTCCATCTGCATCGGCCGGATCCTGCCGCGGTTGTTGACGTCGTCAAGCCACGCCCCCAGCCCGTAGAGCCCCTCGGTGTCGCCGACGCGGATCTGGATTCGGTAGTACGCAAACGGGACCGTCGTCTCGCCGGGTTGGATGTCCGTCCTGAAGCTCCCGTCGGCCGACTCCTCGACGGTGAGCACGGCCGGAATGCCTCTTTCGAAAGTCAGGGCGAGTACCGCCCGCGTTGACGACGTTTCCGCCACGGCTGACGATTTCACCTCGACCCAGCGGAGGCCCAGCGG
>JACRCP010000087.1 GCA_016218965.1 Deltaproteobacteria bacterium | reverse complement strand
TCCTCCACGATCTTGAAGCAGTCTCTGTACTCCTTTGCCTTCTCGATAGACCAGTCGAAGAAATTGATGACCCATCGGCTTGGTGACTGGTCTGGCCGTGAGTTCAGGTCCTCACCGTTGAGGTATGGGAACAGGACCTCGCGGTTGCGCTTGTCCTTCTTGATGAGCGCCTGGGCCTCCTCGGGCGTGAGGATGAAGCCCATGCCGAGCACGATGGAACCTTGGAACGACTTGTTCTCGTTTGCCTTGAGACGGAATGGTTTGCCAGCCGTCGCGCCCTTGGTGGTGAGGTATTCGGTGATATGATCGGCTGCAAGATCACCGAGGAGATGTTGACCGTACCACTTACCCTTCGTGACCCAGACGATGGCCACTTCAAGGTTGGCCACACCTGGCCACTTCATGCTTGGGATCGCTCGGGTGATGACGCCACCGTCGCGTGTGATTTGCTCCAGCCCGACCTCGCGTGTGTCCCCCTGCGCGATGGTGTTTGTTGCGAGCATACCAAACTGACCCCACGGGCGAAGCAACTGATTCGCCCGCAGGTAGAAGTAGGCGCAGAGGTCTGCGCTGCCACGCTGGCCGCCCGCAAGGTGGTTCACGAGGTAGTTGCGGTACTCGGTGCCGAGCGCGCCGGTGATCTTCTGGCCACCTTGGAACGGTGGATTGCTGATGATCGCATCGAAGCCGCCGCGCTTCTCATCGAGGAACACCTCGGGGAACTCCAAAGGCCAGTGGAAGGGGCGATGCCTCCCGAGAGCGCGGTGGGCATCGGCGGCCATCTGGCGGATCAGGTCGTCCCCACCTGCGAACTGGTACGCCGTGAACTTGGCCTGTGAGTGCTCCAGTGCGGGTTCAATGTCCGAACCCGAGGAGAACGCGGTAGCGATGATGAGGTCCCCCGCGACCTTGAGTTTCTCCAACGAACGCTCGACTTCGCGGTGGATACGGGCCTTCTCCTCGACGGCGCGGATGTCGTCGTCGCTGATCCACTCCAGTTTCTTGCGGGCGAAGATGGCGTTCTTGATCTCTTTTGAGGCGAACGCATCGAGGGCTTTGAGTTTCTTCCCACGTTCCAGCGACCACGTTTCCAACTGCTCCTTGTCCACACCGAGTAACGAGTCGCCGCCCTTGAGGGCGTGGTCGAGGAAGGTGAACGGCTTGCCTTTGTCCATGGTCACGAGCCAGAGTGAGAGCTTGGCCATCTCGACGGCCATGTGGTTCTTGTCCACGCCGTAGAGGCACCTGTCCGCGACTATGCGCTGCGCGAGGATGAGCCGCTCCTCCACGCTCTTGGGGATGATTCGCTCGGTGGCGCCGCCCTTTGCAACTTCGCCTTCGGGCGTGATGCGAAGGTTGCCGCCTTCCCGCTCCAGCACGTCCCACGCCTCGACCAACCGCTCGGCAAGATACCGGCACGTCTGGACCAGAAACGCCCCGCTGCCCATGGCGAGGTCGCAGACTTTCAGGTCGAGGAGCGCCTTGGTCGAGCGGAGTTTCCACTCCTCGCGCGGTTTCCCTTCCGCAGGGCCGTCGTAGACAAGCGGCTCAAGCGTGTGCTGCACAATCGGTTCCGTGAGACTCGTCGGCGTGTAGTGCGTGCCGGTGCTCCGCCGATCTTCGCCCGCCGTGACAAAAACACTCCCTTCGGCGATGACCACGGGGTATCCCATTGAATCGTTCCGAATCAGCGCCGTGAACGGCCGGACGCGCCCGACGAGTTTCTCGTCGCTGCCGCACGCGGCGAAGAGTGCGCCCTCGGTTTCGAGCGTCGGGTTCTCGACTGCGCGCTTGAGCGCCGACTTGGAACGGCCGGTCTCATCTGCGAGGAACTCGACCAGCGCGTCGGTGCCCTTGGCCTTTTGGGATTCGATCGAGGCAAGCGAAATCTCCGGTTCCT
This sequence comes from Deltaproteobacteria bacterium, assembly GCA_016218965.1. Lineage (GTDB taxonomy): Bacteria > Myxococcota > SpSt-1050 > SpSt-1050 > JACRCP01 > JACRCP01. The sequence goes on along the minus strand of JACRCP010000087.1, from coordinate 5,034 downwards.
GCCCTTTGGCGCCGGACAGACCGAGCACCGGCTCGGAGGCCCGTTTGGCGGTGTGGTCCAAGAGGCCCTCGTACACATGGCCAATCTGCTCGATGCCGAGCGCCTTGAAAGACAGCCTTCTGGCCTCGGCGGGGCCGCCGCCCGCGACTTTGACCTGCAACACCTGCAAGGCTTCCAGCAGGTGCAGGACCGTGCGGTTGTCGATGGCAAGCGGCTGTGCGGCCGTGTCCCGCCAGCGGCTCCCCTGCGGGCGGCCTTCGAGAAATGGGAAGCGGTCGGGGTCACAAAGCGACCCACCGTAGGGCGGCAGGCGAAGCGACTCGTGCCCGACGCCGCCGTGGACCGCGCGAAACGCCGCGAGCAGGCGGCTCCACATGTCGTAACGGAACCCCAAGACCTCCTCGCCGTGCCTGTCGGCCGCCTCGCGCAGGTGCGTGCGCAATGACGAGACGGCGTAGTGCTGTGTGTAGATGTCACTCTCGCCCGGCAGGAGTTTGCGTTCCTCGGCGCACAGGAGGAAGACAAGCCTCATCATCGTCGTGACTGCGGCTTCGTACAGGACCTTCTCGTCAAAGCCCGAAAGAAGTTTCCGCCCGCTGTCGCGGTCGAGCTTGTCGATGCACTGCACCAGAATCTCGACGGCGCGCCGGACCTGCAAGCCGAGCTGGTCGGTGACCTCCTGCTGGTCCTCGGCGCTTTGGGCGTAGAGGGCCTCCGGCGTGTCGTTGTCGGGCACGCCGAAGAAGCGGCGCTGGCACAGAAGGCTCCGGAACGCTCTGAGAGTGATGTCCTCTTCGAGCCAGATTGTCGCGTAGAAGCTCGCGCAGCCCGTGGTTTCGTTGCGCGGGGCGTGGACTAGCATCCAGTGCTCGCCGTTGGTCACGAGGCCCAGACGGACATCGGCCGCGTGGAGCAGCTCAATCATCCGTGAGGCCGCTGAAATCTTCCAACGCGAGCCTTCGAGGGGCTTTTCGAGGTCTTGGGCGCTTTGGACGACGCTCACGAGCAGGCGCGGTTTGCCAGCGTCGGGCCTGCCGGAGGGGTTAATGACCGCGATGTCGGGGGTGAGCGTCTCGCCGTGCTCGGGAAACCTCACCCGCAGCGACGGCGGCAACGCCTGCCCCTCCGCGAGGACCTCGTCTGAAAAATCCAGAAGGCGGCGAAGGACGAACCGGACCCACTCCCGATGAATCGAGGGGTCGGGCTTTGAACCTTCCTGTGATTCCTCCCACTCTGTGAACGCCTGTCGGAGGAGCGCATGCGTTTCCGACTTGTCGGGGTCCTCGTCGAGGCCCTGCGGGAACGCGCGTTGGAGCACCGGCATCGAGAGGAACGGCCCCGAGGTCTCGACCAAGGACAGCCATTCGGCGTGATGGCGGGCAATCGACATGCCTTCTCCTACACCGTCACCAGATTCTCGGGCACGAGGTACATCACGGCCACTGGGAACAGGCGCGGCGTCGGCTCGGAGTACCGCTTGCGGAGCGCCCCCGTCTCGCGTTCGAGTTCCGCCGGAATCGCCTCAAGGCGCGCCCGCAAGGCGTCCTTGTTGCGCTCGAATTGGTCGTTCTCCACCGAACTGAACAACTCCTGCTGCTCGGGCTTGTGCCTAAGTTCCTCCTCGATGGACCGCTTGAGTTCGGAAAGAATCGCCGTGATGTCAGCGACCTCCTTGTCACGGCGTTCGCCAAGGGATTTGAGCAGGCCGCCGGTGCGCTCTTTCATGCGGGCGTCGAGCGCAGCCACGAGCGCGTCGCGGTGCGAGGGCCAGAGCTTGATGAGCCGCTCCTTGACGGCGGCGGGGGCCTCGGCGTCGAGGGCCGCGCCTATGGCCTTATCGGTGTCTCCGACGTTGAGGCGGGCAAAGCGCCCCTCGCGCAGGGCACCGGCGGCAGTGATGATTTCCTCGTGCAACCGAGCATTGTCGGCCCCAAGGACGAGCAGACGCCCATAGCCGACGACGACCGGTTCCTTGATAACCGACTTCGACGCCAGACGCGCCGAGACGCGGTTGAGTTTCTGCTGCCCCTCGGGCACCCAGACCTCCGCGCGCAGAAGCCGCAGGCACATCTCGACGAGCCTGTGATTGAGATGCGCAAGCACCACGTCGTCACGGTTCACGGCGAGGTCGTGGTCGAACACGATGGGCCTCACCTTGCCCGTGTGCGGGTGCGCAAGGCCCGTCGCGCACGCCGCCCATGTGCCGTCGAGGGGCGGGACGGCAAAGGCGCAGTGCCCGTTGTTCGCACCGGACGAAGCGGGCCGCAAGCCCTCGACCTCCACGGGTCCAAGCGGCGGCTTGCCAGCGACCTGCAAACCGACCTCGACGACGGCCCGCACGTTTTCGGGCGACATCTTGAGTTCTTCGCGGCTTTCATTGAGTTGGGTGAAGAGCTTTTCGAGCTGTTTCCGGAGGTCGCGCTCGACCTTGTACTCGCGCCTTTTCTCGGCCGCCTGCCGCTCGGCCGCGCCGGTGTCGAGGCCCTGACGCCGCCCGAGCATCGCCTCCTCGACCTGCTGCGTGATGACCGGCCCGACGTTCCCGAGGTCCTCGCGGATGTGCTCGACCTTGATGGCGGCGCGGGTGAGGAACTCAATGTCGCCTTCGAGCTTGCCGACCGGCACCTTCTGGTCGTAAGCGTGAGCGTCGAAACCCTTGGGGGCGAAGTGGAATATCAGCACCTCGCCCGCCCGCTGGCCGTGCCGGTCCACACGCCCGTTGCGTTGTTCCATTCGGGCGGGGTTCCAAGGAATCTCGTAGTGGATGAGCCGATGGCAATGGTTCTGAAGGTCAATGCCCTCGGAGGCCGCGTCCGTCCCGAGGAGAATCCGAACTGGGGAGTCCTTGGGCGATGCCTGGAACGCCGCCTTGATTCTCTCGCGGTCGTCGCCGGGCATGCCGCCGTAAAGCGTAAGGAGGCGCTCGCCTGTGGAAAGTCCCTCGGCCGCAAAAAGTGTCTGAAGGTACTTCTGCGTTGTGCGGAACTCGGTGAAGATGATGACCCGCTCGTCGTTCCACTTGCCGTTGGGCCGAAGATGTGAGTTCAGCCAGTCGATGAGCCGTTGCGCCTTCGAGTCGGGCCTGCCCTTGGCCGAGGTGGCGTACTTGCGAAGGCTGTCGAGGAGGCGGCGCTCGTCGTCTTCGAGGTCGCGGAACAGGCGCGAGCCGGTCTCGACGAGGTCGTGCGCAGCATCTTCGTACTCGTCGTCGTCAGAATATGCCTCCTCGATGTTCTCGGCCTGCCGCCGGAGGACGCCGACGGACACTCGGTGCTCGGCCTTGGCCTTGGTTGCCCTGCCAATCGACTTCGCATGCTTTTCGAGCGTGGAGGCGAACGCCGCCGGTGACGAGAACAGCCGTTTCTTGAGCATCTTTAGCACGAACTCGGTCGCAAACCTCTCTGCGTTGTCGCCCGTGTTCCGCTGCCGCAGGGCGGTGTACCCGGCAAGGTCGGCATGTGCGCGGCGCTCGGCGTCGGTGTACTCGACCTCGATGTGGTCGAGCTTTCGCGGCGGGAAACGGGGCGTGCCGTCCCACTTGGTTTTGAGTTCGCTTTTGAGCCGCCGCACCATGACGGCCGCAAGTTGCTCCTTGTCGAAGTGCAAGCCGCGATGGAACCGCTGGTCGTCGATGAGTTCTAGCAGCGCCGTGAACGCTTCCGTGAAGCCCGAGTGCGGCGTCGCGGTGAGGAACAGTTTGTGCTCGAAGTGCGGCGTTATCTCGCGGATTACCTGTGTCCTCTGCGAGTCGATGGCGTAGCGGCCCATGCCCGACGGCGCGACGTTGTGGGCCTCGTCCACGATGAGAACGTCATAGTGTCGCGGGAACGAAGGCTGGCCCTTGGCGGGCAGGGTCTCGCGGAACAGCCGGAACGGCCGGTCGCGTTTGATGTAGTCGATGCTCGTAATGAGCCGCGGAAAGTGGTTCCACGGGTTGACGTGCACGCCGCGCCTGCGCCGCAACCACTTTATGAGTTCCGCGTCCACGATGCGGAACTCAAGCCCGAACTTCTCCCACAGAATCGTCTTCCAGTGAATCTGGAGCGCGGCGGGGCAGACGACGAGCACGGTCCGCGCTCGGTGCCGGAGCATGAGTTCCTGCACCACAAGGCCGGACTCCACGGATTTGCCAAGGCCGACATCATCGGCCACGAGCAGGTTCACGCGCGGCATCTGAAGGGCGCGGACGACGGGGTCGAGTTGATAATCCTCAATCTGGATGCCCGAGCGGAATGGCGCGTGAAGCGCCTTGACATCGGCGGACGAGACCGCGCCCCAGCGGACGGCATTCAGGAAGGCGTCAAGACGGCGCGGCTCGTCAAAGCCCTTGGGTTCCGGCAGTGTGGACCGCTCCGAGATGGCCGTGCCCGCCTCGACCTCCCAGATGACGTGCAGTTCCTCCCCGAGACCGTCCTCCTCAACCGACGAGAGCGAGACAAGGTGCTGCGGCCGCGCCGACTCGACACCCGCCATCACGTCGGGCGGCAGGGCGCTCTTGTGAACGTCGAGCACGACCCACTTCCGCGCCCGCGCCGTGACGATCTGCCCTTGATTTGGAATTCCAACCGACGGCATACCCCTCCGCCATCCCGCCTCGCTCCCCGAGGCCCACGAATGTGATGCCGTATCTTTACCACCTTGGAAGGGTGCAATCAACGCAGAAGGCACTCGTGGGACCGGCTCCGCCAGGCCGCACGCGCGGACCCTTTCTGCCAATATGGGTGAGACACCTGCCCCCCCGGAAATTACTGTAGGCTAGAGGGCGGGAAGGAAAGGTTGAATGGAACTGGGTGTTCGTGGGATGGAATGGAAAAGCCGGAACCAGTGAGGGTTTTCCTCTCTGATTCCGGCCTGTTGCGTCTGGCGTCCCAAGGCAGGTTGACTTGGAACCCAATTTTGCAATGGCTCCTTGAGGCCAAACTCCTCCGCGAAACCGTTCTTGAGAGGGAAGGGCACGCGGCCCCGAGCCTCGATGGCCCTCCGGAGATCACCGCGAATGAGATTCGAGCGGCAGACTGAGGGTCGGCAGTATCG
>JACRCP010000086.1 GCA_016218965.1 Deltaproteobacteria bacterium | reverse complement strand
TCCCTGATTTCCATTCACACCCTTTCGCGCAGCCACTTGTTGATGAGCGCCTCTTCCGGCACGCGAAGCTTTCTTGCGCTCTTTCGTATCATCGCGTACAGGCGGATGTCTATGCCTACATACTTCTTCTTCCGAAGCGCGAACTCGAGGTCCTTCACCTCCTCAAGCCCGCCGCACTCCGCAAAATCATGCTCGTCCCAGTATTCCGAGGCCTCCTGGACCGACATGTCCTTCTCTTCAGTGCTTTTCTTCATACAACCTCCGCTCGCACTTTTTCATGTCCCTTGCGGTCACGACGAGGGCCTCTCCACCCTGCTTCAGGATGAAGAACACCGCAAGATACCTCCCGCTGTACGTAACCCCCAACGCCAGGTAAAGGTCTTCCCCTTCGACCCTCCTCCCCTTTTCCCTCTTGAAGATCCTGCATCTGCCGCGCACGACGTCCTCGACCTCGGAGGCCACGACACCGTGCTTCCACGCCAGCTTCTCGACAACCTCATCGAGCCAGATAATATCACGAATCTTCATCTTCGTGGACCTGCCAGTTGCTCCTGTGCTTGCCGCTCCTGTCCGCCGTCCATGTTCTCCGTCGCGAGGCAGACGCCCCGGAAATGCTCTCCACGAATGTTAGGGCTTACCTCACTCATTGCCCGTGCCTCCGGCGCCCGACAGGTCCTTTTCGCTCACCGTCGTCACCTCGCCCGAGGTGATCCTGATCGGGATGTCTTTTGCGGCCCCGCCGCTTGGTTTGAGTGTCAGCTTGTACTTGCCGGGCGGAAGCGGGTGCCCTGTGAGCGGCGTCTTCTTACCCGTGTACTTTCCGTCGATGAAGATGTACGCCCACGGCACCGAGTTCACGCTCAGGTACCCCGTTTTGGGTTCCGCAGGGGCATCTTTCGCCGGCTTTTTTGCCGACGATTCGCCAGGCACAGTCGCTGCCGTTTTTGGGGGTTGGACCGGGTCGTCCTCGATCGCGGGGATATCAGACCACGATGGTTTCTTGGACTCCGAAGGCGAAGTGTCCGCCCGAGCCGGCGCGTCGCGTTTTGCGGTCGCCGCCTTTTTCGAAGGCGCAGCGGCTCCGTCGGCTGCACCGCTTGCTGACGCGCGCGGCTCGGTTGGGATCGGAGCCGCAACCGTAAGGGAGCGGGAACCGCCGCTTGCCGACGCGCTCGGCTCGGTTGCCGCGCGGGCCGCCGGCCGCAACTCCGTCTCGCCCGCGCTCGAACCGTGTTTGGTGACCGCCAGAACCACGGCAGCCGCAACCACGACGGCCGCCGCGACGCCCAACCCAATCAGAGCAAACGTCATCCCTTTCCGAGGCGCCCTCAGCGGCTCTTCGGCGCCTTCTGCATACTGCCCTTGTTGCAGGTACGACGACACTTGCTCGGATGCGCCGGTTCTGTCTACTACCACCTTCCTGGTCAGGCCGTCGGGAGGATGCACGGGCGGGTTCGAGTCCGCAGATACCGGCGCGGCGGCTTTCGGCGAAGTGGCCTGCATCGGCATCCTGAGCTCACTGTCCACGATGACTTTTCTTGTCTTGTCGTCCGACACCGAATCCCGCGAAACCCTGTCAGGACCACCAACAAGCGTGTCCGGCAGGCGCTGTCTGCGGGGTTCCGGCGAAACGGCCGGGCTCTCAACCCGCGCATGTTCCTCTTTTCGCGTCACCGACGTGTCGGCATACGGCAACGTTTGCTTTCTGGCGGTCGCTTCTGTCGTCGAGGCGTGCCCGGGCCGCACTTCAAAAAGCGTCTGGCCCACCTGGGGCGTGCCGACCTTGACCACCCTCGAAACCTCGTCCACCATCGTGACCGGGAGCGTCTTCCGAATCCTCTTGAGCCATTTGGCCGTGTTGGACGGGCGCTGGAAGGGGTCCCTTTCGAGACCCGACATCAACAGCCGGGCAAACGGAGTCGGAAGATCCGGGCGCACAGATTCGAGAGGCGCGACCGGCTCCTTCGCCAGATGGAGCTTGATGAGCTGCGACAGGAGCCGGAGCGACGATTCGTTTTCGTCGAGATCATACGGCATCCTCCCGGCGAACATCCTGTAGGCGATGACCCCGAGGGCGTAGATGTCGGCCACCTCGCCGGCGTGCTTGATGCTCACGTCCCCGGTGATGACCTCGGGCGGGAGGTATGGCGGAGTGCCCATCACCTGTCCGGTGGCCGTGCCGCCGCCGCTGATCGTACCCAACTGTTTGGCCAGGCCGAAATCGAGGACCCGTATGATCCCGTCGTCCTGCACGATGATGTTGGCGGGCTTCAAGTCCCTGTGAACCACCCCTATCTTGTGCGCGTAGGCGACGCCCGAGGCGATTTGCTGGAACCAGTTCCAGCCTTCTTCCAGCGACACCTCGCGCTTCTCTTCGAGAACTTCGCTCAACGGAAGGCCCTCTATGAACTCGGTGACGAGGTAGAGCTGACCGTCGTCCTCGAAGATGTGACGGAACTTCATGATGTTCGGGTGGTTCAGCTTGAGCAGCGCCGTGGCTTCCTGGAGAAAACGCTGCCGGAGCTCGGGGTTCCCGGCGAGCTCGGGGCGAATGACTTTGATCGCGACGAAGTCTTCTTGAATGAGGGTGTTCCGAGCCTTGAACACCTCCCCCATCCCCCCCTTCCCGAGGGATTCAAGGATTTCGTAGTCGCGGACAAGCCTGTTCATTCAAGCAAGCCCCGGTGCCGATGCGTTGCGGGCAATATACTTGAAGTGGACCCGGGTTTCAACGACGGGATTCAGCCATGCGCAGGTCGGCGAACACGGTCAGCCACTTGCTCACGCGCGCGGCTCGGGTCACTCCCACTCGATCGTGCTCGGGGGTTTGGAGCTTACGTCGTAGACGACGCGGTTGATGCCCTTGACTTCGTTGATGATGCGGCGGCTGATGGCGCCGAGGACTTCGTAGGGGAGCGGGTACCAGTCGGCCGTCATGCCGTCGAGGCTCGTCACGGCGCGGACGGCGCAGACGTTTTCGTATGTCCGCTCGTCGCCCATGACGCCGACGGACTTGACCGGGAGGAGAACCGCGAATGCCTGCCAGAGCGTCCCGCGGAGACCGGCGGCGCCAATCACATCCTGGACTATGGCGTCGGCTTCCTGGAGGATGCGGACGCGCTCGGGCGTCACCGCCCCGACGATGCGGACCGCGAGCCCCGGCCCGGGAAAGGGGTGGCGCGAGACGATCTCTTCGGGGACGCCGAGCTTGCGCCCGAGGTCGCGGACCTCGTCCTTGAAAAGCTCGCGCAGAGGTTCGATGAGCTTGAGCCTCATTGCCGACGGCAGGCCGCCGACGTTGTGATGGCTCTTGATGGTTGCAGACGGCCCCTTGAACGACAAGGATTCGATCACGTCGGGGTAGAGCGTCCCCTGGACCAGCCACTCGACGCCCTTGATGCGCCGCGCCTGTTCTTCGAAAACGGCGATGAACTCGCTGCCGATGATCTTGCGCTTCTTCTCGGGGTCTTCGACACCTTGAAGTCTGCGAAGAAATCGGCGCGAGGCATCCACGCACGCCAGAGTGGCCCCAAGCTTTTGCCCGAAGGCCTCGCGGACCTGCGCGGCCTCGCCTTTTCGGAGGACGCCGTTGTCGACAAAGATGCACGTCAGCCTGTCGCCGACGGCCCGGGCAACAAGTGCGGCGGCAACGGATGAATCGACGCCACCCGAGAGCGCGCAGATCACGTTGCCCTTCCGGGCCTTTTCCCGTACCTCCTTCACGGATTGTTCGATGAACGACCCCATGTCCCAGGTCGGTTCACACCCGGCAATGCGGAAGAGGAAGTTGGCCAGAATCTCCTTCCCGCGCGGGGTGTGCGCGACCTCGGGATGGAACTGGACGCCGTAGAACCCGAGGGCGGGGTTCTCGACGGCCGCGAACGGGGACGACGTGGTGGTCGCGGTCACTCGGAATCCCCGCGGGAGGCGCATCACACGGTCGCCGTGGCTCATCCATACCTGCACCGGCGCGCCCTTCCGGAACCCGCGAAAAAGGGCCGAGCCGGGCTGAATCTTGAGCCGCGCTAACCCGTACTCGCGGTCCGCCGACTTCTCGACACGGCCGCCCAGCAGGTGCGCCGTGAGCTGGAGCCCGTAACAGATCCCCAATACGGGAACACCCAGCGAGAAGACGCCGCGATCGACGATCGGTGCGTTTTTGTCAAAGACCGAGGCCGGGCTTCCGGACAGGATTGTCGCCCACGGCCCCCACGACCGCACCTTCTCAAACGGCATGTTGAACGGGTGTATCTCGCAGTAGACCTTTAGTTCGCGCACGCGCCTCGCGATGAGCTGCGTGTACTGCGAGCCGAAGTCGAGGATGAGAACCCTGTTTGAGTTCCTGCGGCTGTCCAACGCTTCTCCAGGCCCCTATCCCCCGGCCCTCGGGGACGGACTCCCCTCTCCCAACTTGTTGGGGGATGGGGCCGGGGGAGGGGTCACTGTTCGAGCCTGTAGTTCGGCGCTTCCTTTGTGATTATCACGTCGTGGACGTGGCTTTCGCGCAGACCCGCGCTCGTGATCCGGATGAACCTGGCCCTCTTGTGGAGATCGTCGAGCGTGGCACACCCCGCATAGCCCATGCCGGATTTCAGGCCGCCGACGAGCTGGTACACGTTTTCGCCTACCGACCCGCGGTATGGCACCCGGCCCTCGATCCCCTCCGGGACGAGCTTCATCTCGTCGCGCTCGCCGGCCTGCCCGTAGCGGTCGGCGCTCCCCTTCTTCATGGCCGAGATGGACCCCATCCCCCGATAGACCTTGTACGAGCGGCCCTGGTAAATGATTACCTCACCGGGACTTTCCTCGGTCCCCGCGAAAAGCGACCCGATCATCACGGTATCGGCCCCGGCGGCGATCGCCTTCACCACATCGCCCGAGAACTTGATGCCGCCGTCGGCGACGATCGGGATGCCCTTCTTCGCCGCCAGGCGCGCACAGTCGTCTATCGCGGTTACCTGAGGCACGCCGCAGCCCGCGACAACCCGAGTCGTGCAAATCGACCCCGGCCCTATGCCGACCTTGACCGCGTCGGCGCCAGCCTTGATGAGCGCCTCGCACCCTTCCGCGGTCGCGACGTTCCCCGCAATGACAGGGGAATCCGGGAACGCCGCCTTGACCGCCTTTATCGCATCGATCACGTTTTTTGAGTGCCCGTGGGCCGTGTCTATGACAAGCACGTCCGCCCCGGCGCCGGCAAGCGCCGCGGCACGCTCCTGGCACTCGGCGCCCACGCCGACGGCCGCCCCGACAATCAGGCGCCCCTTGCCGTCCTTGGCGGCCCCCGGAAATCGCCGGGTCTTCTCGATGTCCTTGATTGTGATGAGGCCGCAGAGGTTGAACTCGTCGTCCACGAGGAGGAGCTTCTCGATCCGGTGCTTGTGGAGCAGGTCTTTTGCCGTTTCGAGATCGACGCCCACCGGCGCGGTCACGAGTTTCTTCGTCATCGTGTCCGCCACGGCCACGTCCATGTTTCGTTCGTACCTGATGTCGCGGTTGGTGATGATCCCGCGGAGCTTCCCTTTCTTGACCACGGGGACGCCTGAGACCGAGTGCCTTCGCATCAACTCGATGGCATCGGACACCTTGCGCTCCGGCTCTATGGTGATCGGATCTGCGACGACGGCGCTCTCGGATTTTTTGACCTTGCGGACCTCGTCGGCCTGGTCCGCGACGGGCATGTTCTTGTGGATGATGCCGATGCCGCCCTCGCGTGCCATGGCGATGGCCGTCCGCGACTCGGTCACCGTGTCCATCGCGGCCGAAACCAGGGGAATCTTGAGCGCGATCTGGGCGGTGAGCCGCGTCGACACGTCGACGTCCTTGGGGATGATCTCGGTGTAAGCGGGAAGAATCAGGACGTCGTCAAACGTCAGGCCTTCCTTCATGTCGGGGTTGAGCATGTTATCTCCTGCTGACAGCTGACAGCTGACAGCTGACGGCTATGTGCGGCACTGGTAGATCATCTCGGTCAGGCCGACCAGGAGCTGGTCGGTCTGCCGGAGGCGGCTCGAGAGTATGCGGGCCATGTTTATCGCCAGCCTGAAGGCCAGCGCCGTGTCCTCGCGCGCGAGCCTGTCGAAAACAGCCTTCTCCAGGACCAGGACGTCGCTTTCCTCGACGGCGAACGCCGACGCGGACCGCGGCTGGCCGTCTATGAAGCTCATCTCGCCGAAGAACTCGCCCTGCCGAAGGTGCACCAGCACGCGCTCGACCCCCCGCGTGAGGGCCGCCGGGACGTCGCGGTTGGTTTCCTCCTCCTGGTCTATGTCGAACTCCTCGCGGATCTTGGTGATCTTCACCAGCCCCTTTTCGAGCAGGAAGATGCTGTTTCCGGGCATGTTTTCAAGGAAAATCGTCGAAAGCGGCGGGAACTTCTTGCGCTCGAAGAGCGTGAGCAGCCGGTCGAGCTCGGCATCGCCAAGTCCGTCGAACATCGGGCTGTTCCTGAGCACCTCGTTTTCCATGTCACCGCCAGTCTGAAGGTCCAAAGCAACAAGTGACGTTTAGAATACCTCCGTTGGCGTTGTCAACTGCAAATGCTGGCGGCTTCCGTTGGCGCGGTTGTTGCACACATACCCGTTTGGGTTGTAATGTGTCGGTCATGAACGAGCGGCCTGACATTTCCCCCGGCACCGCCGGCGGGCACGCGGTCCACAAGGCGGCACGCCTCCGGTGGCGTATCGTCGGGGTCCTCCTCGTGGCCTCCATCCTTCCTTTGGGCCTCGTAAGCGCGGGTGCGTGGGTGGTGTTCGGCCGGTTGCTTGAGGAAAAAGCCCTGAAGCTTCAGCGGAACGTCGTCCGGAACCACACAAGCGCCATTGAGCTCTACATCTTCAGCCGGCTGCGCGCCCTCGACCTCGTGGCCCTGAGCCACCCCTTCGAGGACCTCCGCAACGAGGCCGGGTTGGAGCGCGTCTTCGAGTCGCTCCGGGACACTTACGGCGAGACCTTCATTGACCTGGGCGTTATTGGGAGCGACGGCGCACACCTGGCCTACGTCGGCCCGTACGACCTCAAAAACCGCAACTACGCCGACGCCGAGTGGTTCAAGCACGTGATGTCCAAACACGTGTACGTGAGCGACGTCTTCATCGGGTTCAGGCGCGTCCCGCACTGCGTGATCGCCGTGAAAAGGCACGATCACTCGCGGACATGGGTGCTCCGCGCCACCATCAACAGCGACCGGTTCGACGCCCTGGTGCGCACCAGCCAGCTCGGGATCACGGGCGACGCCTTCATCGTCAATACCGAGGGGATCTACCAGACGGCGTCCAGATACGGGCGTGTCTTCGAGCGATCTCACCTTTCGGCGCCCGGCGTGCACGGCGGGGTCCGAGAGACCCGGGTGACGATCGCGGGCCGGACCATGGTGCAGGCGACCTCCTGGCTCAACAACGACCGCTGGATGCTCGTCGTGCTCCAAGACCTCAACGAGATCAAGGCGCCGGTGTACAGGGCCTTTCTGTGGGGCGCCGTGATGGTATCGCTGGCCGTCCTCGTGATCGCCGCAACCACCGTGCTCGCAACGAGGCACCTGACGAGGCAGATCGACCGGGCGAACGAGCAAAGGGACGAGCTCTCGAAGAACCTGCTCCGGTCGGCCAAGCTCGCATCGCTCGGCGAGCTCGCCACCGGCCTCGCCCATGAAATCAACAACCCCCTGGCCATAATGACCGTCGAGCAGACCAACATCGCCGACGTCGTCGGGGAGATCAAAGTCGATCAGGCATCCAAGGACGAGGTGATGCAGTCGGTGGAGCGCTGCCAGAAACAGATCGAACGCTGCGGGAACATCACCGCCAAGATGCTCCAGTTCGGACGCGCCGGCGAGGCCAAGCTCCGCGCGACGAACATCGGGCCGCGCTTGGACGAGATCGTGGCGCTCCTGCAGAAACAGGCGCAGGTTCGGAACGTAACCATGAAGGTCGAGGTCGAGCGAGACCTCCCGCCCGTGGTGCTCGACCCGACCGAACTTCAGCAGGTCATCGTGAACCTCATCAACAACTCGCTCTACGCCATGAACGACGGCGGCAGCATCCGTGTGGCGGCGCGCGTCGAAAGCGGCCAGGTCTTGCTGACTGTGGCCGATACGGGGTGCGGAATCCCGCCCGAACTTCTGGACCGGGTCTTCCAGCCGTTTTTCACGACGAAACCGGTGAGCCAGGGCACGGGGCTGGGGTTGTCCGTCTGCTACGGGATCGTACAGAACTGGGGCGGGACGATGGAGGCCCGGAGCCGGGTCGGGGTCGGGACCGAAATGATCATCCGCCTGCCCGTGGCGGCGGGACCCGCCGGGAGGAAGGGATTCGTGAGCGCAGGCGGATTCACTCCGCCGGAGCGAACAGGGGGTCCGGGGGAGAAGTCCGCGTAGCGGTCCCCCGGGACAAGGAGGTCCGGTCATGAACGCGAACGGCACGACGGCGAGGCTGCTTCTCGTGGACGACGAGGTTGACTTCCTGGACGCGACGGCCCGGGCGCTTTCGCGCCGCGGGTTTTCCGTGGCCACCGCGCCCGACGGTGAAACCGCCCTGCGGATGCTTGAGAAGGAGAAGTTCGACGTCGTGGTCCTGGACCTCAAGATGCCCGGGCTCGACGGCATAGAGGTGTTCCGGAGGATCTCAGCCGGGGCGCAGGCCGTCCCGGTCATCATGCTCACCGGGCACGGCACGCTCCGGCAGTCTGTCAACCTGAAGCACGACGGCGCGTACGAGTACCTCGCCAAGCCGTGCAGCCCGGACAAGCTGGCGCAGGTGGCGCGCGACGCGGTTGAGAGCACTCGACGGGCCGCCGCCCCCGCCGACGGCGCCGGAGACGTCTCGGACATCCGGCTCCTTGTCGTGGATGACGAGCCCCTTTTCCTCGACGGCCTCAAAAAGGCCATCACTCGAAGGGGGATGTCGGTCGCAACTGCCCAAGACGGCACGCAAGCGCTCTCACTCCTCGAGAACCAGCCGTTTGACGTGGCGCTCTTGGACATCAGGATGCCCGGCATCGGGGGGATTGACCTTCTGCGGATCGTCAAGGAACGGTTCCCGGCGACCGAGGTCATCCTGCTCACGGGCCATCCCAACGTCGAACAGGCAGTCTCGGGGATGAGCGACGGCGCCTTCGACTATCTGCGGAAACCCCAGGCGATCGAGGCGCTGACGCTCACGATCCAGTGCGCCTGCGCCAAGAGCCGGGAGCGGAGCGGCTGATCGGATGGGGGAGTCTGGCGCGGGTGGGAGCGGAAAGGAACGCAGCGTGGCGCGAGTCCTCATCGTGGACGACGAGTCGGAGTACCTCGACGCCCTCACCCGGGCGCTTTCGCGGCGCGGGTTCGACGCATTCGGCGTCCCCGACGGCCCGCGGGCCCTCGATGCCCTCCGGTGCACCGAGTTCGACGCCATTGTGCTGGACCTCAGGATGCCCGTCATGGACGGCATCGCGACGCTTGGGGCCATCAAGGGAATGGACCGCATCACCCCGGTGCTGATACTCACCGGCCACGGCGATCTTGAGCGGCTCGCAGCGGCCATCTCCGGCGGCGCGACGGACTTTCTGCTCAAACCCTGCCCCGTGGAGACGCTCGTGTCGGCCATCGAAAACGCCGTCGAGCGAAAGGCCATCATGAAGGAGATCGAGGCGTCCCGCCGTTCCCCTCCAGGCGGTAGTCGCCCGTGAGGAACGCGCGCGTCACCACCCCGACCGAACGGTCCGACGTCATCGCGAGGTCCATCTGCCGCATGAATTGGAGCAGCCTCCCTATCATCTCGAGGCTCGATTTGACCTCTTCCTGCGGCGCCTTGTTGAGCCTCGCGTTGACCACGTCGTCCTTGACGTCGACCGTGTAGGCCGAACCCCGCAGGATTGAGCCGATCGCCTGCGCCCTCCTCCTCCGCCGCTGAAGATCCGCCGCCCCGCCGCGGAAAAGAATGCTCACGTAGTTCTTGTTGGGCGTCCGCCCGCAGTAGCTGTCCACGATGCCGAAGTGGTAACCGACCCGGGCTGTGTAGTTGAGGTACCGATCGGACACCATCGCGTAGCACGGGTCGCGGAACGTCCTCTCGTTTTCGGGCGAAGTGATCGCGTGCCGCATCATCACCGAGACAAACCCCGAAACGTCCATGGGCCTGGGGCCGTAGCGCGGTATGTTTTCGTTTAGCATCCCGGAAAGAAGGGCGGAAAACGGGACCGACGTCACGTTGGCGGGTTTCACCTTCCGCCCTTCGTCCGGAGGGACGATTCCGCCGCCCAGGTCGATGATGTACAGATCGATCGGCAGGAAGACGTCCAGATAGTAGCTCCCCTCGCGGAAATCGCCGAGCTTCTCGCCCATCCTGAACATCTCTTCGTAGGATTTTTCGTGGATGAAGCGCGCCAGGTCGTGCAGGGTGCGGCACTGCTCGGGGCGAAACGAGCTCGCGTGAGGGTCGCCCAGGTTGAGGGGAATGATGAGCGGCGCGGCGCGTTCCAAAAGGTGATACGCGCGTGACGCCCGGAATGCGGAGCGCGCCCCGCGGCCCGTCGCGCCCGGGCGATCGCGCGCCCGCGGCGCCGCGACCTCCCCGGCGTAGACATAACCGGCGGTGGCGTCGACGGTGACGACGGCGCCGGGTGGAATCGAACGCGTGGCGACCCTCGTCCCGACGAGCGCCGGGACCCGAAACTCGCGCGCGAGCGAGGCCATGTGTCCGGTGGTCCCCCCGGCGTCCGCGACGATGGCCCTCGCCTTGGACATCAGCCGCACGAACTTGGGGGACGAGCGCCGGGCCACGAGCACCGCGCCGTCCGGAAAAGAGTCGAGGGCGCCGTCCTCGTCCATGTGCACCGCCGGTCCCGTGCCGAAACCCGGGCACGCCACGTCGCCCCCGCGGACAAGCACCTCCGCGCCGGGAACGGGCGCCCCCTCGCCTGTCTCCTGGGCGATGAGCCTGAGCGGACGGCTCTGGAGGAGATAGAGCCGGCGCCCCCGGTCGATCGCCCACTCGATGTCCTGCGGGCACCCGAAGTGCGCCTCCAGCGCAAGTGCCCATCGCGCCAGGTTGAGCGCCTCGGCGTCCGAAAGGAACGGCCGGCCCCCGTCATCAACCGGGGGCGCGTCCTCGCGCACGCCCCCCCCTGCGGCGCAGACGACCTGACGCTGCTGCCGGGACGGCGTCCGCGACATGAGCGCCGGCTCGCCGCGCCGCGAAAACAGTATCGTCTCGGGGGTCGAACTCCCGTCGGCGAGCGTGACACCCAGCCCGCCCACGGCATGGACCATGACCTGCCCCGGCTCGGGCCGGTTCGGGTCGTTCGAGAACACGACCCCGCTTGCCACGGCGTCGACCATTTCGATGAAGCCGACCGCCATTTCGGCCTCCTGGGCGCGCAGACCGTGAAGCAGGCGGTAGTGGACGGCCTCGGGCGAAAAGAGGCTTGCAGTCACCCGCCGGTATGCGTCGACGAGCCCGTCGCGGGGCACGTTCAGGACGCTTTCGAACTGTCCGGCAAATGAGAGCTGGCCGTCCTCGCCCGGGGCGCTCGAGCGGACGGCCACGCGGAGCGTCCCGCCTCTGCCTTCCGCCAGCCGGTCGAACGCCTTCAGAATTTCGTCCCGGAGCTACAAAGGCACGGCTGCCGCCTCCAGCCGCCCCTGGTATTCGCGGCTCATGCACGCCGCGTCTTCGGCGCAGGTGATCTCGACCTCGGCGTGCTGCACCAGCGAACGAATGCCGGCGCTCTCGATGAGCAGCCGGAAGCCGTCGGTGGTCACGGTGAAGCCGTTGGGGACGGGCAGCCCAAGGGCGTTCCGGATCTCGCACAGGTTGGCCATCTTTCCCCCGGCCAGATCCGAGCAGCGCCCGTCTGTTTCCCCGATGGCGAGCACGATGGCGCCGGGCGTCTGGGCGTGAACCGGCTCCAAAATGGAATTGAGAGACGCGGTGATGCCGTCGAGCGCCTGTTTCAGCCCGGGGTAGCCGTCTCCCGAAATGACGCCCAGGCTCTCGACCATCTGGTGGACGTCGGCGACCGTCTGAAGCGCCACGCGCTTGACAAACCCCCGGCCGAACGGCTCCTCGCCCAGGAGCTTGCGTTCGATGTCGGTCAACCCCTCGAGGAAACTGTTGTTGGCCGAGAGCAGCGTCCTGAAGCGGGTGTGGTACAGCTTGAACCGGCCCAGCGCGGCCTGGAGCTCCGGCGCCCGCGACTCCTGCCGGAGGCCTATTAGTTCGAGAAACGAGAGGAATCCCCGCAACGAACGCCGCGCGGCCCGCCGGAAGGGACCGGAAGTCCCCTCAGTCGCGTCCGGGTTTTCCGGGATGTCGATCATGCCGCCCATGACGCATGTTACGCGATGCCCCCGTCGGTTTCAACCGGGCCGACGCACCGCACCCTTGAGCAGCCGGACCAGCCCACGCGCGCTCTTCTTGTGGATTGCGAAGACCCGGATCACGTCCTCGGCCCGCGGGGCCGGGGGCATGGTCTCGACGTCGATCCAGCGCGTCGGCAACAGGACAGCGTGCAGGATGCCGAGAAGCCCCAGCGCCGCCATCAGCAACCCTGTGACCTCGAGCAACGGATGAAACAGCGCCGCGGCCGCGAACACGACGGCCCCCGCGGCGGCCTCCCCGGTACGGACGGCGCGCCGCGCCTCGAGACCGATGACGCCCCCAACCTCCACGTCGTCCCATCGCGCTCCGTCACGTTCGTCACAGCTCGGCGGCCTCCCCGGCGACACGAGAAACCGAAGCCTCAAGAGCCTCGTCGGCGTGAGGAACAGGCTGACACATTCCTGTTCGGTTTCCTGAAGGACGGACTGGTTCACGCGCATGTGGGCGTGCACGACGTGGTGCTCGGCCTCGATCCCCTCGCCGGCGACCAGCCTTTCGCGCGCGGCGGCGCGGCAGAGATCCACTATTGCGTCGGCCTGCAGGCGTTCGAACCTGCGCTCGGGCAGGTCGCCCCGCTCCCGGCTCTCGTAGAGACCCCGAAGGCTGTCCCGTATCGCGGGGGCTTCAATCATCGTAAGGATACGTCCCCGGGGAGACCTTCGGCGCGTGAAGCGACGGGATGAGCGACACCACAACCGCCAGCACGAGCACGAACGCGACTACGAAGGCGAACCACGGGTCCCACTCGCGGACCGTGGAATCGTACAGGAGCCAGAGAAGGAACCCGTAGAGCACGACGTTTGTCGCAATCTGCCAGAGCTTGTTCATTGGGAACTCCTATGTTCTGCCCTTTAGCCACACCTCGTAGATCACCGCCGCCGAGCCGAGCGAAACGAGGAGCAGGAGTATCCAGTACCCGAACATCGAATTGATGAACCACTTCATCTTGAACCTCCATCGTCGTTTCAGACCACCAGCGGAGGAACCCACTGCGGCACGGACTTCCCCTTCCGGTGCCGCACCGCGAATACCACGAGAGACAGGATGAACAGGCACAGGAAGATCATTTCGCCCAGCGTGAGCATGACCGCCAGAAACGAGAGCGACTCGACCTTCTGGCCGGTGAGCACGTAGGCGAGCCGTAGGACCGCTCCGCAGGTTGCCAGGATGAGCGAGTAGCTCAGGATGTAGCGGATCGCGGGGCCGCGCACGTACGACGTGGCTATCGACCCGACCTGGGCGCCGAAAAGCGCCCCGCATATCATGAACATGACCGCCATCATGTCCACGTGCCCCTCGATCGAGTGCCTGAGCGCCCCGTACCCTCCGGAGAAGACGATCTCGACAAGGTCGGTGCCGACCGCAATGTGCGTCGATGCGCCGACCAGGTACACCAGCGACGGGACGCGTATGAAGCCCCCTCCGACGCCCAGGAACCCCGCCAGAACCCCGGTCACTACCCCTACCAGGACGATGACCCACATCGAGATGATGACCCGCGCGGTGCGGCAGCGGACGATCGGGGCCAGAGGGATATTCTGGAATATCTTGGGGAGCGAGCTGGTCTGGATTTCCCTGCCCACGCTCTCGCCGTCCTGCGACATCTGCTCGATCTTCCGGTGGGCCCGGCGCGTCTCGATCTGCGTGTACAGGAAGAGGGTGAACATGACGAGGACCGACGTGATGAGCAGGACGATGGTCGAGAGCCCCAGCCCCTTGAAATAGACCAGGAGGCGGACGCCGAGCTCCACGCCCAGCATCGTCCCGGCGACCATGGAAAGGGCCATCGTCCAGTCTATGTTGCCCAGCTGCCGGTGGCGCACCGTGGACACCACCCCCTTTCCGGCGATGTGCGTCATGTCTATGCCCGAGGCCATGTAGCCCGGGAACCCGAACACGATGAGCGCCGGCGTCACCATGTACCCGCCGCCCACGCCGATGAACCCGCCGACGATCCCCACGGTGAATCCGACGAAAACCAGGAGGAATATCGGGGCCTGTATTCCTGCGATGACGAAATCGAACATGGCGGCCTCCTCAGTGTCCTTCGAAGTGTCTGATCTTCTCGAGTTTGATCCCGATGATGTCGGTGAACCCCTCGGCCATGAAACCGAGCGCGATGCCCAGCCCGATCACCATGAAGACGTTCCACACCGCGGCCCACGGCCACGTCTCGATGCCCTTGTGCTTGAAAGTGTCCTTGTACTTGAAACCCTTGGCGGTCTTGATCTCCCAGGGGACGGTCACTTTGACGGCCTCCCCTTGAAGACTCGCCCGTTTCCCCGCCTTGAGGACGTCCGAGAGGATGACTCCGTTGGCGTTTGCGGGGAGCCGGTCCCCCTTCTTGACGGGCACCGCCTGGAGGCCCTCGATCCTCTCGAACTTCCCGACCTGGAGAAGGGCCGGCGCCTCCTTGGTCGCGTTGACGAACTCGTCCGCGTGAACAGCGTACCCGTCCACGGCGGCCGTGTGATAGTACCAGGACGCCATCTGCCCCGAGTAGTGCGACCTCAGGATGACGGTGAAAAGCACCGCCGAGAGCGCGGCCCAGAATACGAACCTGAACGCCATCCGTCCCTTTGACGACTCCGCCACGGCGCACCTCCTCCCGTCATATCCTCGTGATGAAACGCAGGCCGATCATGTGCTCGGACTCGACGGCCTTGTTCTTGAGGGTCGCGCCGTAGAGGTCCGAGTTTCCCGCCGAGATGATTCCGCTCTTGCCCTTCTTGTCCTTTGCGTCCACGTAGTAGTCGGGCGCCCAGAGGTACGTGTAGTCCAGCATCAGCCTGACGTTGTAGCCGAGCGTCCAGTTGAGGCCGCCCGACACCTCGTAGAGCTTCGGCGCGCCATCTACGACCGCCGCGTTGACCGAGGCGCCGTCGCCCGGCGCCGGCCCCTTGAGCGGGGACGCCGGGTCGAAATCGGCGGCCGAGAACCCCTTGACCTTCTGCGACTCGAACAGGGCCT
This sequence comes from Deltaproteobacteria bacterium, assembly GCA_016218965.1. Taxonomy (GTDB): domain Bacteria; phylum Myxococcota; class SpSt-1050; order SpSt-1050; family JACRCP01; genus JACRCP01. The sequence goes on along the minus strand of JACRCP010000086.1, from coordinate 484 downwards.
CGTCGGTGGTCGTCATCGAGAAACGCGCCAGGATCTCCCACGCGCCCGACCCGCGCGATCCGTAACCGATGAGCGGCTTGTCCGGATTGGGCTGGCGCCAGCCGAAGTTGTCGAGGAATTTCTTTTCGCCCGTCAGAAACACACTTGCCCACACGGACGCCGAGGTGATGCTGCCGTCGGCTTCGAGTATCTTGTCGTGGCGGAGGAGCTTCGAGCCTTCGTAGAAGTCGTGGAAGACGCCCACGTCCCGATAGGCCGCCCTCAGCCATTCGGCACTCAGCGTGAACGGCCCCATCAGGTAGTGAAGCTCCGCACCCCAGCGCGTCCGCGCCCCGATCCGCGCGCTGATCTACTACTCCGAAAAATCGTCGTGCCGCGCAGAGAACTCATGCGGCTTTGTCCAGGAGTTGTTTGATGCAGGCGGTACGAGTTGCGAAGAGCGCCGCGGCAAGCAATTGACCGCGGGTGGTGAGACGGTAGCGGT
>JACRCP010000089.1 GCA_016218965.1 Deltaproteobacteria bacterium | reverse complement strand
GTCGGGCATCCTCCTGGCTCCTGGTCAAGGTGTGTAGACAACATCCTTGTACCAAGAGCTGGCGATGCCCTCGATTTTATCTACGAACGCTCAGAAATGACCTTCGGCGGGTTTACCCACACTATTTCCAGAAGAACCACTATCAGCACGAAGGCCAGAACCGGCACGTCGACGAGAACAAGCCCCCACAGCACCACGGTCTTCTTCAGTTCGCCCCATCCGTGCTTGGACTCCACATACCGAAACTCGCTCGTGAACACGAAGGTGAAGGCAAACCACGCCAGGAAGTTGATAAGGGGGATTCCCAGGACCCGGGTCGGGTATCTCATGCCGCCCGGGAAGAACCTCCCGAAGAAATCCGCCAGGGCGTTTGGAGGGGTGACCATGAAGGCGCGGCCGTCGAAGTTGTACGGGTCCACCACGCCCGGTCCTATCGTTGTGACATCCGGGAGGCACGGCACCCAGACCCACCAGTTGTAGATCGTGGCGAGGGGGTCCATGACGACGTCAACCGCCAGCGCCAGGGTCGCGTCGACGATGGCAAGAAGGCACACCGTCTTCAGCAGACTTCCCCCGAAGATCTGAAACGATTTCTCCCCGTAGACCAGACGGTTTGTCACCTCGATGATCACGTATACCATGGCTATCCACGATGCCGGGTTGGCCACGGGCGTGGCGAAAACGTAGGCATGAAAACCGGGGTAGACATAGGCCCCCGAGAGCACGCCGGTCGACTCGCAACAGGCGGTCAAGAAAAACCCGGCCACGAACTCCCTGACGGTCCTCTTCCAGCCGTGAGTATAATAGGAGTGCGCGAGGCAGACGAAAAAGAGCAGTAGAACGCTTGCCTCGAACGCGGACTTGAAAAAGACGGGCGCCGTCATGCCGTCATCTGCGTCGTGCCGTCATCGAGATGGCGTTTTCGGGGCAGACCCTGGCGCACAGTCCGCATCCATGGCAGCGGCTTGAGTCGACGGTGGAGAAGGCCTTCTTGCCACGGCCGGGCGCGCTGCGGGCGCCGAAATGGCATACCTTGACGCAGTCCCCCGTGCCCGTGCAAATCCCCTTGTCGGTGACCGGCAGGAAGGCGCCTTTTTTTATCACCGATGACGAGCCCCCGATCGCCTCGTTGGCGAGGAATGGAATGCACGTTGCCGATGAGCAGTGGCAGATCCCCGCCTCGCCGTCCATCACCGTGTAGATGTTGGCCACAAGCCCCATGTTGAGGCACTCCTCCTCCAGCCGGAGCAGATCATCTTTGGAGATGGGGCTGTAGGACTCGAGCTTGCCGAATTTCTCGGCGTTTTTCGCGATCTGAATGTCCACGTTGAGAGGCGTTTTGCGGCAGAATTCAAGTTTTCCTGATGACAGGTCCCTGGCGTCGGGTCCCAGCGTCTCGGCGGTATTGAGCCTGCAGGCGCAAGGCCCGCTGACGATGGCGAAGTCGGGCGGGATGTCCTTGATGAAGGCGACGGCTTCATCGTGGGTGACGACGGTCGCGGTGACAGCGGTGGAGGCAAGCCGGTCGATGATCCTGTGCACGAGGGCCAGAGGGTACTTTTTCTCGCAGGCGAGGAACTTGAGCACGCCGTCCATGACGAGCGGCTCCATGGGGGCGTAACACCCTATCACGGAGGCCCTCATGCGGCCGTCCTGAGCCCTCATGCGCTCCTTCTTGGTGCGCTCCCATCCCCGTTCACGCATGGTATTTTTTATACCAGCAATCCGACGCAACCGCCAGATCTCTCCTTGCTATCTCTCCTTGCTATCCTTGCACGCCGCTACCGGTTTGCCTATACTCTCTCCGTAGGGCCAATTTAACCTTCGCAGCATTATGGAGAATGGACTGCGGAGAACGGGAACCGCCATGAAAGCTCCTGTCCAATTGCTGCCCCTCGTGTTTTTCCTCGGTGTCACCGCTGCAGCCGCCTGCACCAGCAACAGGACGCTGCAGACCCTGCCCGAGGAGGACGCAGGCTCCGAGGAGGACGCAGGTTCCAACACCGACGCCGGGCCCGGGCTTCCGGTCCTGTCCACGCCCCAGAACGCCGACGGCACCTTGGGCGTCCGGATCGACAACGCCGGCAAGGCCTCCGTGCACAGCCGACGGCCGATCCGCATCGACTCGTACTTCTCCGGCGCGCGCACGATCTCATCGGGCGGCTACCGCACGGTCATCGACGTCGACGGCGGCATCCGCGGCACCGGCACCGTCGCTCCATGGTCAGACGTCTCCTTCGAAGTGACCGACACCTGGACCATGACCGGCGGCGTGGTGACGGCCCGTCGCTCGCTTTCAGTGTCCGGCAGCCGGCCGCTCGACCGCTTCATGGACGCCCTGGTGATGGACTCGGCCATCACCGCGCCCAGGAGCAGCGTCGACTACTTCGTGCCCGGCCTCATTTACGGCGGGACAGCCAACCTGAAGCCCGACTGCATCGGCGGGAGCGACACCTACGGCCCCCGCTTCGGCGGCGTGGTTCGCGTTCGCGAGGACCGGCTCCCAGCTCCGCTGTTCGGCCTGCATTTCGACGACGGTTCCTCGGTCACGCTGATCAACCTCTCGCCGAGGGGGGAGACCATCAAGGCCGACAGCGATGACGTGAGCGGCGCCGAAGTATCGGACACGCGCCTCAACTTCGGAGCGCTCGGTGCCGAGCAGACGGGCGCCCCGGACAGCCCCATCAGCCTCGGGTACTGGTTCCCCGGGAGCGAGGGCGAGGTCACCTACAACCCGATCACGGCGGAAAACTGGCTCATGAAGCGCGAGGACGCCGGCCAGCACCAGTGGAGGCTGCGGCTCCACCCGGTCGAGAACGGCCTTCGGCACGACTACACCCTCACGTGGCGCTTCGTGTTTGGCGAGGACTTCACCACCTACCAGAAGAACCTGTGGCGGTACGTGTGGCGCGCGCTCGACGTCAACGCGCAGGTGCGGAAGCACAACATCGACGCCGTGCGCCACGCGCTGACCGACTTCATCGCAGGCCGGGTGGTCACCGAGGCGGGCAACTCGGGGCTGCTGAGCGCCATCGACGTCAAGACGGGCGATACGCTGTTCCTCGCCACCGACAAGCGCGCGTATCTTGGCTTCATCGGCAAGAACATCGAGAACGCGGAGCACCTGCTGCGCGAGGCGCAACGCCGCCAGGGCACGGACGTTGACCGCCTCCGCGGCGCAGCCGACTCCATCATCAACACCTTCGTGGCAATAGACCAGTCGCCCCCGTCGGCCGAGGGCCTTCGCATCGATGGGGGCAACCGCATCTTCTACCCCCGCGACGGCGTGTGCTTCCTGCGCCCCTTCACCGACGACCTGAACGCGCTCCTGCGCGCCTACCAGTTCGAGAAGGTCAACGGACGCGAGCACCCGACCTGGCTCAGCCACGTGAGGGACTTCTCCGACTGGCTCCTCACCCAGCAGGCGCCCGACGGCAGCTTCCCCCGGGCGTGGAACGCGGGCACCGGCACCGTCTTTGACGCCTCGCGGAACATGAGCGGGCTGCCGTCCCCGCTGCTCTTGCGGATGGCGCAGATCACCGGCGAGGAGCGTTACAAGACCGCCGCGATGAAGGCCGGCGAGGCCTCTTGGCAGAACTACCTCGACAACGAGAGGCACTTCGTGGGAGCGACGCCCGACCGGCCGAACGTGCTTGTGCACGAGTCGACGGCGCTCGCCATCACCACCTACGCCGACTTGTTCCAGGCCACCAACGACGCCACCTGGCTCAGGCGGGCGCAGACGGCCGCAGACGTCACGGAGACCTGGTACATCCTCTGGAACGTGCCGCCCCCGGTCGACGTGGCCGACGCCGACCTGAGCGTCAAGCGCGAAGTGTCGACGGTCGGCATGGACCTGTGCACATCGAGCAACTCCGGCGTCGACTACTACAACTCGAACGACGTCGACGCCTACGCGCGGCTCTACAAGTGGACCGGCGACGCGCACTACCTCGACGTCGCGCGGCTGCTCATGCACAACACCAAGAGCATGATGGCGCTGCCCGGCCGCACCTACGACCTGTCAGGGCTCGGCATGCAGCAGGAGTTCTGGTTCCTCGGCCCGCCGCGCCGCCAGTCGTGGATTCGGGAGTACACGCCCTGGGTGACGGCGAACCAGTTGCACGGCATCTTCCTCACTGAAGAGTTCGACCCCGATCTCTTCGCGAGAATCGTCGACTTCTAAGGAGAGCCAACGATGGCAGAGGAGAGATTCTGGACAAAATCCTACGATCCGGAGTTGACCGACATTGACCCGACCCGATGGGGAAAGTATATTGTAGCTCAATGGCGGATATCAGACAGGAACAGACTGACGGAACCC
>JACRCP010000090.1 GCA_016218965.1 Deltaproteobacteria bacterium | reverse complement strand
TCCCATCGGCGCCGGTGGCAACCGGCGCGCCGGAACCGACGACCACCGATGCGCCGCGCACGGGGCGGCCGGTGTCTCGGTCGATCACGACGACCCTAAGCTTGCCGGGAGTCTTCGGCGGAAGGTTCGTCAGAATCACCGAGCCGCATTCCAATCCGGCGGTCTTCGCGGAAACCGCCGCTTCTCCCGACCCGGCTTGGCCAGAGGCTGTGCCTTCGGCATCGACTCTGACCTTCGACTCGTCCGACGTTGCCCACTATATGGTCTGTCCGGTCACGATATCGCCGGTTGCATTGGTCGCGACGGCGACGAGTTGGACAGTCCGGTCGGCGGACACCACGCCTCCCCTTGTGATGATGGCGCACGCCGTGGCGGGGCCGTAGCCACAGTCGTCCGCGCATCGTCCGGCGCAGCACCTTCGCCCGCCGCACTCGGAATCGGCCGAACACGGAGAGGGCAGGCACACCTCCGTTGAAACGCAGACCTCGCCTGGAGCGCAGTCCTTGTCTTGGTCGCAATGGATGACGCAGACACCCTCGTCCGAGCAGTTCAGACGGGCAGATTCCCAGCAACAAGGCAAGTCTGAAGTACAGAGGCCGCCCAGCCTTGAGCACTCGGCGCAAACGTCGGCGGCACCGCAGCGCATGCCTTTCGACGGGTCGGAGGACGGACAACATTCGGCGTCGAACGCGCACGGCCGGTCTTTTGCGATGCAGGAGACGCACGTACCCTCGTCGCACGGAAGCCCGTTGCAGCAGTCGCAGTCCGCGCAGTCGCCTCCGAGGTCAGTGCAGCCCGCGCCGCAAAGATCTGGCTTGGGCCCGGAGTCAGGAACGCCCCCGCCGTCAGTGCCGGCGTCTGGCGGCAGGCCCGAGTCGCGCGACCCGGCGTCCGGTCCCGCCGCGCCGCCGCCCGTTTCGCGCACAGAGACATCGCAAGCAAAGAGGAACATTGCCGTCAGGCACAGGATGAGCGCGCCGGATCGGGATCTTGTCATTGTCACCCCCGGCGTTGAAGTCGGTCGTATTCTACCACCCGGGCGCCGGCGCGTCGAGCCGCGCCGAAGAAAAGGCGGCGTCAAGCCGCCGCACTCCAAGACGAGCCGAGTCGCTCACAACTTCGACACGCGTTTTTGGATGATGGCGCGGATCTTCTCGTACGAGAGGGGAGGGCCGTTGCGGACTGGTTTGCCATCCACGAAAACCGCGTCCGACTGGCCCCACTCGGCGGCAGTTGCGCGCTCGAACGTATCGATCTCCCGGTACACGACCTTGTCGCCGATCTCCTCGGCGGCGCGTTTCGCGCGCTCGACCGCCAGATTCATGGCCATGCACCAGCCCGAACTGAACGCCGATACCGTCACCTTCCCGGGTGTGAGACCGGGTTTTGTCTTGCCCACCGGCATCCACCGCGGCGGCTGAGTGTCTTTAGTGAAAGGCTTCCACACCAGGACCGACATCCCCTGCCGGTCGGCCTTACGGTAGCCGTGCTTTTTGAACCACGACGCCCGCATCCAGAACGGAAGCCAGAGCCCCCACGCGGCCATCCCCGCCGCCCCGAGGCCTTTTGCATCGGCCTCGGCGGCCTCAAGAAGCGCCGTCCCCATCCCCGACCCTCGGAAATCCCCGCGCCCCTTCTTGTGGCCGTGGACCCAGATGCAGTGGACGAAGTGAAGCCCCGGGCCTTCGATGAACGAGTGCTCAGCGGGCATGTACTGGATCATCCCGCCGATGACGCCCTTGTCGTCGGTAACGAGCTTTGCCCGGAGTCCCTTCGCAAGCGCCCGCTCGACCCACCGCGCGCGCCGCGGCGCCCCCTCTTTGGCCTCGTCCGACCAGTCCTCGAGGCACAATGAAAAGAGTTCTTTGTTGTCGTCGGCAAGGTCGATGATTCGCATCGGCGGCCTACCCGGAGATATCCTTCAGCGCCTTGGGGATGTCGGCGGTGAGCACGACCGGATCGCCCTTGGTAATGAGCACGTTGTCCTCGATCCGGAACCCGCCGAAATCGAGCATCTGGTCTACCCGTTTCCAGTCGACCCGGTCCTTGTGTTGTTCTCTCAGCTTCTGGTCGCAAAGCAGCGCCGGTATGAAATAAATTCCCGGCTCAATTGTCGTGACGAACCCCTCGCCGAGGGGCAGGTCGCAGCGCAGGTACTGGAGGACAGGGTGCGTCGAGCGCGCGCGGCCCGGAAGGTAGCCGCTGGCGTCGCGGATGCCCAAGCCCACGAGGTGGCCGAGGCCGTGCGGAAAGAATAGGGCCGAGGCCCCCGATTCGACCAGCTCGTCGGGTTTTCCGCGCATCAGACCGAAGGTCGTGAGCCCGGCCGCTATGTCACGCGCGGTGGCAAGGTGCAACTCTTTGAACTCGACGCCGGCGCGACAGTCCGCGACCGCCTTCTCCTGCGCCGAGAGGAGGATGACGTAGAGGTCCCTCTGTTCGGGCGTGAACCGGCCGCCGACAGGGTACGTCCGCGTCACGTCGCACGCGTAGCCCTCGACGTCGGCCCCGGCGTCGATGAGGACCATCTCACCCGCGGCGAGCTTCCGCTGGGACGGCTCGAAGTGGAGCACGGCGGCATTCGGGCCGCTCGCTACGATGGTGCCAAAAGCGAATCTGTCGCCCCCGGCGCGCATGAACTCGGCCTCGATCTCAATCTGGACCTCGCGCTCGGTCTTCCCGGGGACGAGGAGCGATCTTGCCTTCGCGAACCCGGCCGCCGTCGCCTTCTCCGCCCGCCGCATCAGTTCGAGCTCGACGTCGTCCTTCGGACGGCGCGCCGCCAGAAGCCCTTCGCGAAGCCTCTCGCGCAGTGCGGGTTCGTCGTCGATGCCGGGAAGCGGGCACCCGAGCACGGCGAGCGGCCGCCCGCGGCGGGCCTCGACCCACGCGTCGATCCCTTCGGCCGACACCCCCTCGTCATTTCCAGTTTTCTCCCATATTCGTTCCGCCTGCGAGATGAGGGGGACGAAGTCGGTCCACCCCTCGTGCGCGTCGAATGCCAGCACCGACCCGGGCCGGCGGCGATCGGCCAGCCACAGGTACTCGTTGTGCGGCAGGTAGGGAAAGGTCTGGTCGGCCCCGCCGGGTTTGGGGATCGGCGCACCCGCAGCCACGAGCACGCACTCGTCCGTGAGGCCCCACGCCGCTTCCGCCGCCGCGCGCCGGCGGTCAATGTGTTTGTTTTTCGTCGTCATTCAAACCCGGCAGTTTTCTGCC
>JACRCP010000082.1 GCA_016218965.1 Deltaproteobacteria bacterium | reverse complement strand
TGTGCGCAAGAGCCAGCCATTCCGACGCGGGCGCGGGAGCCAGACTCCCGAGCGAGCACACGACACGATGGCGCGGACCCTTTTCGGTCCCGACGGACTCGACGAGAACGTGGTTGATGTAGACCTTGTCGCCGACGCGCTTCTTTGTGCGTTTGATAAACATCGTGCCTAATGATAAGCACTCTGGCGGATATGTCAAGCTGAAATGTGATTACGGCGCGGCAACATTCGTGACTACTTTTGGCTTTTCAAAGGACGCCCCCCGGAATCACTGCGGTTTTTCCCTTCTGAGTACGGAAAAAGCTCAACACAGGTTGGAAGTTGGGTTGGTACGGAGTCGGGTTCGTCCCTCGTCCCCTCGCCGCGACGAAGCCCTTGGCGAAGTCGGGTCAACCCGCGTCCAGGACTTCCCTGATTTTTGTCAGAAGGTCGGCCTTGTCCACGGGCTTGCCGACGAGCACGGTCCCGGTCGGGAGGGCGCCCTGCGCCCCGGTCATCTCGTCGGGGTAGCCCGAGCAGAACAGGATCTTCGCGGCGGGGTCAATGTTGCGCAGCTCCGAGGCCAGGGCCGAGCCGCCCATCCCGGGCATGATGACGTCCGTCAATACCGCGGCGATGGCGCCCCTGTTCTGCCTGAAACGGTCGAGGGCCGCCGCGCCTCCGGCGGCCTCTATGACCGAATAGCCCGCGCCTTTGAGCATGCGGGCTATCGACGCCCGCACGACGTCCTCGTCCTCGACCAGAAGGATGGTCTCGCCGCGGCCGCGAGGCAGTTCGCCTTGGGCCGCGAACACCTGCCGGGCGCCTTCCCGCTGGACCCGCTTGAAGAACACCCTGAACACCGTGCCCGTTCCGACGACGCTCTCGACCTCTATGTGGCCCTTGTTCTGCTTGACGATCCCGTAGACCATCGAAAGCCCAAGGCCCGTGCCCTTGCCCTTTTCCTTGGTCGAAAAAAACGGCTCGAAGATCTTCGGGAAGACCTCTTTCGGGATGCCCGTCCCGGTGTCCGATACCGAGAGCATCACGTAGGCGCCGGCCTCCACTTCGGGGGTATCCGCCACCTGCTCGGCGCCGAGCGTGACGTTTTTCGCCCCTATCACGAGACTGCCCCCGCCGTGCATGGCGTCGCGGGCGTTTACCGCCAGGTTGATGATGACCTGCTCGAGCTGCGACGGGTCGATGAAAAGGACACCCGCGTCCTCGGCGATCCTCAAGTCCAACGGGACGTGTTCGCCAATAAGCCTTTTGAGCATCTTGGCGAGGCTGCCGACGGAATCCTTGACCGAGACCTCGCGGGGGGTGATGGCCTGTTTTCGCGAGAACGCCAGAAGCTGGCGTGTGAGCGCCGTCGCGCGGTCGGCGGCCTTGCGGACCTCCTCGAGGTCCGACCGGAGTTTGCTGTCGGGAGGAAGCTCGTCGAACACAAAGCCGGTGTAGCTCAGGATCACCGAGAGCAGGTTGTTGAAGTCGTGCGCCACGCCGCCGGCGAGCTGGCCGATCGAGTCGAGCTTCTGCGTCTGCGCAAGATGCTCCCGGGCCACACTGAGCGCGGCCGTCCGTTCGTCCACCATCTGTCCCAAAAAGTCGCGGTGCCTCCTGATCTCGTCCTCGGCCGCCTTGCGCTCGGTGATGTCGCGGATGATCGTGCCGAAGAACGGCTGCCCCGCCGAGGTCCAGCGAAAGTGCGAAAGCTCAATCGGGAACTCGGTCCCGTCCTTCCGCCGGCCCGTGCACTCAAGGATCTTCCCGGCAGCCTTGGTGGATTGGCCCGAGCGTAAACGCTCCCAGCCCTTGCGGTGCTCCGCGACAAGGCGTTCGGGCAGCAGGATCTCGACTGGTTGTCCCCTCGTCTCGGCCTCGGTGTAGCCGAATATGGTTTCCGCCCCGCGGTTCCAGAGAGACATCTTTCCGTCCGCGTCCGAGAGGATGATCGCGTCGAGCGTCGTGGCCGTCACGGCCCTGAAGCGCTCTTCGCTCTCGCGCAGGCCGGCGACGAGCGCCAGGGTTTTGGCCTGGTTTTCCCGGAGGTCTTCGATAGCCCCCTGCAACGCGCGCTCGGCGTTCCTGCGTTCGGTGACGTCCCGGGCGACTGAGAGCGCGAGCTTTTTGCCGGCCGTTTCGACCATGCGCACACCGATTTCGACGGGGATCTTCCGGCCGTCTTTCGCGACGTGTACGCGGTTGAATACTGCGCTCGCGACCGAGCCGTTCTGTTCGACGAGATCGCGTTCGTCTATCGGCGCGGCCGGGTCGTCGATGCCCGCCGGGGACATCGCGAGCAGTTTGTCCCTTGAGTAGCCGAGCCTGCGGCAGGCGACGTCGTTGACTTCGACAAAACGGCCGGGCTTTCCGTCGGGGCCGATGTCGCGGACGAACACGGCGTCGTTGATGTTGTCAAAGACAAGGCGGAAGAGGTCGGGCGCCGGGGCCGACGAGGATGCGGCGGCCGCCGGTTTTCGTTTCGGGCGCGGTCGTTCCGGAGCGCGGTCAGGGCGTTTCCGTGCCTTCCTCGTGGATTGTTTCTTCATGGACGCTCACCTTTTGCAAGGAAACTGCAATGCAGGCCACGGCGAATATGCACCACCGGCGGGTGGGTTGTCAAACCGGCCAACAGCCAAACAGCCGACAACCGTCCGACTTCGTCAAGACTACGTCGGACAAGTCAGCCGACAGCAAGGGTTTCCCGCGCCAGGAGCTGATATGGTACCATGAAAAAAACTCTTGACAAGCCGTTGGCCAAGTGATATTCGCATAATCAAGTGATGAATTGAGTAATCACGGAGAGGAGGCGATGTTGAGAAGCAGAGAGTTCAAAGAGGGCGTGTTTGAGCAGTTTGCGAAGATCGCGGCAGCGTTTTCAAGCCCCAAACGGCTCGAGATCATCGACGTGCTCGCGCAGGGCGAGCGGGACGTTGACACGCTCGCCGGAGAGGTCGGGCTTACAATGGCCAACACGTCCCGGCATCTCCAAGTGCTCAAGAACGCCAGGCTGGTGGCGTTCCGAAAAGAAGGCGTCAGGGTCGTCTACCGGCTCGCCGACCCGATCGTGCTTTCAAGCTGGAAGAGTCTCCAGGCGTTGGCCGAAAGCCGGCTCGCGGAGGTCACAGACACCGTCCGGCGTTATTTCGAGAAACGCGACGGGATGGAACCGGTCGGGCGCGAGGACCTCTTGAAAAGGGCGCAGGCCGGTGACGTGGTCGTGCTCGACGTCCGGCCGCAGGACGAATTCAATTCGGGGCACATCGAAGGCGCAATCTCGATCCCGCTTTCGGATCTCGAAAAAAGGCTTGGCGAGTTGCCGGCCCACCGCGACGTGGTCGCGTATTGCCGCGGGCCGTACTGCGTGCTCTCGGTGAAGGCGATCGAGTTGCTTCGAAAAAGCGGCCGGCGGGCGTTCCGGCTGGTGGACGGGTTCCCCGAGTGGCGCGAGGCGGGGCTGCCCGTGGAGGACTCACGACCAACGACCGACAACTGACGACCCTGCTCCGCCCGGGGCTACGCAGGGTGAGCGGACGACAGGACGAAGGATGCGGAGACGCGAAGACATGGGGGCAAAGGACGGAGGCAAAAATGGTTGCTGAACAAGTTGTTCACGGAATCCTGCTCGCAATTCACAATATCGCGCTGGTCGGCTGCGCGGCCGCGCCGTTCTACAACCGAAACCTCGTGAGCACGCGGGCGCAGTACGGGCCGAAGCTCCACTACGAGCTCGACAAGGTGGTCGAGGAAACGCTCCAGGGGAACGCGCCTTTCTGCATGGTATTCATCGCGGCCCTGTTCGTCACCGGGATCGGGATGCCGCTCAACCACTATCTCTTTCACGGGGCGTTCCGCGAGCTGCACACGGTCGCCCACGTTGCGATCGCGCTGAAGCTCCTGAGTGTCTTCGCGATGATGGCCATCATGTGGAAGATATTCTTTGGCCTCAACCCGCACCTCAAGGAACTCTTCGCGAAGTTCGAACCGGGCAAGGTCCCCGACCCGGACCTCGAGAAGGAGTTTTTTGGGAAACGCGGGCGCCGGAAGGCCCTTTGCGAAACTTGCCTCAAGTTCGCCGTCGGCGTGCTCGTCTTCAGCGCGTTCATCGGGTTCAGAGCGTGACCCGCCTTCGCCCGCGGCTTCGGCGCGGCGAGGGCTGAAGGCGGAATGCGCAGGAAAGGAGGTTCGTGGCATGAAGGTTCTTTGCGTACTCAATGATCCGCCATACGGCACCGAGCGGAGCTACAACGGTTTGCGGCTTGCGGGGAACATCTTGCGCAAAGACCCGTCGGTCGAGCTGGCGGTGTTCCTGTTGGGTGACGCTGTTTTCTGCGCCAAGGCCGGCCAGCAGACCCCCGATGGGTACTACAATGTCGAGCGGATGCTCAAGCCGATCGTCCGATCCGGGAAGGTCCTTCTGTGCGGGACATGTATGAATGCCCGGGGACTCGGCGACGATGAGATACTGGATGGTTGCACGCGGAGCACGCTTGATGAGCTGACCGAGCTGACCCTGGCCGCCGAAAAAGTTCTGGTCTTCTGAACCGGACGGCGCGTTTTGACACTGCACCGTCCCTCACCGCTGCCGGGCGACTGAAGGAGCAACGGATGATCCCTGTGCTCAATCCTCAACGGCTGTCCGTCTGGTCGACCGAACGTCCACGCGCGACGATAGCGATCGTCGTGCTGATTGCCGTGCTGTTCGCCGTCTGGCTCCCGAAGGTTCGTACGGATACGGATCCGAAGAACATGCTCCCTCCGACGTCGGATGTGCGGGTGCTAAACGACAAGGTCGAGCAGTGGTTCGGCCTGCACAAGGACATGATCGTCGTCGGATTGGTCCGTGAAGGCGGCATCTTCGACACGGGGGCGCTCAAGGCGGTGGAAAGAGTCACCCGCGCGGTCGTCGATCTTGCCGGCGTGGTCAGCGCCGACGTCATCAGCCTGACCACCGCTGACAACGTGGTCGTCGAGGAGGGGACGCTGCGCGTCGAACCGCTTCTTTCAACGATCCCCGAAACGCCGGACCAGATGGAGCGCTTCCGCGCCGCGCTGCTGGGGAACACCATGGTGGTGGGCCGGCTGGTTTCGCAGGACGGCACGGCCACGGCGATTTACGTTCCGCTCGAGAAGGGCGCCAACGGCAAGGAGATCGCCGACAAGATCCGCGAGATCGTGCGGCGCGGGGACACCGGCGGCATCCGGTATTTCGTCGCCGGCGATCCCGTGGCGCGCGACACGTTCGGCGTCGAGATGTTCAGGCAGATGGCCGTGTTCGCCCCCCTCGCGGGCATGGTGATGCTGATCGCCCTGTACCTCATGTTCCGCAGCCTGATCCTGTCGTTCTCAATAATGGCGGTGGCGATGGCGGCCAGCATCTGGAGCATGGGCCTGCTCGTGGCGGTCGGCCAGCCGGTGCACATCATGAGCTCCATGATGCCGGTCTTCCTGATGGCAATCGCGACGGACAGCATCCACATCTTCAACGAGTTCTATTTCCGTCTGCGGGAGGCGAAGGACCGGCGCAATGCGGTGCTGGAGACCATGCGGGTCGTGGGGGCGCCGGTGAGCTACACCGCGCTTGCAACGGCGGCCGGGTTCGGCGCCCTCGTTCTGGGGGAGATCATCCCGGTGCGGGTGTTCGGCATCTTTGTGGCTTTCGGCACCATGGCCATCCGCCTGATGAGTTTCAGTCTCATTCCTGCGGTGATGATGTTGGTGCCGGAACGGGTATTACTGGCGGCGAGGGATAGGGAGGACCCCGAAGCCGGCGCTTCGCGCTGGCTCGGTTCGTTGGGCCGGCCGAGCATCGGCCGGCCGCGGCTTGTCTTGGCCGCCGGGGCGCTCCTGCTTGTCGTCGCGGCGGCGGGCATTCCGCAGATACGCATCAACAACAACATGATCCGCTGGTTCCGCCAGAGCAGCGAACTGGCCGTGGCTGACCGGGTGATGAATGCGAAGCTCGCCGGCACTTCCCTACTCTACATCGTCGCCTCGTCAGATGAACCCGGCGCACTGAAGGACCCTTTGCGGCTTCGCTACCTCGAGGCGCTGCAGCGCAAGATCGAACGCGTTGAGCAGGTGGGCAAGGCCACATCGGTCGTTGATCTGGTCAAACGTATCAATCGTGTCCTCCAGAAGGACCGCCCGGAGGATGAGATTCTGCCCGGGAGCCGGGACGTGATTGGCCAGTACCTGTTCCTCTTCGGGATGTCCGCCAAGCCGTCGACGCTGGAGAACCTGTTGGATGGCGAAGCGCGCCGAGCCAATATCTGGGTACAGCTTAAGTCGTGGGACGCCGAAGCCGTGGAACGTGTGCTTGGGGCCGTAAAGTCATTCACCAGCGTCAGCCCTCCGCCCGGCCTCACGATTCAACCTTCCGGCATCGCCTACTTCAACCTTGTCTGGAACGACGAGGTGCTCAAGGACATGGTCAAGACTTTCATTGCGGCCTTGATAGTCGTCCTTGCCATCCTGGCCATTTCGTTCCGTTCGCTCGGGTGGGGCATGTTGAGCTTCGTCCCGCTGCTCTTCACGATTTCGCTGATCTACGGCGTGGTCGGGTTGCTCGGCAAGGACTTCGACATGCCGATTTCGGTTCTGTCCACACTTTCGCTCGGCATGGCGGTGGACTTCGCCATTCACTTCATCCGTCGTTACCGCCAGCGCCTGGAGGAGCACGGGGGGACCACCGCCGACGCGCTCGTCTGGACGGTGTCGCGGCCCGGGAAGGGCATTCTCCGCAATGCCGTTCTCTTTTCGCTCGCTTTTGCCGTGATGCTGGCTTCGAGTCTCACCCCGTATGTCACGGTGGGCGTGTTCATCATCGCGATGATGATGCTTTCGGCGATCTTCACCCTTGTTTACCTGCCGGCGCTCGTGATGCTGCTGGCACGCCGTTCGTCCGAGGGGAAACCCGCCGGCGCCGGCCAATCGTAAGGAGGAACACCGATGTGCGGAAAAGGAACCACCGTAGTTGTCCTGGCAGCGGCCGTGCTTCTGACACGACCAGTCCCGGCGGAGGCGGCCTCGGCCGACGATATCGTGGCCAAATCCCAGCGGGCCTATTTCTACGCCGGGAGCGACATGAAGGCCAGGGTGCTCATGACCCTCGCCTCGGCCGGCGGCCAGAAACGGACGCGCGAGTTGACAATGCTGCGGCGCAACAAAGGAGATGCGGGCGAGCAGCAGTACTTCATGTACTTCCATCAACCCGCCGACGTGAAGGCCATGACGTTTCTTGTCGAGAAATATCCCAACAAGGACGACGATCGCTGGCTGTTCATTCCCGGGATCAACATGGTCAAGCGAATCGCGGCCCGCGACGCGGCGCAGAGCTTCGTGGGTTCCGATTTCACCTATGAGCACGTATCGGGCCGCGACCTCGACGCCGACGAGCATCGGCTTCTCCCCGACGAGAAGGTCGAAGGAAAGGACTGCCACGTCGTCGAGAGCGTGCCGCGCAGTGCCGCCGAGTACAAACGCAAGCGCGCCTGGATCGACAAGAGCACTCTCCTGCCGCTCAAAGAGGAGTACTTCGACGGCAAAGGCGAGCTGTTCAAGGCTTTCAAGGCCGACGAGGTCCGCAGCATCGGCGGCGTTCCCACAGTCATCAGGCGGACGATGACCAACCGGAAAACGGGACACACAACGACGGTATCCTTCACCGACGTGGCCTACGACGCCGGGATCGAGGCCGACATCTTCACCGAGCGCTACCTGCGGGACCCGCCGGGGAGGTGGATCAAGTGAAGTTCACTGGACTGACCGCAATCGTGGCCGGTGTTCTGACGATGCTTGCCCCGTCCGCGGCACTCGGCGGAGCGGACATCCACGGGTTTTTGCAGGGCAACTACGCCCTGCGGGCGGCTGGCGCCGACTGTCCGCCCGGGTTCGACTGCGCCTTCATGCGGGCCGAGGAGCGGTTGGATCTCAGGTTGGACCTTGCCTCCGAGGACGGCCGGGCCGCGGCGCACGCCCGCGTCGATTTCTTTCACGACGCCCTTCGCGGGGCGGCGGGCGTGGACGTCCGCGAGGCGTTTGCCGTTGTCAACCTGGGCGGGTTTTCCGCGCGGCTCGGCAGGCAGACCATCACGTGGGGTCTGGGCGAGCTCGTTTTCATCAACGACGTGTTCCCCAAGGACTGGGTGGCCTTTTTGACGGGGGCCCCGCTGGAGTACCTCAAGCTGGGAAGCGACGCGCTCCTGCTGGGTCTTTATCCAAGCTGGCTGAGTTTTGAAGTGATTGCTGTTCCGATCTTCCAGCCGGACCGCGTCCCTTCGGGGAGTCCGCTGTTCTTTTTCGACCCGATGCCGGCCTTGAGCACCCGCATGGTCGAGAAACCGGCCGTCGAGTTCGAGAACGCGCAGGTCGCAGCGCGCCTGTACAGATCGCTGGGACGGTATGAAGCCGCGCTCTACGCTTCCCGGGGTTTCTACGGCACGCCCGCCGGCCGGCCCGAACCCGCCGCCGCCCCCAGCCGACTCGTTTTCTTCCATCCGCCGCGCAACACCTACGGCGCGAGTTTTCAGGGACCCGTGGCGTGGGGCGTCATTTCGTTCGAAGCCGGATACTACGACTCGGTCGATGACCGCGGCGGCTCCAACCCCATGATCGACAACCCGGAGGTACGGGGGTTGGCGGGTTATCAGATTGAGCTTTGGGATGATGCCTCGGCAGGGGTACAGTATTATCTGGAGGTTATGACGATGCACGACCGATACCGCGCGGCCCTTCCACCCGGCATGCCGGCCCGGGATCAGTATCGGCACGTGACCAGCCTGCGGTTCCGTCAGTTCCTCCTGCACCAGACGCTGCAAGCGGGGTTTTTCGTGATGGGAAGCCCAAGCGACGAAGACATCTTCGTCAATCCGTCGGTTCGTTATCACGTGGCCGACGAGCTCTGGGCTGAAATCGGCGGGAACCTGTTTTTCGGGAAAAAGGCGCACACGTTCTTCGGACAATTCGAGGACAACAACCATGTCTACGTTACCGCCCGGTTCGCGTTTTAGTGCGTTCGCGATGGGATGCCTGCTTGCCGTGATCGGAGGCGCCTGGCTCGCGCGGCCCGCGGCGGCGTATCCCCCCGCCGTCGGCATCCTTGGCCAGAGCCGGTCGTGCCTTGCCTGCCACGGCGACAGCGGGCCGTGGACCGACGAAGCCCGGACCATTGTCGACATCCTCGACGCGAAAACAAAAAGGTCGCTTCGCGGGCGGGACGGCGTCCCGGTAATAGAGGTTCCCCGGGGTGGCGCGCGTACGGTGCTGACCGTCATCGGCCGCAGGAATGGGGATGCGAAACCGCCGCAGCGCCACGCCTGGATCTACGTGGATCCCGCGCAGATCGGGTCTTCAGGGCTGTCCAAGTTCGCGCCCGGTTGGGAGGTCAATCTGCCGATGGCGTGCCGGTTGGCCGGCGACAAACTCGAGGGCTACGAGGGAAGCCATCTGACGGTATTGCCAATGACCATCAAGCCCGCGCAACCGGCGCGCGACGCAGAGGTCGAGCTTCAGGTGATGCTGGTCGCCGGTGAGCCTGTGAAGGGAAAGGGCAGGGAGGGGCTGGTCTCGAACTACGTCGTGCGCAAGGTCCTACTCAAGGTGACGGAGCCAAAACAGTGAGCGCGTGTCCGGTCGGTTTCAAGAAACGCGGAGGCCATTCGTGAAAAACATGCCCATCTATCTTGACTACAACGCCACGACGCCCGTGCTTCCCGAGGTTGTCGACGCGATGCTCCCATTCCTCCGCGAGCACTTCGGGAACCCATCAAGCTCGCACGCGTATGGGAAGGCGGCGAGGGAGGCGGTCGGGAAGGCGCGCGCGGAAGTCGCGGCGCTCATCGGCGCGTCGCCGGACGAAATCGTGTTCACATCCGGCGGCACCGAGGCCAACAACCTTGCGATCCGTGGCGCGGCGGAAGCGGGCCCGGCGCGCCGCCATCTTGTCACCTCCGTCGTGGAGCACCCGGCCACGGAAAAACCGTGCGCGTTTTTTGAATCGCACGGGTACGAGGTCACGCGGCTTTCGGTGGACCCGTTCGGGCGCGTGGAGGCCGGTGCCGCCGCCGCGTTCGTTCGCGGCGACACTCTGCTGGTCACGGTGATGCACGCGAACAACGAAGTCGGCACCGTCCAACCCATCCGGAAGCTCTCAGATGTCGCCCACGCCCGCGGCGCGCTCGTCCACACCGACGCCGCGCAATCGGTCGGCAAAGTCCCGGTCAGCGTGGATGAGCTCGGCGTCGATCTCCTCTCGATCGCCGGGCACAAGCTGTACGCGCCCAAGGGCGTCGGCGCGCTCTTCGTCCGGCGCGGGACGCCGGTTGCGCCGTTTGCGCTCGGGGCCGGGCACGAGCGGGGACTAAGGCCCGGCACCGAAAACGTCGCGTCAATCGCCGGCTTGGGGATGGCCTGTGAGATCGCCCGCGCGGCGCTCGATGCCGAGTCCGGAAGGGTGAAAGGCCTGAGGGATCGCCTGTGGAAGTTGCTCAAGGCCGGCGTCCCGGGTCTGGCGCTCAACGGGCATCCGGTGGAGAGGCTCCCCAACACGCTCAACGTCCGTTTTCCGGGCGTCAGGGGGGGAGAGGTGCTGGCGCGGGCGCCGGAGATCGCCGCCTCGACCGGTTCGGCATGCCACGAAGGTGGCGAGTCGGCCTCGGCCGTTTTGCTGGCGACGGGGATCGACCCGCGCTCCGCACTCGGCTCGGTCCGCCTGTCGCTCGGCCGGGGGACGACACCGGACCAAGTCGAAACCGCCGCCGCGGCGCTCGTCAGCGCGTGGCGCGAAACCGCGTCCGCGGCCGCCGGCTCTTGATGTCCGTGAATCCACCGGGCGAAACACCTTTGCCGCCTGCGGAGCACTGCGTGAACCACCCGGCCCGGCCGGCGCGCCTCAGGTGCACGAAGTACTCGAAGCCGCTGTGCGACATGTGCGTCGCCTGTCAGGACCCGGCGCTCTACTGCAAGTTCAGGACCGAGTGTTTGGTGTGGGAGATCGAGCGGCAGAAAAAGAAGGACGAAGGACGATAGGATGAGGGACGATAGGACAGAGGGACGTTTTCACGCCGTGGCGGGCACGAACGGGACCACGAGGGCACCGTCGAGCAAAAAAAGGATCTTTGCCGAGGGGCCCTTTGCCCGCAGGGCCTCATCGAGGGCATCCTGCACGGAGGGGCAAGATCTGATGAAAAGGCCTTTCAAGACGTCGGGCGCGAGGTCGGTCACGGCCCACATCCGGGCCCGGAGCGCGACCTCGGCCATCTTGGCCGCCTTGTGGTAGCCCAGAACGTATCCCTGTTCGATGCGCCTGAGCGCATCGGCCGGGGAGGCCGCCGAGTTCAAAAGCCGGGCGAAGGACTCCTCGCCCACGCCGCAGCGGCACTTGGACACGAGGATGAGAATTCCGCCGTCCTTGAGGGCGTGCTTTGCGTTGTCGATCCCTTTTTGCGACTGGTAGAGGTCGATGTCGAGCGGGAACTTGACCACCGACACGACTATTTCCGCCTTTTCGGGGATGGGTGCGGCGAACGCCTCGGCCGCGAGCGCGGTCGAGGTCAGAAAAGACGCGTTGACGTCGCCCGCGACCGCGGCGTGGACCCTGTGATCTTTGTCAAGGACCAGATTGACGGCGAAGGTCTTCTTGTGCAGGGGTTCCACCGCGTCGAGCATGTCCTCGTGCACCGGGTTTCCTTCGAGGGCGAGGACGCGGGCCTCGGGGCGCAGGGCGAGCTTGTGGTTCTGCTCAATGGTCGAGTACGCCGCGACCCCCGGCAAAAGGGACTTCCGCCCGCCTGTATACCCGGCGAAATAGTGCGGCTCGACCGAGCTCAATATGACAATCCTGCGGGCCTCGACGGCAAGGCGGTTCAAACTTATCTCGGTGCCGTTTCGTGAAACCCCCACGCGGACCATGTCGTCGGATTTTTTGGAGTCGTGCGCGAACACGCGTTCGCGGTGGCGCGCGAAACGTGCGGCGCCGAGGATCTGCTCGTACTCTTCGTCTGTCGGGGCGCGGTGCATCCCCGTCGCCACCAGAAAACGCGGTTCGATGCCGGCAAGGTCGTTCTCGAGGAGATCGAGGATGCGGGCGGTGGGCGTGGGTCTCGTCGCGTCGTTCACGACCAAAAGCGCTTCGCTCCCGCCCGCGAGGAACGCCGCAAGCCCGGGCGAACCCAACGGATTGGCCGCCGCGTTCCGGACTGTGGTGGCCTCGTCGCCGATCTCGACCGCCTTCGGCTCGATGACGCCGAGAACGTTTTTGTCCGGGACCTCCACGCGGATCGTCCCGTCCCGTCCATAAGGCAGTTCAAGAATCATCGCATCACTTCCGGGTAGATGGGTCCGAGCGGTCGGATTTCTCCCATGAACTTCCCTACCGCGCCGGTGAAAGCCTTGGGGCTGCCCCTGGGTATTTCCGCCGACTGGAGCCGGGCCGGCTCGATGCCGGCCTGCCCGATGGCGCGCCGCAGGGCCTCCACGCGATGCCGGGTGCGCGCGCTCCCTCCGTGTCCGCAGTCGGTTTCGGGGCACCGGTTCACCAGAACGCCCCAGGCGCCGAGCTGAAAGGCTTCCAGAATTGTGATCGCCTTGATGCGGCCTGTGCAGGCGGTGACGATCACGCGATGCTCCGCGCCCGCGTCATCTCCCGCCCGGCGCGCCGTCTGCAGTCCGGGGTAACTCGACCAGCTGCAGCCGAACACGATCGCCTTGGGATCGGGGTTTTGCGGGTCCGAAAGGAAGCCGGCCACCGACTTGCGAAGCTCGTCGGGGGACGTGCCGTACCCTTTTCCGAGGCCGATCGCGCCCGCCGGGCAGGCGTCGAGGCAGCTCCCGCAGCTTGCGCACTTGCGCCGGTCTGTCTCGACCTTCCCCCGCCAAGAGCGGGCCTCGTGCTTGCACATCCTAACGCAGTTTAGGCAATGGGCGCAGCGCCCGCCGTCGGTTGTCGAGGTCGTGCCGATGGGCGCAAAACCGGCGTCAAAAAGGTCGCTTTTGGCGGCTTCGAAAACCTTGAGCACGGGCACGCCCGACGAGCACGCCTTTTCGCAATGGCCGCACTGGAAGCACTCGAACAGCTTTTCGGCGGCGTAGGCGCCCGGGCGAAGCTCTCCGTTCAACAGACCGTAAAGCAGGACGAGCTTTCCCCGCGGCGAATCGGTTTCCCACCGCGTGGCCTTGAAGATGGGGCAATGTTCGAAGCAGTAGCCGCACCGGATGCAGCAATCGAGGGCGTTCTTGAAGGACCGAAGCCTGCCGAAAGTGGTCATGCCCGCTTCATTCGGTCACCGCGTAGCGAAGACGGGTGGCCGTCACCCAGTCGTCGGGGGCATCCATGAGCTTGCCCGGATTGAGGATGTTGTTCGGATCGAACGCACGTTTGACCGCGCGCATGAGATCGAGCGCCGCTTCCTTCTCCTTTTTGAAGGCGGGGGCCTTGGAAATGCCGATGCCGTGCTCGGCCGACGTGGTGCCGCCCATGGCGTGCACCGCCTCGTAGATCTCGGCCACGGCCTCGCGCGCGGCGGCCCACTGGTCTTTTTTCGTCGTGTCCATCAGGATCTTGGTGTGCATGCACCCGGCGCCGCAGTGACCGTAGGCGGTCATCACAATTCCGTGCCTGTCGGCCACCTCGTGGATGAGGTGCGCCGTGGCGGCCATCCGCGAGAACGGCACGGCCATGTCGTCGGCCAGCGAGGTCGAGGCGAGGCCCTCCCGGTACTTCGAGAGCGCGGGGAAGAGCTTGGCCCTCCCGGCGAAGATCCGGGCCTGCTCCTTCTCCTCGTAGCTCTTCTCGATGCCGAAACCGCCGTGTTTGGCGCAGCCCGCCTCGGTCTTGGCGATCTCGTAGTCCACCGCCTCTCTGACCATCCCGTCGGCCTCGAACAGGAGTATCGCCTCGACGTCGGGAAGCCCGACCCCCTCGGCCTTGTTCACCGCGCTGATGGCGATCTTGTCCATCAGCTCGAGCATCGAGGGCTGGCAGCCGGACGCCATGATCTCCGAAATCGCCTCGCCGGCCTCCTCGATCTTGTTGAACTTGACGATGCCCAGGCACCGGAAGGCCGGGATCGGCACAAACCGGAGGCTCGCCTCCACGACCACCGCAAGCGTTCCCTCCGAACCGACGATGAAGCGCTCGATCGGGTAGCCCGAAGCCGCCACGCGCGTCGTGGCGCCGAGCGCAAGGCACCGGCCGTCGGCCAGCACAACCTTGAGCCCCAGAAGCGAGTCGCGGACGGCGCCATATTTCACCGAGCGCATGCCGCTGGCGTTGTTTGCGATTTCGCCGCCGATTGTCGCGACGCGGCTGGACGCCGGGGTCGGCGGGTAGAAGAACCCGTGGGGTTTCAACGCCCGGTTGAGATCGTCGTCAATGACGCCCGGCTCGACGCGGCAGTAGGCGTCCTTGACGTTGATCTCCACGATGTGATTTAGGGCCCTCATGTCCAGCACGATCCCGCCGCGGATGGGCACGACCTGTCCGCACATCCCGGAACCCGAGCCGCGGGGGATCACCGGGATCTTCCGGTCGTTGGCGTGGCGGAGCAGCTCCTGAACCTGTTCGGTGGTGTCCGGCCGCACAATCACGGCCGGCATGGCCTCGTGCACGGACGAATCCGAGCCGTAGGCGTACAGGTCGGCCTCGTCGTCGCGCACGTTGTGCTCGCCCACAATCGCGCAGAGTTCCTTTTTGTCGATGACTTCCATGGGTGCTTCCAATGGGTTCTACCGGTCGGGCCACCTCCGGAAACGCGGGCGATACTAGTCCAAAAAACGCCGACAGGCAATCTGCATCGCCGTCTTGGTTGGCCTGGAATTTGGAGTACGTGCGGGAACGCCCCACCCCGGCACGCCCTTCCTCCCCGGCTCGCGCATGCTCCGCCGGGTGTTTCGTCGCTTCCGGCCCGGGTTCGGGGCGAGCCGGGGCTCCAGGACGCGTCCAGCCTTCGCAGCCGAAAGCCGCTGCTTCGGCGGAGTAGGCCCGGGGCGGGGCTGTGAGTGTCGACTACGAGCGTACTCCGAATGCCAGTGGTTGGCGGTCTTTGAGCCTTTCGCGCTGTTGAAAACTGGTAATAGGTGGAGGAGTTGGACGCCTGTGGGGAAAAGATTACCCCAAGGCGCCGGGTCGGCGTCTCTCTGAAGGAACGCTCCGGCCACCGTTCACCCGGCCGTTGAGCCTGAT
>JACRCP010000077.1 GCA_016218965.1 Deltaproteobacteria bacterium | reverse complement strand
TGCCATGAAGGTCGATTCCGCAGTACACTCTGTTTGTGTGCGTTCGCATTTGGCCTCCTCGTTGGGGTTGTTACTCGCCGTGGGATTATCCCACAGATCTCAACGAGGAGCCTTCTATGATTATCAGGAACGAAATCCGCCGAAAGCTCAACCGCTGGCACGTGGGCGGGCTGATGATCGTGGCGGTGGTGTTCCTGATGGGGCCGTACAAGGCGCGGATGATGTAGCTTCCTTCTGTGCCGGGGGCGGGGGGAATGGTATACTTGCCGGGTCTTTTGACGGAGGAAGCTTGTGCGAAGATGGATGACTATGGCGGCGGCGGTTCTCATCTCGGGCATCGCGCATGCGGGGCCGGAGAGGGTTGTGAGCATCAGGATGGAGAACAACCTCGGCGTCGTCTCGGTGAGGGATGCATTCGTCACGATGGCTTATCCGGATCGGGCGGCGGTTGACCGGCGGTCGGGCCCGCTCGACGCACCGTACAAGGTGCGAATCCTGGGTTGTAACGGGAGGATTTTCACAGAGCGGCCGTTTTCGTTCGATCGTACGATCATGGTACCGCCGGGGCCGGACGGATCACCGGCGCGACGGTTCTTTCAGCCCCGACCGTCCCTTTCGGTCAACATCCCTTATCCCGGGGATGCGGAGTCGGTCCTCGTAATCGGCCCGGGGTTGAGGGAGGAGATACGGCTCGAAGGCCTCCGTATGGAGCAACCCGCCCCCGCCGAGTCCGAGATCGTCTACCAGGGCTGTCCCGACGAGGCGACCTGTCTAAAACTGCTCTTCATCAGCGACGGGTTCACCCAGTCCGACATGGACAGCTTCCACAGAGTCGTGACCCTCACCGCGGGCTTCATCTTCGACGTCGAGCCCTACGCGAGCATCATGAACCGCACGAACATCTACCGGCTGGACAACTACACGGACCTGGGTTGCTTCTACAACTGTGGCGGCATTGCGCGCGCGATATGCTGCGACGACTGGGCCGTCCTCTCCGTCGCCTCGACCGTACCCCACGACGAGGTCGTCGTCATCGTGAACAGCAACGAGTGGGGAGGCACCGCCACGCTGGACTGGGGTTCGTGCTTTGACCCGGACTCGTACGCGATAACGAACAAAAACCTGCTGGTAGGGGCGATAGAGGCGGTGATCCACGAGACCGGGCATTCGATGGGCGGCCTCTGGGACGAGTACGAGTACGGATATGAAGGACACAGGGGGGGGGAAGGCCCAAACTGCACAAGGGATTCTACGTGCAAGAAGTGGGCGGGCACGCCCGGGACCGGCTGTTTCAAGGGCTGCACTTACGACAACTACTACCGCCCCACAAAGGATGAATGCCTGATGCGCTCGTCCCAGATGTCGGGGCTGCTTTCCTACTGTCCCGTCTGCCTCAACCACTTCATGGACAAGATCGAAAGGTGCGTGCCCGCCGGCGACTGCCACGCGCCTCCCGATGAATGTCATGTGCCCTATGGGAGGCTCGAAAACAGCGCTTGCGTGTATGACCCCAGGCCAAAGGGCGCCTCCTGTGATGACGGGGACGCATGCGCCGAAGACGACGTGTGCGACGGCCAGGGGACGTGCAACGGTACGGCCATAACCTGCGATGAGCCCCCGGACATCTTCTGTTGGGTATCCCCGGGGACATGTTCCAACGGTGCGTGCGGTTATTCGCCAAAGCCCGCGGGCTCGCCGTGCCACGACGGATACTCATGCACCATAAACGACGTCTGCGACGGCAAGGGGGTCTGCGAGGGCGTTCCCGATCCGGCGTGCCAGGACGGAGGTTTCCGCGACACGGGTGGTCCTGATGCCGAAACGCCGGACGTACCTCTGCCCGATATGGGAGCCACGCCGTGGTTTGACGTGTACGGGGGCGGCGGTGAGGTCGACGGCGGTTCCGGCGAAGACGCCGCCGGCTGCTCGTGCGCCGTGCTGGGGGTGGAGGGGTGAATACTGCCGGGCGGCGTTCGAAGGTATTTCGGTGTCAACAACGACGAAAAGTGAAAGCGAGTTTTCAGTGTTGTGGGGAAATGACCTGGTGGGAATAACGTCCAACCGACGATTCGCCGGGATGAATCGAATAAACGCCAGATAATGTGCGGATAACCGTGTATCATCCAAAGCCATGATGCTCGGCCCGGCCTTCCTTGTCCTTTGGATCTTTGCGCAGTCCGGCCCGGCCCCGGCGGGGGTGCGGGATCTGTCCGGCGTCGTGCGCGAGGCCGGAACCCGGGCGCCAATCCCCGGCGCGTCGGTTGTCGTCGTCGGGACCGGCGCAAGCGCCGAGTGCCGGACGGACGGGTCGTTTTCCATCGCCGCCCCGGCTTCGGGGGTGATTATGCTTCGGGCGGCCGCCGCGGGATTCGAAACGGTCGATCGGGAGATCGCCCTGCCGCATCACGGCCGGCTCGACTTCTTCCTCAGGCGCGCCGGCGAGGGTTTTGAAACGGTGGTCTCGGGAAAACGCAAAAAGGAGGACCAGTTCGAGAAGAACCTTGCCGCGGAAGAGGTTCGGGGGATCCCTGGAACCCTTGGCGACCCTCTCCGCTCGGTCCAGAACCTTCCCGGGGTCGCGCGGGCGGGCTACCTCGGCGGCGCGATCGCAGTGCGGGGCTCCAACCCCACCGACACCGGTTTTTACGTCGACGGCAGGTCGATCCCGGTCCTCTACCACTTTGCCGACGGGCCGACGGTTTTGAACTCCGATCTCATAGATCATCTCCGCTTCATGCCCGGGGGCTTCCCCCCGGAGTACGGGAGGACCACATCGGGGGTCATCGAGGTCCGTTCGCGAAAGGGGCAGGGCGACCGGCTGCACGTCACGGCCAAGGCCGACGTCTTCGACCTTTCGGTGTTTTCAGAGGGGCCGATCACCGCCGACGGCACGTCCACGTTCATGGCCGGGATCCGGCGGAGCCACCTCGATGCCCTGCTGTCCGCGTTCTCGGACGAGGCCGCGAGGTTTTCGGTCCTGCCAAGGTACTACGACTACCAGCTCAAGGCCGATTTCCCGATCCCGGGGACGCGGGGCGCGTCGGTTTTCGCGATGGGTTCGGACGACGAGGTCGCCGTAGGCGGTCTTCCACTACGGCAGCAGCTTGCGTTCTCGTCCGATTTCCACAGGCTGTTTTTCGACACCACGCTCAACCTCCCGAAGGGCGCGGCCCTCTCGCTCAAACCCAGCATCGGCTACGACTACGCGCGGAACGCCCGGGACGTGAGCGCAGTGAGCGCCGTGACGCTCATGACCGGTTTCCTTGCCGAAGTCGAGGTGCCCGCAACCGACTGGCTCGACGTCGCTGCGGGGCTGGACGTCTCGGTCAAACGCTACGACTTCCGCCTCGTCTCGAAAAGGGACCCCGACGTGGGCCTGTTTCCCACACCCGCCGACATCTACGCGGTGCGCCTCGAACAGGAAGGGATTGCGTGGGGGCGCGACGGGGCGCTGTACACTCGCGGCGAGTTCCGGCCGATGCCCTCCGTTTCCCTCATTCCGGGCGTGCGCCTCGACGGGTACTGGTTTGAGGACGTGTATTTGGGCGGCGTGGATCCAAGGTTCCAGGCGCGCTGGCGCGCGGTTTCGTGGATGACCCTCAAGGCCGCGTGGGGCGTGTATCGCGCAATGCCGCAGCCGGTCGAGCTCTCAAAGGAGGCGGGGAACCCGGCGCTCGGCCTCGAACGATCCGACCAGGTGGGGGCCGGGGCCGAGTTCAGCCTGCCTTGGGGGATAGAGGCCGACGTCCAGGTCTTCAACAAGTGGCTCGACGACATCGTCGTGCGCTCAAACGACGCGGTCGAGACCGGGGGCGGTCTTTCACGACAAAGGTACTCGAAT
Source organism: Deltaproteobacteria bacterium (assembly GCA_016218965.1). Taxonomy (GTDB): domain Bacteria; phylum Myxococcota; class SpSt-1050; order SpSt-1050; family JACRCP01; genus JACRCP01. The sequence continues at coordinate 28,573 of JACRCP010000077.1, read as the reverse complement.
GAGGGGACCGGCCGATCGTACGGGCTGGAGGTCTTCGTCCACCACCGGAGCCCCGGGAAAAGCTTCGGCTGGGTGGCATACACTCTCTCCAAGAGCGAGCGGGGCCAGTCCGGCGGCGAGGACATGTACCCGTTCTGGCTCGACCAGACGCACGTCCTAAACGTGATCTTCAGCCGGCACGTGGCCTGGGGGGTCTTCGCGGGGTTTCGCTTCAGGCTCACCACCGGAAACCCGTACACGCCGGCGTCCGGCTCGCTCTTTGACGCCGATGCCAACAGGTATTCTCCGTTCTGGGGCGACCGCCGCTCCGAACGCCTGCCGACGTACCACCAACTCGACCTGCGGCTCGAGAAGAGCTTTGTCTTCGACCGGTGGCTGCTCAACATGTACGTCGATCTGATGAACGTCTACAACCAGCGGAACTACGAGTACTACATGTACGACTATGACTACACGCACATCGTTCCGATAGAGGGGCTGCCGTTTCTGCCGTCGCTGGGGGTCATCGGGAGATTCTGACATATGAGAGTTGGGACGTCCTTCCGAATCTCTGTGATCTCTGTGGTTTTGTTCGCGGTGCTGCCGCGATGTTTCAACGTCCCGGAGTTCCCCGACCAGAAAGAGATCAAAGACCTCCGGATCCTCGCGATCCGCGCCGACCCGCCGCTTGCACGGCCCGGAGAGGACGTGACGCTTCGGGCGCTGGTCGTCTCCCCCGACGGCGAGGCGGGCGACGCTGCGCACCGATGGTGGTGGTGCGGAGGAACTTCGGGGACGGAAGGGGCCGCCAATTGCGCCCCGCAGGACGACCCCGAACTGGACCGCGGCCGGGAGCGGACGGCGATCCACCGGGTCCCCGAGGGCGTGCTCGATCAGAAAAGCGTGCTCGTGAAGGTGTACGGGTTTCGTGACGTTGTGAACCTGGAGGTGCAAAGGGGCGACGAGCGGGCGCGTGCGTTCAAACGCATCCAGGTCCTCGGTGGCGGCCAGAACCGGAACCCGGTGATGCACGGACTTCATATCGAGGGCGCGGCCGCGGAGGGCGATGCGTTCGTCGTCTCGCCCGGAAAAGAGTACCGCCTCATGCCCGAGGCGGACTTCTCCGCAAGCGAGCGGTTTTCGGCCATTGACTTCGCCCTCAACACCGTAGAGCTGGAAGAAGAGTACATGTTCGCGTGGTACGCTACGGGGGGAAAACTCGACGACGGCGTCACGCGCCAGTCCGAAGGCTCGGCGACAAAATGGGAAGCGCCTGGCGAGTCCCCCGCCCAGAGCAAGCCACTCTTCGTCTACGTGGTCCTTCATGACGGCCGCGGCGGAAATGACTGGTGGGTACAGAAGGTGCACGTGAGGCGGTAGACCTCACCCCGCCCCTCTCCGACGCGGAGAGGGAGACCAAAGGAGTGAGCCAGTACTTGGGCGGTGGGCGGTGGTTTCTGGTATGTTCGGGTCGTCAAGACGTGGGGGAGGATTTTCTTCGGAGGGCACCGTGCAACATCGCAAAAGCGAAACGTCGGTTGGACTGTTGTTCTCCATGTTGCTGGCTTCGGCGTGCGGCGGGGGCGGCGACCATGCGCCGGACACGGCGGCCGGCAACGACGCCGCTTTGGATGCCGCCCCGGACACCGGCACGGACTCGGGCGCGCCGGACACGGGTTTCCGGCTGGAGGGGTGCGACACGACGGCGCCCGGCCTTATCTGCGCAGGGGCGGCGAAGGTGGCACTTACTCCCGGCTCGTTCGAGACTGTCAAGCCGGAATTCCTCGAAGACCATGCCGAGTGCGCCGACTCAGCCGGGCCCACGTGCGGGTCGCTCGACTACGACAAGATGAAGACGGCATTTACCGAGGACGACTGGTCGAAAGGCTTTTTTGTAGACACGAACGGCAACGGGAAATTCGACGGCTACTGGCTGGCCGGCTTCGGGGCGTCGCGCCCGATGCAGGCGGTGCACGACGACATCTGGGCGAGGGCCGCCGTGTTCAGGCATTCCTCGGTCACAGTCGCCGTCGTGGCCGTGGATCTCATCGGGTTTTTCTACTCGGATGTCGTTAAGATCCGCGAAAGGCTCGCCGCCCACCCGGAGATCGGTATTGACGGTCTTGTCGTGGCCAGCACGCACTCCCACGCGGCGGTCGACCCGATCGGCATGTGGAGCATGGAGGACCCGTTTTCCGAGTTCTACGCCGAAGACGAGAATTTCTACCTCGGGTCCATCAACAACGGGTTCGTCGACGAGGTCATCGGGAAGGTCGCGGCCGCGGTAATTGAGGCGGCACGGTCCATGAAGCCGGCAACACTTGTGGCCGCGTCCGCGCGGGTCGGGATCGACAACCTCGTGACCGACATCCGCGATCCGTTCATCATCGACGACACGCTTTCGGTGCTCCACGCGACCTCGGACACCGGCGAGCCGATAGCGACGCTCGTCAACTGGGGCGGCCACGCGGAAGCGATCGACGATCTCAACAACTCGCTTTCGAGCGACTACCCGCACTACCTGCGCGAGGCGCTGGAGAACGGCCTGCCGGCCGCGGGCGAACACCCCGCGCATGAAGGGCTGGGGGAAGTCGCGATATTCCTGCAAGGCGCGTCGGGCGGGATGATCTCACCGCTAGATGCTCAGATCAATGACCGCGCGGGCAACCCGATGCCGGGCTGGGGGTACGAACAGGCCCGGGCCGCGGGCGAAAACCTTGCAGAGAAGACGTATGCGCTGCTTGAGTCCGCGGTTCAGTTGGACGACACCACGGTGTCCTGGGCGTCCAAGGCGTTCAGGCCTCCGATCGAGAACAAGTACTTCGGACTACTCTTCGGCTCCGGCATCATCCGCACAAGACCCCTTTACCAGATCGAGCCTCCGCCGGGAGTCGAAACGACCGTGGGTGCCGAGACGGAGGTCGGCCTGATCCGCATCGGCCCCGTGACGTTCCAGACGATCCCCGGCGAGCTCTTCCCGGAACTGGCGGTGGGAGGCTACCAGGACCCGTTCCCGTATTCGCACGGCCGTCCGATCATCGCCCCCGAAAACGAATTCCCGCCTGATCTGTCGAAGGCCCCGCAGGGTCCCTACCTCCGCGAGCTGATGCCGGGACAGTTCAGATTCCTCGTGACGCTCGGGCAGGACGAGCTCGGCTACATGGTGCCGGCGTACGACTTCGTGCTTTCCGAGACCGACCCGTATCTCGAGGAGGCCCCGGGGGAGCACTACGAGGAGACGCGCGGCATAGGGCGCGCGGTCGTCGACATGATCGGCGACGTGTACGTGGAGTTGTCAGTGAAGTGAGGTCTTTTGGGGTCTGGCATTCCGCAAAGCATCTTCACGCCGCCACGCAAACTGGTATAATCCAGGCGAGTTCCAGGGGTGTCTGACGCGGTTTTTTGGGCCCGGGCGGGGAGACTGGAGGGCGTCATCAGACCGGGCAACAGCATAGGGGCAAGTTGTTCCGTGGTGACTGTCTGCCTGTTCGCGGCCGCGGCGGGGTGTGACGACCCGGTGGATTCGTCGGGGCAGGGAGGGCCGGACGCGCCGGGGATTCAACTGCCGGACGTCCGCGGTCAGACCGGCGACGGGGGAGCCGCCGTCGCAGACACCGCTGCGGTGGACGCGCCGACGACCGACGACGGCGGGACTCCGGACGAGGGCGGACAGGACGTTTCCAATCCGTCCGATGCGTCCGACGAGTCCGACGCGCCCGATGCCGGCCAGGCCGTTGACGCGGGTCAGACCGATGGCGGCGGCGACACGGGGACCCCGGACGCGGGGACTCCCGATGCCGGGCCCGATCTCGACCTCGACGGCCTGCCGGATTCCTACGAGGCACAGGTCGCGGCCGACTACCTGCCGATCATCGCCGTGCACGCGGAAGACGGTTGTCCTCTTGGCGGAATCGTATTCCGTGCCCGGCCTCACCCCGAAAACCCCGCGCTCATCCACGTCATCTACGACCATCTGTTCGAAAAAGACTGCGGACTCACCGGCCACGTGGGCGACAACGAGGTCTTTTCGGCCACCATCAATCCCGCAAAACCGCCTGCAGAAGGCGTGACGTATCTCAAAGCCATCTCTCACCAGGCCACAATATGCCAGAAGATCACCGAGTGCGGCGCGTGCAACAACGCCGCCGCCTGCGAGACCGGGGACGATTCGGGCATGACAAGGCCGCTAGTCTACTCGAGCAAGGACAAACACGGCACCTATGTGCTCGTCAACGACTGCAACCTCTGGACCTGCTTTGACCAGTGCGCCGCGGCCCCGCGCACCGTGGTCCCGCTCACAAACGCCGGCGAGCCGGACGCGCACCTCACCGAGGACCTCACGGCGGGCGGTTTCATCACGCAGGCCAACGGCTGGACCGAGCCGTCGGTCTTCAACTTCAACCCGTGGGAGGCCGGGAAAGAGTTCGGCACCGCCGGGGTCGTTGCCGACGACCTCGTCGACCCCGCCTTCGACACGCCGCCGTGCGAGTGAAAGGAAACACTCGGTAACCGGGCGGGGGGCGTGGTATTGATTAGTTGGAGGTTTTGGGGCCGCGGGGCCGGGATCCGCGAATCGGCCGAAGACCTTCGCGGGCTCGTGATGGAAGGCTTCAAGGTGAGGCCGGAGATGATTGCGCTTGTCGCTCGGATCCGCGGGCGCGGAATCGTGACCGGTCTTCCAACCGAGGCGGAGGGATAGCGCCGTGGCGGCGGGATCATGCTACCTCGTCGTTTCGGACCTGCACCTCTGCGACGTCGAGGACCACACTGACGGCTGGAAGTCCTACAAGAGTTCGAAGTTCCTGTTTGACGAGGACTTCCGCGAGCTGCTCAAGAAGGCGCGTGACGACGCCGGCGACGCGCCGTTGACCCTGATTCTGAACGGCGACATCGTGGATTTCGACCTTGTTACCGCCGTCCCCGAAAAGCCCCCGTGGCGCGTAGACATGTCCGAGCACGCGCGGGGCCTCGACGCGACCGAGCCCAAGTCGGTTTGGAAGCTCGGCCGCGTCCTTGACTGCCACCCCGTGTTCGTCGAGGCGCTTGTCGACCACCTCGCCGCCGGGCACCGCATCGTCTACATCATGGGGAATCACGACCGCGAGTTCCACTTTCCGGCGGTGCGCCAGACTTTCATGGATCTTCTGCGCGTCAGGCTGGAGGCCCGGGGCGCCGCACTTGCCGACGGCGCCGTGAGGTTCGAGCCGTGGTTCTTCCACGCCAAAGGCGAGATCTTCGCCGAACACGGCCAGCAGTACGATGCCTACACGTCTTTCTTCCGCCTCCTCTCGCCGACGGTGAGGTTCCCGTTGGGCGCGGAACAGCTTGCCATCCCGATGGGGAACCTATCAAACCGGTACCTCATGAGCCGGATGGGGTTCTTCAACCCCCATGCGTCGGACTACATCCTCAACTTCTTCAGCTACGTCGTCCACTGGCTCAAATTCTACGCCCTCTCGAAGCGCAGCCTGGTCCTCACGTGGCTCGTGGGGAGTTTCGTGGTCGTCTGGAAGCTGGTCAAGGTCCGGCCGCTTCTCTTGCTCAAGCCCGCCGACCTGCGGGCGCGCCTCCGGAAGGTCGCCGATTCGACGGGGATCGCCCCCGAAACCGTGGGGGCCATCTACGCCCTCCAACGGCCGCCGATCATCACTCGGTTTTACCGGCTCGTCCGCGAGTTCTGGATAGACAGACTACTCATCGCCGCGTTCATGACGGCGGGGACCGTTACGCTTGCACTGGTCCCCATACCGCTTTGGATCAAGCTCATGGTTCCTCTTTCGACCTTCCCGCTTTTGTATTTCATTTACGAGTGGGCGGCGCAGGGCGAGTCGATCTTTACGATTGAACGGCGCTTTCCCAACGTCGCCCGGGCAATCGCGGCCCTGCTCCCGGTGCGCGTGGTGACGTTTGGGCACACGCACGCCCCGCGCCTGATCCCAATCCTGAAAAACGCCGTGTTCGTGGATACCGGGACGTGGGCGCCGATCACGCAAAAACGGCGCCCGGACCGCCTGGCGCCCGGTTTCCGGAATTACCTTTGGGTGTCATTCGGCGAAGGCGAGCCGGTGGTTCGCTTCGGCTCGTGGTACGCGGGCAGCCGGACTTGACGACTCACGACTGACGACTGATGACTGACGACTGGCGACTGGCCACTGGCTACTCAAATGAGCCTTCTCATGATCCCGCCCTCGATCGCGATCGCGGTCCCGGTGATGTAGGCGGCGCAGGGGGAGGCGAGGTAGGCCACGAGGTCGCCCAACTCCGCCGGGTCGCCCATCCTGCCCACGGGGACCTCGGCCAACCAGTTCCTTTCGGCCTGCTCGGGCGTGATCCCGGCCGAGGCGGCACGGGTTTTCAAAAGGCCCATCAGCCGGTCGGTCCTGAAAAGCCCCTGACAGATCGAAACCACCCCGACGTTGTCAGGCCCGACCTCGCGTGCGAGCCCGCGCGTCCACGCGAGCACCGAGGGCCGGATGGATGACGAGAGCAGGAGGCCGGGGATGTACTCGAGCGCCCCGTAGGACGTGACGTTGATGATCCGGCCCGACCTGCGGGCGCGCATGCCGGGAAGGACCCGGCGGGCGAAGTCCACCGCCGAGAGGAACGAGAGCTCGACCGCGTTTCGCCACGCGTCCATATCGTGAACGTCAAAACCTCCGGGCGGCGGCCCGCCGGCGTTGTTGACGAGGACGTCGATCGGTCCCAGATCGCGCTCCACCATCTCGACGCACCGCTCCCGGTCGGCGTCCACCGTCACGTCGCACTGAACACCGAACGCTCCGATCTCCCTCGCGGCAAGCCGGAGCGTCTCCTCCCCCCGCGCGCAGATCGCCACCCTGGCCCCCTCGCGTTTGAGCGACCCCGCCGCCGCCCGTCCCAGCCCCTTGCTTCCCCCGCAAACCAGCGCCACTTTTCCGGAGAGTTGAAGGTCCAAGCTCACCTCGACTTCTTTTTGTGTTTCCCGACCTTGCGCACCGCCCGCTGCCTGGTCGCCTCGATCGCCTCGCGCCAGGTCGCGTAGAACGGTTCGGAGCGGGCGAGAGCTTCCTCGATATCGCTCCACGCTTTGTTCATGACCTCGTCGCCAGCCCGTTTCCCCCTGTCTTTTCGACCCCGTTCGCGCAAACGACTCCCCTTTGATTCAGTCCTTGGAGGATGACAATCACTGGGCCGACCCGGATCAAACCGGGGATAACTCTTCACTGCCCCCGCCCCGCCGCCTCCCGCCGCGCCCGGTGGACTATCTCGCAGACCTCGTCGGGGTCCTCGACCATGAAGAGCGAGTCTAGGTAGATATGCAGGTTCGTTGCCCACACGTTCTTCTCAGCTGATTGAACTTCAAATGACTCGGCGAACGTGATTGTACCGCGACGACCGGACCTCGTTGCCACGCTCGCCCTCGGAATGTCTTTCAAGTAAATGCTGTTGTAACGCACCTCGCGAAGTCCCGAAATCAAAACCAAGTTTTCCGTGGAAACGCCATAGAAGGTCCTGCGTCTGATCAAAATGTCCAAAAGTATCCGCCCTGGACACAAGTACAGACCGATGGGCAACATGATCATTCCGACGATTGCCGAAGCGATTGTCGTCGCGTTCACCCCAAGATTCTGGAAAGCGTCGGCAAATCGGGCGGCAGCGAAGTAGATCCACGGGACGCCGAACGCGGCAAGGCTCAGATCTACCAGATTGAACAAGTAGCCTTGGTGAGGCCGCCCTGCCCAGAGAAGGACTTCTCCTTGGTCCATGCACCCTCGGATTTCAGCCTCGGCCTTGGGGTCAATCCCCGCGGTGGGATCGAAAAACGATGCGCGGATGTCGGAAGGAGGCCGTTGCGCCACGTCCGGTTCGGAGCGCTGCGCCGCCCCTTCAATACCTCTTCGGCACGAGATGTCCCCCGTGGTCATGATCAGGTCGTAGACCGCTTTCCCGTCGGGAATGTATTCCATCCGCGGGATCCCACGCTCCGGCGTGAGCCACTCAAAACCGAACACCCTTTTCTCGTACCACGGTCTGGCGTCCTCCTCCTCGGTGTTGAAGTCGAGGGTCCCGTACCCGCTGGCGTGCTCGGTGAGCCGGACCTTTCCGAGGGCGGTGACAAACCGGCTGACGACAAGCCGGCGGAACCAGCCTCTGACGATTATTATGCGGTCGTTGGTAAGCCCGAAAAAAGTCCACCTTCTTCGCCACGCGTCAAGAAAGAACCGGCCCACCAGGATCATGAAGATCGCCGCTGACACTTGAGCCACGTCCCTGAACGCGGAAAGGGACTGTTCCATTTCCTGATGGCCCTGCCACATCCAAAATCCGAACGAAAGTAGCCCTACGCTGACCAACAACGAGAGCGGTATCCCGATGATTTCAGTCTTTCGCAGGATCGGACCCTGTTTCGGCCTCCCGCACCAGAGGAGTTTCTCGTCCGGCCCCAGGTGGCCCGAGATGACTTTTCGGGCTTCGTCATCCATTGTAGGCCAACACTACTACAACGCCCGCCGAAAACGCAATCCGTGGGAATCCGTCAAACCGAGAGGAACACCTACGCCAGCGCGGCGCCGCCGCCTGCGGCGAAGGTGGGGAAGGCGCGCTTCTTTTTGGGACTGCCTATGCGGCGCAGGGCTTGGTCGAGATCGGCGATGATGTCGTCGGGGTGCTCGCCGCCCACGCAGAGGCGGACCATTGTGGGCTGGATTTTTGCCATCTTGCGGCCCTCCTCGCCCTGCTGGGAGTGTGTGGAGATGGCCGGGATTGTGGCGACCGACTTGATGCGCCCGAGGTCTGTCGCGCGCCAGATCCGGTCGAGCGCGTCGAAGAAATCACGCGTGTCTTTGGGCGAGCCGTCAACGCAGAACGACAGGAGGTGACCGTAGCGGTTTTCCTTCGTCCCGGTGTCGTGCTCCGAATCTACGAGCACCATGTACTTTCTTGCGAGGGCGTGGAGCGGGTTGTCCTTGAGCCCGAGGTAGTTGACCGACGCCACGCGGGGGTGGCTCTCGAGGAACTCGGCGACCCTCTGGGCGCTTCGAGAGAGCCTGTCCATGCGCGGCCGCAGCGTACGGATGTCGTTTAGCGACAGTATCGCCTGCATGGGGCTCAAGTTGGGGCCGTTGTCTCTGCCGGGGAGGAATTTTACCCACTGGGCGAAGTTTTCCTTCATTCCGGGGACGCGGACGTTTGTTACGATGTTGCGCCGTGAGATTAGCGCGCCGGCGATCCCGAAACCGCTGGACGCAAGCGATTTGGTCACCGACTGGACGACGATGTCGGCGCCGCGGGCGAGGGGGCGCAGGAGCGCCGGGGTCGCCACCGTCGAGTCGACGATCATCGGGATCCCGTGCTCGTGCGCGAGCGCCGTCACCGCGTCGAGATCGAAAAACGCCTGCCCGGGGTTCGACGGCAGCTCGCCGTAGAGAAACCGCGTGTTGCCGTCGATGTTGCGACGCCACTCGTCCGGATCCGTCGAGTCGATGATGCAGCGCCACTCGATCCCCTTGTCCTTTTGCTGGCGCTCGGCAAACTGCTGGAATGTCCCGCCGTAGACCTGGCAGGTCGCGACGAAGTTCAGCTTCTCGCCGCACTCCCGGCGCGTGAGGAACGGCTCGATCGCGCTCACGATTGCCGCCATCCCCGAAGAGAACGTGCAGCAGTCCGTGAGATCGTCGCACCCGTACCCCTCGATTAGCGCCATGGTCGCCTCGAGGTAGTAAAGCGACGGGTTGGCGATGCGCGAGTAGCACCAGTTGGGGACGAGGTACCCGAGCCCGGCCTCCATGTGGTCGGCGCTGTAGTACCCCTGCGAAGAGCTCATGAAGATCGGCTCGACCACCGCGCCTTGGTTAAAACGCAGGGCCTCCTCGACCGAGTAGAGGCCGTGGACCGCGACGGTGTCGAATTTCCACCGCTTGACGACGTCGCGGACGTACCGCTCGCGCGCCTCGATGTCCTTTTTTGCAATCTTCGCGAGCCTTAGTGCCCCCGGGCTGAACTTCTGGCGGCTCATGTGATCCACCCTTCCGGGTTCCCAGGACTCACGTCCTGGGCTATACGATGCCGTTCCCTTTCGGGAACTCACGCCTCATGCCTTCTTGAGCATCTTCTTGAGCTTTCCGATCTCCTTGGGGTCAATCTCGTACTCGTTTTCCTTTGCAGGGAACGTCCGGTCCTTCACCTCGCGCACGTATTGTTCGAAGGCCCGCTCGACGATCTCCGAGATGTTGACGTATTTTTTCACGAACTTGGGCTGGAACGCCTGGAAGAGTCCTATCAGGTCGTGCATGATGACAAGTTGCCCATGGCAGACGGGCCCGGCGCCGATGCCGAAGATAAGGAGATCGGGGACGGCCTTCATGATGGCGTCCGAGACGGGCGTCGGTATCAGCTCCAGCAAGATGGCAAACGCGCCCGCCTCCGCAAGCGCCTTCGCGTCGTCAACGAGCGCCCGCGCCGACGCCGCGGTCTTCCCCTGAATCCGCGCGCCGCCGAGCATGGACGACGACTGGGGCGTAAGACCGATGTGGCCGATGACGGGGATTCCCGCATCCACGATCCCGCGGACCATGGGGGTCACGCGCCGGCCGCCTTCGAGCTTGATGGCGTCGCACCCGCCCTCCTTCATGAACCGGCCGGCGTTGCGGATCGCCTCCTCGACGCTTATCTGGTACGACATGAACGGCATGTCGCCTATAACGAAGCAGTGCGGGGCGCCGCGGACAACGGCCTTCGAGTGGCTTATCATCTCGTCCATCGTGATCGGCAGCGTGCCCTTGTGGCCGTGCACGGTCATGGCGGCCGAGTCGCCCACGAGGATCATCTCGACCCCGGCCTGGTCCATAAGCTGCGCGAACGGAAAATCGTAGCAGGTGAGCCACGAGATCTTCTCGCCGCGCTCCTTTTTCGCAAACAACGACGGAATCGAAACCTTGACGCGTTTCTTCTCTGCTTCGGCCACGGTCACCTCCCTGTTTCGGCGTTTCTATCGCATCGGCCGCAGGGATTGTCAACGATGGACCGTCGGATGTGTGTTGATCTTTTTTGCCCACTCGTACCCCGCGGCGGCGTCGCCGGTCACGACCGAAAGCCGCCATTCGAACGGCTCGAGCGGGGCGTTCTCGTCCTTGAACCGAATCGCCCCCGGCGGGCCCTTGTCGATGCCGACGGCGAGGTGAAGATGCCCGCAGTGCTTGACGAGGTACTCCCCGCCGCCGAGACCGACAAGCCCGTTTGCTGCCGGAATCCACATGATTGGCTGGAGGAACTCCGAAGACGGGTACTTGACCGCGGCCTTGTCGGCGTCGTAGTGATCGAGGAGCGCGGGGGTGTACTCGACGAACGTCGTATCCGCCGGGATTGCGAGTTCGACCAGGCGGTTGACGACGTCCGTCGCGGGATTAAACGCAAGACGGGCCTCGACGCGGTTGTCTATGACCGCACACGACCGTGTGACGTCGTACCCTCCCGCGGCGAGCTGCCACGCGGCGATATCCGCGGGGCACTCGCCAAAGACCGGCTCCCCGCCCGAGCCCCCCTCGGCGTCCGTGGCGACCGTTCCGGCTGCGGTGTCAATCACGGCGTTTTCGATCCCCATCGCCGCCTTGAGCGTAGTGATCGCCTCGGTCGCCGCGGCGGACGAGAGCGACGCGTGGTTGAGCGAGTAGTCGACCTCGAAAGTCGCCGGGAACCAGCCTGTCGAGTCGGAGACCTGCGCGAGCGCCAATTCGCGCCGGGCCTCGTGAAGTTCCGCCTGCGCGGCGTCGGTGCAGACGCCGGACACTAGAGCCGCGGCGGCCATCGTCTCGGCCGCGAGCACCTCGGTCCGCGCGCGGTAGTTCGAAGTGAGGACCCGGTTGTCCATTTCGATGTTCGACGCCTTGACGCCCATCCATCTCCCGACGTTGAAAGTGTCCCCGGGCTGCCATGTCCCGTCGAGCGGATCGGGCAGCGGTCTTGGCGAAAGACCCAGCGCCTTGATCGTCTCGACATAGTCGCCGACCGAAGCAATGACGTACCCCTGCGCCTCGATCGCCGAAAGCTCGTCGACGTATTTCTGGATTGACGCCTCGTCCACGTTGTAGTTCCCGGTATCTACGAAGTACGGCGAGAAACCGCCGGTGGTCAAAAGCTCGCCGTCGTTGAAATACGTCCACGTCGTTTTGATCGGCGCGGGCTCGGCAAGGTCAAAACCCGTTCCGACGGGAACGGCGAGCGTCCCCCAACGATCCCAGAGCGGATACGCCTTGTCATGGCCGGTGAAGTAACCGAGGAGGTTTCTGGGATAGAGGGCGATGGTACGCTCGTGCGACTTCATGAAGTCGAGCATCCCCTCGCCGAACTGCCCCTCCTGCGTGAACACGACGCCGGACGGGTGCACGCCCGTTATGTCGAACACCTCCTCGTTGAGCGCGTGCGACCAGGCCATGTCGCGCTCGCCGTAGGCGATGAAGAGCTGGTCGGAGTAATGAAACGAGACGAACTCTGACTGGCATGTCTTGACGCTCTCTTTGAACTTGTCGAAGACCTTCGGGTGCAATTTCGCCATCTGCTCGAGCATGTATCCCTGGAATTCGAGCGAGAGCGTCCATGACGGGTGCGCGTCGAGGATGTCGAGGATCGGCGCAAACCCGATCTTGATGATCGCGTCCTCGTACTTCTTCTTGTCGGCCTCGTCGTCCGTCGCGACGTACTGGAGGTTGAAATGAAACAGAGAAAGGGCGAACTTGGTCGCGATGTTCCCTTCCTTGTCGCGCAGGACCTTGGGCGCGCACGAGTAGACCTGTTCAGTCGCGGGCGCCCCCGCGTCAAAGGCGTTCAAGCACGTTCCGGCGTCGGCCGCTCCCGCATCGGCAGCGGCGCCCGAGTCGGGCTCTCCCGCGTCCGCCGGCTCCCCGTCAACAGGAGTCTCTCGCGCCCCCGTGCACCCCGCCGCCAGTGCCGCCACCAACGCGATCGAACAGAGTTTGTTCATGCGCCCGCGCCCCTTTCGCGTTCGATCTTTTCCCTTGACCCTGCAACCTTCACCCTTTGCCCTTCACCCTCATGCCGCTTTCGTACCCTCTGACCCCCGCACTTTGCAAGTGGTTTGTGCCGTTTTTCTATTCGCGGGGATTCTCCCGGTGATCTCTGTGTGCTCTGTGGCAAAAAAAGCGTGGTTCCGTCTCCGCGCCCCTCTACTCCCCCCGGGGCCAAACCGGCCACGACAGGTGCGGTCGGTGGTACCTTCTGGAGTTGTAGCGACCGGCCGTTCGGTGCCCGCCGTGCGCGACGCGACTCGCGGGGGCGGCAAGAGCACAACGACGTCCGCCCGTGCCGGGCAACGGTTGCGTAAGGCCTTCTTCCGGCGCGATCAGAGCTGAAGGAGACTCCTCAAAGCGGCGTCGAGGTTGCGCTGATCGTCCGGGACGAGCCGACCGAGCTTCCGTGTCACAAGACGCTGTTCGATGGTGGATACGGCTGGCTTGACGACGGACGGTTTTGCCAGCCCGGCCTCAGACCATTTCTCCAGAACGCACTCGCCGACACGTCCGGGCATGAAAGAACGGCTTGTTATTGCGGTGATAACGAGATCCACCGATTGGCGGTTGTGTTCGTCGGAGCTGATGACGACGGCCGGGCGCTTCTTCACCGCCGAGAGATCGGAAAACGGAACAGGGACGAGCACGACGTCGCCGCGTTCAAAAGTTGTCATAGACCGCGTCCTCGTCGTTGTCCCACACCTTGTCGAAACACCGTTGCGAAAGGGCCTGTGCCGCCTTGGCGATTTCCGTATTCGCTTTCTTTGCCTCGAGGAACTGGACGAAGTCCAGAACTTCAGGCAACGCAGCGTCTGGCAGGTTGTCGAGCTCCCTCTTGATCGCGTCTTTGACGGTCATGTACGCACCTCCCATCTGATGATACCCCAAGCAGAACCGTCTTTCCACTGCTTCGACGAAACCTGCTTCCACGAAATCTTTCGTGTTTCACCGCTCGGCTCTCCCCGAGGCCAAACCGGCCACCACGGGTGCGGTCGGTGGTACCTTTTGGAACAGAGTGATCCTCTTTGGGAGGCGCGTCGCCAACTACACCAAACGACCTCCGTCGACTTCCATGTGATCGCCCTCACGGGACCGACTTTGTCGTTGCCGGGCAACCGAGTAGTATGGTAAAAGAAAGGCGTACGCAGGACACCTCGGATTCTTGGTAGTTACCGATCTTTCGAGGGGGAAAAGACGGTGCGTTGCCCGCAACCGTGCCAAGCATGATGCCAGCGAGAGCGAACAAACACCATAGGAGACGGAGGTCCTTTATGCGTTCGATGCCTGCCATGATCATAGCGAGTTGTCTGCTTTTTCCTTTCGTCGGATGTTCGACTGCCGAAAAGGGCGGCGGCGGCAACAACAATGGCAATTCGGAATGCACCAGGGGCGACAAACGGGAATGCGACTGCGAAGGCGGCAGGAGGGGCGTACAGGTGTGCGTTGACGATGGTCTGAAAGTCGATTGGCAAGAGTGCGGAAGTTGCGTGTGGCCGGAGCATGATGCCGGGAGCGGCGAAGACGGAGGCGCGGCCGCCTGCGCGGCGGCGAACGAGGACTGCACGACACTCGCGTGTTGCATCGAATTGACCTGTGACCCCACGACAAAGAAGTGCGCGACCCCGTCGGTCGGCGGCCAACTCGGCGACGAGTGCGTCTCGAACGCGGCGTGCGAAGAAGGCATCTGCTTTTCTGATAACGGCCACATTCCGAGGCCGTACTGCTCGGTTGCATGCACGGCCGACACGGATTGTGGGTTTCCTGGCGGGATCGCGTGCTGCAACAACGGCATTTGTGAGATCGTGGGAGGTTCCGAGTGCGGTGCGCGGCAAGGCGAGCTTGGCGACCCGTGCGCGTCTGCGGGTTCCAGTGACTGCGCAGCGGGTTACTTTTGTGTGGGCGCGCGGCGCCCCGACGGATTTTTCGACGATGGCGCCATCTGTTCACGGACGTGCACTGCCGACAACGGGTGCCACTTGGCCGAAAAGAGATCGACCGAGTGCCTGGCCTGTTTCAGCGGCTCGTATACGCGGAAACTTTGCCAGCGCGATCCCAACTGCTACGTAACATGCGCAAAGGACGCCGATTGCGACGCAACCGCCGGCGAACAGTGCGCGCTGGCCGCGACGACCGACGCACTGGGAAACCTCACGGGCCTTGAGTGGTCCTGCAAAACAACCTGTATCCAGGGCAGCAAGAAATTCGGCGAGGCATGCAGCGACGACACCGAGTGCTGCTCGTTTTTCTGCATGAAAGGCCAGTGCACGGGTGCCTGTGCCACCACCGCCGACTGTGGGGCGGACCACGTCTGCACCCAGTTTACATTCGGCCTCGACGAGTTCGACCAGTGCAAGCAGGCCGATGTCGACATGTGCATCCTGCTGAAGGGATCCAAGACACCCTGCGAGGGCAACACCGATTGCGCAACGGCAGCGGAATACTGCCAATACGCCGCGGATGAAAACGGCAACCCGGCGACGTACTGCGGCGATTTCCCGGCCGACGGACTCAATGGCGGCGAGGATTGCAGCGCTGGCACCAAAGAATGCAAGGGCGGGTTCTGTTCGACAATCGGCTGCCTCGATTGGTGCAGGACTGACGCCGACTGCGGGGGCACTGCCGGGAAGATGACCTGCACGTACCAACAGATGACGGACACGGCAGGAAAAGGGATTTGCATGCGGGCCGATGGGTCGCAGAATCCCTGCACGAAGGACACTGACTGCCCGGCGGGCGAGGCATGCAAGACGTTCCCGATCCAGGGCGGGGCAAACAACATTTGTGTGACAGTGAATCCGGGCGGCAAAGATGTCGGGGAGGACTGTTCATTCGACGTTCCCTGCGCGAACGATCTGTGCCTGAGCAACGGGGTTTGTTCGAGCATCTGCTCGTCCCGTGCCGACTGCCCCGGGGACGATCCGGGGACCAACTGGTTCTGCGTCAGCATCGGGCTCGGGTGTGACAGCTCGACCCATGCCTGCGTCCCGATGCCAGGCTCCGGCACGACGTGTACGATGGACGCTGACTGCCGTGCAGGAGAAGTCTGCAAACTGGTCCTCTTGTCGAGCGACACGTACACGCTCAGCTGCTCCACGGCGTCGAAAGATGGCGACATCTCTGGCGCGCCCCCGGGCAGTACCTGTTGCGGCGACCCCTGCAACCCCGAGTGCCGCCAATGTGCCAACGACATGTGCTTTTTCGCCCTCGGCGAAAGCTACGCGTGCTCGGCGGCGTGCGAGACCGACGCCGACTGCCCCGTCGCCGTGGACGTTGCCTGGACCTGCCAGGTCATCGGCGGTGGCACCAAGCTCTGCGTCCCAACCCCTGGCTCCGGCTCGCGTTGCAGAAAAGACGCCGACTGCCCGAACGGCGAGGTGTGCCAGGTGACCATCTGCGGGACGCCGTACACCAACGGCGACCAGCCCGGTTCACCGATCGGCGGCCCGTGCGGGACCTGTTCGAACCCGTGCGATCCGACTTGCGTCGCGACCGCATGCTACAACGGGATGTGCACGCGCGGCGGCACTTGCACGGGCGCCTGCGACACGAACGCGAACTGCGGCAACCGGAACTACGTCTGTTATCACTTCACGGATGCCGGAGGCGAAATCGGGCAGTGCGTGACCGCCCTCGAAGTACTCGTCGAATCCTGCGCCTCCGATGCGGAGTGCGCAAACGCGCAAGAAAACTTCTGCGTTGACCCCGGCAACGGGGCACTTCACTGCGGCGTGCAGTGCGACGCCGCCGTGCCGGATTCGTGTCCTTCAGGATACGATTGCAAGGCGATCAGGAACCCCGACGATTCCGTGAAGGGTTTCAACTGCGTGATCAAGATCTGATTGGTGTCATCTACGAACAGGCCTCGCGCCTTTTGGATCGGTGACCCTGGTTTTCGCCCGGTTCGCCCAGTAACCTTGGCTTTTGAGCGGCTGGCGCTCACATATCACCCCTTTCCGAACGGTACCCGCGCTGGAACGCCTCGTCGATGCTCATCATGGCACCGGCATCCGGGCATCCGTGATCCGACATCACGTCAATGCCGGTTGAGCGTGTCCACTACGCGTTTCCACTGCGTCGGGAGGTCCGACTGGAACATGTCGGCGCCGAGGCGCATGTACTCGAGCTTGTCGCGGTACGGGACCAGGTCATAGATCGTCATGACATCCATCGTGGCCTTGAGGCCGTTCGCGTGGATGAGTGCCATGTTCTCTTCGGTGTAAATCGCGGAATCGCCTATTTCAACGAGGTTCGATGCGAGCGTGCCGGTCACAACGTCGAGGTCTTCGATGGTGTGGATGACCGGAAGACAGAAGATGTCGGGGTGGTCGCGCTCGAGCGCCTGGCAACCTTCGATTGACCCGGTTTGATAGATGACCTGGTCCTCAAGGCCGTGCTCGCGGATCTTCGGGACCAGCAGGTCCGGGCCGACGTCTTTTGCGTCGAGGTTGATGAACGTCTTCCCTTTGAGGTATTCGAAGACCTCGTCAATCGTCGGGATGTGCCGCGATGCGTGGTCCGGAAACGCGTCGTAGCTGTAGATGTCCACCTCGCAAAGCGCAAGCTCTTCAAGCGTCTTGTTCGCGACGGCGCCGGTGCAAGTCGTCGTGCGGTCGAGGTCATCGTCGTGCATTATGACGATGACCCCGTCTTTGGTGAGCTGGGTGTCGATCTCGATCGAGTTGACGGGGATCGCGACGGCAT
The DNA here is from genome assembly GCA_016218965.1 of Deltaproteobacteria bacterium. Classification (GTDB taxonomy): domain Bacteria; phylum Myxococcota; class SpSt-1050; order SpSt-1050; family JACRCP01; genus JACRCP01. The sequence continues at coordinate 10,892 of JACRCP010000077.1, read as the reverse complement.
GTTCGAACGCCGCCATCGTGTTCTCCGGCGTTTCGCCCCCGCCGCCCCTGTGCGCCATGATCATTCGGTACGAATGACTGGTGTCCTTGATCATCTTGGCGATCGAAGGCTTAAACTCGAAACGCCCGCCCGAGTCTTCCACACTGGCATCGGCCCGCCCGCCGACATCCGATACGCCGGCATCGAAGATCTCAACTTCCGGCCCGGCCCCGGCGTCGCCAACAGGTGATTCCCCGCCCCCGCAGGCCGAAGCGCACGCGGCCGAGGAAATCGCCATCAGTACGGCGAACGGCATTCGACATTTGGAAATCGTCATTCGTACCTGTCTTCCCTCTTGACCTTCGCCTTGAAAGAGAGGCCCAGCTCCCTTGCTCTTGCGACGTACGATCCGGATGCCAGACGGACCTCGCCGTTCGGGTCGACGACGATCGCCGAGTCGCCGTCTACCGGGCACTTGTCCTCGCAGAACCCGCAGCCGTTGCAGCGCTTCTCGTCGACGTACGGAACCGTGTTCTTGTGCCCCGCGAGCGGTTCCATCGTGATGGCGTTGTACGGGCACTGCTCGTCGCAGATCAGGCATTTCACATCCCATTCCCACGCGAGGCAGCGGTCCTTAACGACATACGCGGTCCCGAGTTTGACGTGAAGCTTTTCCTCCATCGAAAGCGGCCGGAGCGCCCCTGTCGGACATACGTCGCCGCAGACGTTGCATTGCTGCTCGCACCCGGCGTACCTGAGCACCAGACGAGGGGTCCAGATCCCCGCGGGCCCGGATTCGAGCCACGCCGGCTGGATGGTGTTGGTCACGCACGCTCTCATGCACTCGCCGCACCGCGTGCACGCGGCCGCGAGCGCGGGCTCGGGGAGCGCCCCGGGCGGTCGTATGAGGCGCGGGTGACGGAGCGGAAGAGGATCCAGAAGCCCCGTCGGATGCCCGATCCCGGTCCGCAGGATTCCCGCCGCCACGCCGCCCGTGACAAGCGACCCGATGAATACGCGGCGGCCCTTCCGGTCGAGCGGGGAAGGCGGAGCCGACACTGCGTCATCGGCCGCGCGCGCCGCCGGGGGGCCGAAACCGAACGCCACGGCGCCCGTCGGGCAGACCCGGACGCACGAGTAACACACGATGCACTCGGTCTGCCGCGTCAGCCGCGCGTTTTCGGGGATGCACCCCATCTGGCAGCGCTTCTGGCACAGCCCGCAATCGTTGCACGCGTCCGAGACGCGGCGCCGCCACGGCGCGAGCCAGCCCAAAAGTCCCATCATTGCCCCCGCCGGGCAGGCATACCGGCACCATGCTCTGTACGCGAAGAAGTTGAGCGCCAAGAGGCCGGCAAACAACAACGCCGTGAAGAGATTGGCGTCAAAGACCGGCTGGATGAAGTGGGCATGGGAGAGGTTCAAAAATCCCAGCGCGTCGGCCGCGGGGCGGATGGCGGTCAGGCCGGCGTTGGCGACAAGGACCGCAAACGGGTAGGCCACGAGCGCGGCGAAGCGCGTGAAGATCGAGAGCGGGTCGGCAAGAAACACGAGCGAAAAACCGAAAACCGCGGCCGCGGCCGACGCGCCCAGGACCCAGTACTTGACGCCAATCCCACGCCCGCGTTCGTAGTTTTCCTTCTCAGGCCGCGTGCGAAGGCTTTTTCCCCCCAGCCTGTCCGCAATGTCCAGGGCGAAGCCCATGGGGCAAACGTAGCCGCAGAAGACCCTGCCGAAGACGAGCGAGGCCGCCACGGTCACGAGTGAGAGGAGAAGCCCCGCCACGAAGACCCTCGCGGCGAACATCGACACAAGCGAATAGAACGGGTCGATCTCGAGGAACAGCTTGAGCCGGAGGTGGGTGTCGAGCGGCCAAGTCGCCCGGTACAGAAGCACCGAAAACGCGGCCAGGACGGCCACCTGAAATGTCCTTCGAAAAGGGAAACGCCGGTGGCGGTCTGCGCTCTGCATCTACTTGGTCTTGGCCTCGATCTCCAGGATGGTCCCGTTGAGTCCCCCGAGGTCGGCATGCTCAAGCGTGACCACGGAGGCCCGCTCGATGAACTCGGCAAGCACCCTCTTGGCCTCCAGCGGCATCGCAACGATCGAAACGCCGCAGCCGCCCTGCCTGGACGCCGCAGGCGCCACGGTCCTGACGACCTCACCGATTGCCCTTATCGCCGTGGTCGGTTCGTCGCCCGGGAGCAGAAAAGTAAGATAGACACGGTCTCCAATCCGTGGCGGAGGGTCAACGACGACGAAAAGGCCGCCGGTCGAGATGTCCATGGCCTCAGCCACACCGCTCTGCTCGCCGATCCGGTACGACACGTCGAACCCCGCAGGCACCCTCTTCCACTTTCTGCGTTCGGCGTTGTTCGTCATGGAATGACAATAGGCCATTTCAAGACCCCTTTCAAGGCGGGTGACACTTTGAACCCCGGCCGGTGTTTGAAACTTCGGAAGGAGGGTCTTGCATGAAGACCTCAAGAGCCAGAAGGATCGTATTTGCCCTGTTCTTTTTTGCTGCTGTTGCCGCTGTCGCCCTGACAGCGGCCGCCGAAGAGCGTTCCAAGACAGCACCCGTGAAGGCAGATCCCGTCGCGGGGCCCGAGCCGCTCGACGATGACACACGGATTCCGCCCAAAAAACAGGAAAAAAAGCCCCGCCGCCCCGCCCCATCGCCCGAGCCGCCGTACGTCGACGACGAGGACGGGCACCAAGGCTGCCACCACCACTGCTTCGGCTGGTTCCACAGCCACCGGCACGTCCCCGACGAAGGGGCGCGCAAACATGACGGCCTGTTCCTCCGGTTTGCGCTGGGGCCGGGCTTCGGGTCGTATCAGGGGACAGGGGTCGCAACGGCGCCGCCGTCCGTGGGAGTCGTGAACAACCCCTCCGGGGACGGGTCCAAGTTCGGCGGCTCGATCTCGCTCGGAGGCGTGGTCGCCGAGAACCTGATATTCCACGGCGACGTGTGGGGCAACGGCAACAACCCCAGGCAGACTTCGAACGCCTTCACGCAGTTCGGCACGGGGGCGTTCGGCGGCGGGCTGACGTACTACTTCATGCCGCAGAACGTGTACGTGTCCGGCGCGGTGGGGCTCGCCTCGAGCTGGCTTCTGATCATGGACCCCGACACGGTCGACGAAGACTGGGACGGTCGCGGCCGCCACGGCATGCCCGACGGTGTAAACGCCGGCAGCGGGATCGCGGCCTACCTTTCGGTCGGCAAGGAATGGTGGGTGTCCGACAACTGGGCGATGGGCGCCGCGTTGCAGGGAGACTACGCGCACACGCAGGGGCAGAACCTCGATTTCAACTACAGCGGCGTGAAGGTGCTCTTCACAGCGACGTTCAACTGACGGGCGCGCTGTTTGCGTGTTGATGCGACGGCTGCCCGGGCGTCGGCGAACGACAGCTCAGGATCTCGATTCGAAGCTTGCGCGGCGTCTCATCGGGGGGGCCGCCCGTCTTGCTCCCCGGCAGCGCCTCCGCGTCATTTTCGGATGCGTCCCCGTGTGCGGGCGCCTGTCCAGGCGCCCGGTGGTTGCCCGAAAATGCCGCTACTGCGCAACCGGGTCGCGTCCGGGCGGCTCCAAGGCCGGGGTTATGCAGCGCACCCCACAACTTCGTTGGGCTGGATTTCCGGGCAAACGCCGTGTAGTCTTGCGGCATGAAAGAGAAGAAACAGGATGCCGGCCCGGGCGTGTTTCCGCCGTCGCTTTCCGCGGTGGCCGACCAGATAGGCGAGCTCATTTCGCACAGCGGGTTCGACCCGCTGCTCGGCCGGATCTGGACGGCCCTCCTCATGAGCGACAGGCCGCTCGACGTCAAAGAGATCGGCAAGACGTTCAAGGTGACGCCCAAAAAGGTACAGGCGTGCATGGCCGAGATGGAACGATGGGGGTCTGTTTCGAGGGACGATTCCTTCGCCGGCCGGCCGCTCTGGAGGCCCGAGCTGAATCCGCTGAAAATGACCGTCCGCGTCCTGCGCGAACGCGAGATCCCCGGGATGGAGGCGCTCTCGGCGCGCCTCAAGGAGGCGCAGGGCGACCAGACGGTCTCGTCGTTTGCGCGCGACCGCCTGCGCCTGCTCGAGGAGATTCTTCGGGCGTCGCACATCATCATGGAGATCATGCTGATGATCACGCAGCTCGACAGCGCTACACTCAAAAGGGTTCGCGACGCCGTCTCGACCGTGACGCGCGGCCTGGGCGGCATGCTGGGAAGACTGACGCGGTTCAGGGACTGAATAAGATCGGAGGTGTGAAGTGAGAAACGCCGCGATCGTGACAGGCCTTCTGTTTTTCGCCGCTGCGGGTTGCGGCTCCACCGTCACTGAACCGGGGAGTGGTGAAGCCGGCGGGCAGACGGAAGACCGGGGCGTGGGTGCAGAAGACAGCGGCCGGACCGACGATGGGGGAACCGCGTCCGAAGACGCCACGGCGGCCGACGCGACGGGGACGGACGTGTCCCATCCGGCGGATGCGTCCGATCTGTCCGACACGTCCGACGCGGGCGACGACGGCGGAACGCCTTACGACGCCGGACAAGACGCCGGGACCGCGGAAGATACCGGGCACGACGCCGGAATGCCCGTTGATGCCGCCGGGGACGCGGGACATGACGCCGGGACGCCGCACGACGCCGGCCACGATGCGAGCACCACCGACGCCGGGACGGCAACGCTTCTGGGAACGCTCGCCGTGAATTGCGATGTCTCGTATGTCCTGGATGCGAGCAAGATCTCGAACATGACGTACATGGCCTCGCACTTTTCCGACCTCGTCCAACAGTACTGCATCACGGGGACCGTCGGCGGGGTCGATATCGCCTCGTACGCCGAAAAGATGTACTTCGGGAGCCACGCGTCGGGCGATCCGATCCTCTCGCTCACGCAGATGAGCATGATCTCGGTCACCTCGCCCCAATACAGCGTCAAGGTGGATTTCGACCCCGACAGCGCAGTGACGCAGGGCTCCGTCTGGCAAGTCGGCCCCGAGGCGATGGCGGCGGTCATCAAGCACATCACCGCCCAGCAGATCTGCCTTTTGGGCTGGGGTGAAGGCGGCTCGCTCACCTTCGGGGCGGTCCAGGGCGTGACGCAGATCGAGGGCGGGAGCTTCTCGGTTTCCGGGAGCATGGACATAGTGGATCCGAGGGACATCACGGACCTTTGCGCCGTGATGCCCGCCGAGCTCCCGTGCTGCCAGTGACCTCCGCCGCGAACCCGTTCAGGGGGTGCCACGGACAAGCTCAGCTTGTCCGTGCGGGACTCGGGACCGAGGCACACGGACAACCCAAGGTTGTCCGTGGCACCCGGCAGGGCATACTTCGACTTCCGCTTGTCTTCGCCTGCCTTGTCGCCATCCTCTTTCTCGCCGGTTGCGACGGCGCCTCAAGCACGATCAGTTCGGACTCGAACGACATCTCCGCTGACACCGGTGCACCGGACGCGGACATCCCGACGGATTCCGGCGGAGGCAAACCGCCGGACGCCGGTGTCGCGGATGCGGGCTCGTACCCCCCGCTTGTGCCTGTGACGATTCCGATCGACGGGCAGGTCCTCTATCCCGTCAATCTCGACGGGAACGCCGGGCCATTCCTTCTGGTCGTGGACACAGGCGCTGTCCGCACCGCCGTCGAGACGACGCTTTTGCGCAACGTGCAGAACGGGGTCGGCGTCATCACGATCGACTTCGGCAGCGGGAACGTCTTTTCGGACTACGAGGTGCTCGCCGCAGATCTGACGGAGGCCAAAGACCACATCGGCATCTCCATCCACGGCTTGATCGGTCAGGACATCTTCTCGGAGCTCTACTTCGGCCTTGACTACAGGACCTCGGCCGCCGTGGTCACCGAGACAGCGCCCGAAGAAGCGCCGCCGGGTTTTTCGACGGAGGAAGGGATTGTTGTCCCATACGTCGTCGATGGGAACCTCGGGATCCCTCTCGTGGAGGCGCGGGTCGGCGGGAAGACGGCGCGCCTCATCGCCGACACCGGCTCGGGGGTGACAATCCTCACCCGGTCGTTCGTGGAGCCGTCGCTTCTCGACTCCGGTCTTTCGGGATACCTGTGGTACACGAGCTACGGCTCGGACCCCGCGACGATAGTCAGAATCACATCAATCGACGTCGGCGGCGCTGTCGCCGAAGGGACGTGGGCCGTCGTCGTGCCGGACGACCATCACCTGCGGCCGGTGTTCGACGCGCTGGGCGTTGCTGTCGACGGGTTTTTGGGCTACCCGTTCTACCGCCGTTTCTTCACCGCGATCGACGTGGCGGCCGGCCGCTGGGAGTTTTACTCGTACAACGACCTCCCGCACGTCCCCGCCGGTGAATGGGACCGCGTCGGCGTCGAGATCGCGCGCGAGGGTGGCGAGGTCGTGATTGACATGGTGTTTTCACCTTCGGACGCGGAGGCGAAGGGAGTCTCCGCGGGCGACGTACTCCGCGCGATCGACGGGCAGGGCGTCGAAGGCAAAGGCCTGGACGATCTGCGACTCGAACTCCGCGGCGTCCCGGGCGAAACCCGGACGCTGGTCGTGTCAAACGAAGGCGTGGACCGCGAGGTCGAAGTGTCCGTCGACCGCCTCCTGCCCTGACCTTCGGCCTAAGTACAGCGCCCCGCAAGTGAGTGACCAGCGAGGTGGGCACTTACTTGCGGGAAGCTGTACTAAGACTCACGATCCGCAAGCGACGTTTGGGACGGGCGGCCGCGAACGGACATCCGGCCTGTTGTGATTCCGCCTTTTTCGTCAGTCGTCAGTCGTCGGTCGTCCTTCGCTCTTAGGGCTCGCGCAAAAATAACTTCACATTTCTGACCGCCGATCCATCCCGTCCGGCTTCGTTGCGCGTCGCTTACGTACCTCTGGTACGCGGCGCTCCGCGCGCCTCGCCGGACGGGCGCCTCGACGCCCATAAATGCGAACTTATTTTTGCGTGAACCCTTACAACTCCGGATACGTGAGGCTCCTGACGGTGCCTCTTGCGGGGTCGTACGCGAGGTCGGCGGGGTAGCTCAAGCCCTCGAGATTTAGGTTGCCGATCGAGCCGGGGTACGTTCCATTGCCGGAGTGCCACGCCCGGAGGCCGGCACGGACGGCTGAAAGGTCCATCTGGACCTTGAGGCGATCCAGGGTTGAAGTCACCTTTCGGGCGGTGGTGCCGTCGGGCTGAAGCGGTTGCTGCCGCGCGGGCCGGGGTGCCGGCGGCTTTTCCTTTTCGCACCCCCAAAACCCGAACACCAAAGTAAGCGGGAACGCCGCCGCGGCGAGCCGCACGATGGGCCTGCTGCTTCTTTTCGTCCTCATCCGTGTCCTCCCGGTGTTTCCTGCGCCTGACGCCCTGTCTCCGTTCATGACAGGCATTCTGCCACAGATCGGGCTTGACCGAAAGCGCGCGCTCGCGCCAGAATGCGCCCGAAAGGGGGGCACAAAGGGGTGCCGAAATGAATGACGGAAAGATCGCGTTTCAGGACGTGTACCCCGACTGGGCCGCGCACTGCTACGGCTGCGGTAGATTGAACGAGCACGGCCTGAAGCTCAAGACGTACCGGGACGGCGTCGAGTCGGTCACGCGGTTTACGCCGCTTTCGCACCATACGGCCATCCCCGGCTACGTCTACGGCGGCCTCATCGCCTCGGTGATTGACTGCCATTCCACCGGCACCGCCGCGGCGGCCGCGTACCGTGCAGAGGGGCGCGAGCTTGGCACGGCGCCCGAATTGCGTTTCGTCACGGCGTCGCTCCACGTGGACTACCTTCGGCCCACGCCGATCGATGCCGAGCTCGTCGTGCGCGGGAAGGTCGAGGAGGTCAAGGGCCGAAAGATCGTCGTCTCAAGCGAGCTTTTCGCCAAGGGAGAGCTGTGCGCCCGCGGCCGCGTCGTGGCCGTCCGCGCCCCCGAGAACCTGATACTCGGGAGATAGAAGCTCCCCGACAAATTCTGGACGCGCGGCCCCTGACGGAGGCGTGACACGCCGGGAACCGGTCGGCCGCAACCATCGAATCCGGCCCGGGCTCTCACCGGCGCTGAGCCACCGCTGCCCTGCGGTTTTTCCGATGATTTGGAGAATCAACTATGTTAACATCCCGTTTGTCACAACTTTGGACGAATAGCGCGGGAGGAGGCCAGATGCAGGTTCACGTCGCCGTGGAGTCGCAGTTCATCCAGAAGTACCTCCTTGCAATCCCCAAGCTCAAGGCCATCGCCTCCGCCAATGGAGCGCACGCTGGGTTCTACACTGTGCTGTATGGGACCTGTCCCCACTGCCCAAGTGCAGGGCCTTTCACCGGCCCTGCAATAGAGCTGATCCTTGATCTCTTCAAGATGGAGAAAAAGCTGCTCAAAGGGCAATCTTTCGAAGCCGACGCCGCTGACAAGCTCGCCCGAGGAATCATCACGTGCACCGGCGGTCATTTCGAGGCGGTACTTGAGCGCGAAGACGACGCGGCGGCATTGAAAACCGTCATTGAAACCCTATCGCCAAGTGCGATTCCTGGGCTCAACGTGGCTGTACATTGCAGTGCGATTGACTCAACGGCCCCGTTTGCGGACTTCGATCGCGCGGTTCGGCAGGCGCTCGGCAAGCTGAAATTTGCGCCCCCCGCGGCGCAGGCCAGCATCCCGCTCCGTCTGCCGTTCGGGGGTGTTTGCGCCTATACGGGGCAGGAGATTGCCGAAGATGAGATGGAAGAATCACGATCAGACTCAGAACCGCCACGAAAAAGCCCCGCCGGGCGAAGGGCAAAATTCATGATGTCCAACTCCGGAGCCGGTGGTGTCGCTGAGGCCGTCGATCGCCTTGTGTACCAACGCGAAGAGGGGGGGGCCTTCAAAACGCCGTGGAGTTTTGAGGAATTCTTCCCGCCGAAGACGCTCAAACGGTACCTCGCCGTAATCACTGTGGATGGGAATCGGATGGGCGTTGGGCTCAAGGAGTACATGAAAAAGAAGAACCGGGACGGGAAAGGCGGGTTTTTCGAGATGGCCTTGTACCCCGAAGCCTTCTTCATGAGGGCACGCATCCTGAATCGCGTCGCGATAGTTGATGCCGCGCGCAAAGTGCTTCACAACAAATACCAGTCGAGCAAGGGACCACTCCCGTTCAAGACGCTTATGATTGCCGGCGACGACATGCTTATGGTCCTCCGTGCGGAAGATGTATTCGACGTGCTCATCGAGTATGCGAAACGTCATCGAGAGCTTTTGGGTGACGGAGTGGTAGCGGAACCGAAATATCCGACCCACTCAGAATCCCTGCACAGATGGGCTGGCGAATTCGGCCCTCTGACTTTCAAGGCCGGGGTGGCGATCGTGCCGTTGAAGTATCCGTTCGCCGCTGCGTGTGCCCTCGCGGAGCAACTCGCCGACTGCGCCCGCAAGGAGTACTCGGCGGTCGACTGGTACGTGATGCATGATGCGACGGTAACTGATCTTCCGGAGATAAAGCGGCGGGAGTTCCACCGGGCGTGGACCGTGGATGGTCACAAAGAGACGCTCACTCTCACGAAGAGACCGTATCCCATTCTAAGTGGTTCTGGCACAGCAAGCCTTGACGATCTCCTCCAACGGGCGCGCGCAGTGGGCTCAATGGCCATCGAGGGACGGGCCAAGGTCGCACGAAACAAGCTGAAAACGCTCGCCTCCGCGTTTGGGAGAGGCCGGGAAGAGGCGGAGATGTTGGTTCAAGAGATCGGCAAAGATGTCCGGGCGCAGCTTGCGCCCGCGTGGAAACCGGAAGGTGAAAACGAGAACCCCACGGCGTGGTTCACGGAATGGATAGACTTGATCGAGCTACTCGATGTGACGACACCAGCGGCAGCGCCAGTGAACGGGAAGAGGCATTTGGCATGAAACGGTTCACAATCGAGTACCAGTACCTGACCCTCGAGCCATTCCACACCGGAAGCGGGGTTGGCAAGGCGGGTGAATACGATGCAGGACAGCGGTGGGAGGAGGTCGGCGGATACCGTGTGCCCATTGTGCCGGATGACACCGTCAAGGGGCTTCTTCGGGAAAGCGCCAGACGGCTCTGCGACTCGCCCCATTACACGCTCGGTGACGGGGCCGACAAGAAGAAACTTTTCCACGTCCTATTCGAGTTTGCCGAAGGCGATTCACTATTCGTTTCATCGTTGCGGCCGACGGTCGCTGGCGACGACCTGTTCATCGTACACAATCAAACGGCCGTCGATCCCGAGACAGGCAGGGCGAAGCAGCACTCGTTGCGGAACATTCAGTGTGGCGTTGACGGCATCACTCTCCACGGCACCGTTTCGGCCAGATGCAGGGACGACAAGGTCGCGGAATCTGCCCGGCGGTTCATCGAAGACGCGCTGAAAAATCTCCGCGAACTCGGGGGGCATCGTCGCAGGGGATTGGGTGCTGTGCGGCTACAATTGCCGCTGAAGGACATACTCGAAGCGCATAGGCTTGTCTTGCCCGATGCAAAGCAGAATTCTAGCGCCATCCGTTTGCGCCTCTGCTGGGAGGCGTGTGAGGCGGTGTGCTTCACCGTCGGCTCGCAGGCGGGGAACTTGCTGCGAACACATCCGTTCATCCCAGGCTCGACAATCCTGGGAATGCTGCGGCACGAGTACATCTGGCTCTCTGACGCGGCGAAGCAGCAGAAGGCTTGCGCGCTCATCTCGGAGGATTCGCCGCTTGTCGTGTCGAACGGCTATCCGCTCCCGCCGGGTTGTACTGACCTTTTGCCATCGACGCTGCCTGTGCCGGTTCCGCTCTCGGTCCAATATCCGAAGGGGGGCAAGGGGGCATGAGCACTAACCTAACGGTGCAAGTGCTGTCCCGGCGCCTTCGAGCCACGAGACGCGCGAACGTTCCGGGTTCGCGAGCAGCGGGCCAAGTGCTGGGCCGAGGCGTAGAATTTGCGAGGGTAGAAGCGGGCGG
>JACRCP010000079.1 GCA_016218965.1 Deltaproteobacteria bacterium | reverse complement strand
GTCGGGCGACAGGGCCTCGATCAACACCACGACGCTCGACTACCGGGCCACACGGATCCCTTTCGACCTCGGGGCGAAGTTCGTGCCCGAAACGGGCCGCTTCCTTCCGTTCGGAATCCTCGGCTTGGGCGTCTCGTGGCAAAAATATTCGTTCTCGGACGAAAAGCTCGGAATGCTCTCCGACGTGCCGGACGGCGGATGCGTCGCCCCGGCGGTCGAGGTCTCGGTGGACGGGAAGGCGCGCTGCAAGCTGGAGATTGCCGGCAGGCCCGAAGCCGACATCTCGTCGCTGGGGCTCGATGTCGTCGCCGGCGCCGGCGTCGAGTGGCTCCTCACGCACCACCTGGGCATCAAGGTCGAGGGACGTTACACGCTGACGTATCTTTTCAAAGGCGTGAACGACCTCGACGCGTTGTTCGTCTCCGATCAGATCAACTACAGCGTCGTGACGGCAAAAGGCACCGAGCCGCGTGCCGTGAAGTACGGCGACACGTTCCCCGTCCGTCAGGTCCAGCACGGTATCGCGGCGTCGGCGGGGGTGGTGTACTACTGGTAAGCGCAGGCGGGATGCAATTTGGGATTTGGGATTTGGGGTCAGGACTCAGGACCCGGGGACTCGGAATTCGGGATCCAAAAATCAGGGAGGGCGGCGGACATGAAACACATCTGGACGATCGTGGCGTTGTCGAGCGTGGCGTGCTGGCTGTTCATCCCGGCCGCCTGTTCGTGCGATGAGGAGCAAAGCGAGGAGGACATCGCCAAGGCGCTCGCCAACAAGCTCACCGACTCGCTGGGTTTCGAAGGCGGCACGGTGGTCGAAGGAACGCCACCTGAAGACCACGCGGACAATCCGGACTACGCGCAGGTGACCGGCGTTCAGGCGCCGGCGGCTCTTGCCGCGGGGCAGGCCTATGCGGTCTCGCTCAACACCAACTTTGCCGATCCTCGCGCGGTGACCGGGGCAGTCGTCTACGTCGACAAGGCGGACAAGTTCCTCAAGATAGACACGGCGCTCGACCCGGAGGCGCTGGTCCTGCGACTGGCCGGCACGTTCAAGGGCGACCCCGAGCTGGTCGGGAAGTCGTTCAAGGTCAGGCTCGCGCTTCACGATGCCGATGTTGCGGTGGGGAACTACGTGGTGTGGGAACTTGCGATCAAGGAAGCGGCCGAGGTCGCGCCGACGACCCAGGAACTTCAGGCGGCGATCGAGGTGAATGGCGCCGGGTCACCGATCGCCGGAAACATCCCGCTTGGAAGTTCCGACATTTCGGCCCCGCAGGTGATTTCGATAGAGGCCCCCGACCGCGTGGGGCCTGACAGGACATTCGACGTCACCGTCACCTACCACGCCGGGGCGGCGGCGGTGGAGGCGGTTCTCTTTCAGATCGACAACAGCACGTCGTACGTCGAGGTGCCGGCGCGCGGAGAAGCGGGTATGGACGGGAACGCCGTGCTGACGGTGAAGTTCGATCCGTCCAAACTGTCGGAAAAGGCCGGGCGGTTGGGACGCGCGCTTCGCGCGCTCTCTTATAAAACGTCGGCGCTCGCCACCTCGACGATCACGCTCCGGGCCGCTCTCAGGGACGAGGGCGGCAGGAGCGGGACGCCGAAGACCAAAAGCCTCATCTACACGACCAACAGCGGCGAATGCAGCGGCAAGGGCTGCGGTGGCACTGCGGCGAAGAACTGTTTGTGCGGCGATTCCGGCGTCACGTTGACGCCCATCAGCGGGTGCGACCAATGGCCCGACGCGGCGCAGTGCTCGGGTTTCGCGTCGGCCTACTGCGGAGAAGACATCGAAGGGACCTGCCACGAGAGCTTCGACACCACCGTCTTTCAGGACCGCGAGCAGGCCACGAACTTCGGATGCACGATTCAGATCAACTGCGGGAGCGGGGGAACCGCCGATGCCGGCGTGGCGGACGCCGGCGGGGAGGACGCCGGGATGACAAACTCGTGCACCGGCAGAAACGTCGCTGATCCTTGTGTTCCCGAAGGCGGGACCGAACCGACCGGCGTCTGTTACCTCGAGACGTTCACACCGCCCGACACCTACACCCTCACGTGCTATGAACCGTGCGATGTGGCGGTCCTCTACGAGAGCTGCGGGACCGGCAAACGTTGCTGCGCCGGATGGGTTCCCCAATCCGACGGCGGGCACTACTTCGTTTTCGTGTGCGCGCCGGAAGGGACTGCGAAATCAGGATCGACCTGCGCGATGTTTTACGAGTGTGAAAACGGGACACAATGCTTCGGGATGGGGGCGGATGCGATGACGTGCACTCCGACGTGTAAGACGGACGGCAGTGTGGAGTGTCCTGATCCGGTGAGCCAGAAATGTAACGAGATAGGACCTTGGGGCGGCTGGGGCGTTTGCGAGTGACGGGCGAGTCCGGTGCCAGGTTTAAAATGGGTCCCGCTCGACGACATGGATCTTGTCGAAACGCTCTGCGCCGAGCAGGAGTGCCCGATTCTGCCGGGAAAATTCCGCCGCACGCACTGCGGACAGTGGACAGGCGGGGGAGTCCATCGTAGAATCATTGCATGAACGACCGCGCCGCAGAAATCAACATTCCGGCCGAGTGGCGGGAGGAATTCGACGCGGCGGCGCGCCGGCCCCTCCGCGTCCGTTGGAGGTACGCCTTCATCCGCACGTACAAGCCCGTGCTCGACGATGCCGGTTTCCGTTCCTTTGACACGACCGAAGACTACCGGCGCTGGTGCGAGGCGAACCTGCCGGAGTGGCTCGGCTATGCCCGCGTTTGAATACCGGCAGGCCGAGGAGGTGCGCGACGCGTTCCGCCGCAACCATGTGCGCTTTCTCTTCATCGGCAAGTCAGGCGCGATCCTTTTGGGCTTTCCGGATACGACCCAGGATGCCGATCTTTTCGTCGAGCGATCACCCGACAACGGGGCCGCGCTCGTCACGGCGTTGCGCGAACTGGGCTTTGCCTTGACCGACGCGCAAGCCGCGGAGATCGAACGCGGCAAGGATTTCATTCAACTCAAGAACGGCCCCTTCGATCTCGACCTCGTCTTCGCGCCCGACGGCATAGAGCGGTTCGACGACATCATAGCGAGCAAGGCGGCCACGAACCGCGTCAAGGACCGCGAATCGCTGCCCCGGCTCCGATCGTTCCGCGAATACTGGATGAAGAAATCGAGATGAGCCGGCAGGCGCCGTGTTACGAGCCTTTCGCGCTGTTGAAAACTGGTAATAGGTGGAGGAGTTGGACGCCTGTGGGGAAAAGATTACCCCAAGGCGCCGGGTCGGCGTCTCTCTGAAGGAACGCTCCGGCCACCGTTCACCCGGCCGTTGAGCCTGAT
>JACRCP010000084.1 GCA_016218965.1 Deltaproteobacteria bacterium | reverse complement strand
GTGGCGGCCATGGTCAGCCCGGCGGTGACGTGGGAATCGTACGAGGGGATCTTGAGATACATCTCCGATTCGCTCGGAAAACCGTACAGGCTCATCCAGCGGCGGACGTACCGCGAGATAAACGATCTGCTCCTCGCGGGGGAAATCGACCTTGCATTCGTCTGCTCCGGCACCTATGCGGCGCTGCCCGAGGACGCGCCGGTCGAGCTGATCGCCGTCCCCGTGGTCAACGACCGCGCGGTGTATCACTCGGTGATCATCGTGCGCGACAAGACGCCGTACAAAACGTTTTCGGACCTCCGGGGCGCGCGTTTTGCGTTCTCGGACGAACTGTCGAACACCGGCCACATCTACCCGCGCTGGCTGCTCGCCGAGGCGGGCGAGGAACCGGCGTCTTTCTTTTCGGGTACGATCTTCACCGGCTCGCATGACCGCTCGATCCTCGCGGTCTACCGGCACCTTGCCGACGGGACCGCCGTCCACGAACTGGTCTACCGCGCCATCGTGGTCCCCGGCAGCCCGTACTGGGGCAAACTGAGGATCATCGACACATCGCCGGACTTCGCGACGCCGCCGGTCGTCGCTCCGGTCGCCGTGCCCGCGGACGTCCGCGCCCGGATGAGAAACGTCCTTCTCGGAATGGGCGCTTCGGAAGAAGGACGCGCGCGCCTGAAACCCCTCGGCTTCGACGGCTTCGCCCCGGCGGAGCCCGCCGACTACTTCCCGATAAGGGAGATGCTAAAAACGGTCGAAAAAAAATGAGACCCGACTCCGCCAAATCGCGTTTCAGGCCCCGCCTGTCGCTCAAGCTCCGCTTCGCGCTGATCATCTCGGGGGCGATCATCCTGCTGGGGATCGCAAACCGCGTGTACCTTGAGCGCCGCGTTCTCCGCGAGATGGAGGTTGACCTCGACAACAAGGCCCTCGCGACCGCCAGGTACCTTGCTGCCGAGTCCGTGGACCTCACGCTCTACCAGGACCTCGTGAGACTGGAGGACCTCCTCGCGAAGTTCGTGGCCGCGGACCCGAACCTGACGTACGCCTTCATCATGGACCCCGCGCACAGCGTCATTGTCCACACGTTCAAGGGGGCGTTCCCCGAGGAGCTGCGAAGCATCAATCGCCTCGGTCCCGGGGAGGAATACCGCGAGCGTCACGTCTCGGCGCTGGGCCAGAATTTCCGTGACTTCGCCGTGGGCATCCACGGCGGCCGGCTTGGCGTCCTGCGCCTGGGCGTCAGCGACCGCCAGATACTCACGCGCGTTGCGATGGTCAGGCGGGACCTTCTCCTCATGACGGTGGTAGTCGTTGTGCTGGGCGCAGCGGGGGCGTACGGCTTCACGGGTTTCCTTCTGCGGCCGCTCGAACGTGTGGTTTCCGCTCTCCAGCGCTTCAAACCGGGAGTCCATCGCGAGGAGATCGCCGCCGGCGAAGACGAGATAGGAGACGTCGCGGCGCGCATAAACGAGGTCACCGCGCGGCTCCACGACACCCACGTCCAGATGATGCGCACCGAGAAGCTTGTCGCCGTGGGCCAGCTCGCGGCCGGCGTCGCGCACGAGATCAACAACCCGCTCTCGGGCGTTCTGCACTGCGTAGACAACCTGCGCGCCGACGACGGGGATCCGGAACGCCGCCGGGAGTACTACGCGCTGATGGCCGACGGAGTGTCCCGCGCCCAGCGCGTGGTCAAGAACCTCCTGGACTACGGACGCGCGCACGAACCGGAGGTCCGCGACGTCGATATCAACTCCGTCGTCGGTCAGGTGCTCGCCCTCGTGCACGCGCCTTTCGAGCGCGCCCGCGTCCGGGTGGAAACCGCCCTCGAACCGGCCCTCCCGGCGATCAGGGCGGACCCGCACAGGGTCGCCCAGGTGCTTACGAACCTCCTCTTGAACGCGATGGAGGCGATGCCCGGCGGCGGCCGCGTCGAGGTCACGACCTCCCGAAATCGCGGCTTCTGCCGGCTTCGCGTGCGCGACAGCGGGCCCGGCATTCCGGACGAACTGAAAGGGAAGGTCTTCGACCCGTTCTTCACCACCAAGACCGGCGGCAGTTCGGGCCTTGGACTTTCGGTGAGCTTAAGCGTCGTTGAGCAGCACGGCGGTCGGATCGAGGTGTCGGACGCCCCGGGCGGCGGCGCGGTCTTCGACGTGTATCTCCCCGCGAACAAACCTGCGGCTGCGGAGGCGGAGCCGGATGCCTGAGGCAATCAGAGTTCTCATAGCCGACGACGAACCGCTCATGCGGATACCGCTCTCCGACAGCTTGAGGCGCGCCGGCTACGAGGTGAAAGCCGCATCGACCGGCGACGAAGCGATTGCGATGCTCGCCGCGGAGCCGTTCGATGTCGCGGTCATCGACCTCCGGATGCCCGGCGCCGACGGCCTCTCGGTGCTCCGCGAGATGCGCCGCCTCGGCCGGGATACCGATGCGGTCGTGATCACGGCCTACGGAACGATCGACGCCGCGGTTGAGGCCATGAAGCTCGGCGCCCGGGATTTTTTGACCAAACCCTTCGAGACGGCGGCGCTTGTCGGCCTGATTGATCGGTACGCAAAGGTCCGCGCGGCGAGCCGCGACGACTCGCGGATCGAGCGGATGACAAGACAGGGAATCTGCTGCGGGATGGTCGGAGTGTCCCGCGCGATGGGCCTTGTTTTCAACTTCATAGACACCGTGGCCGACACCGACGCGACAGTCCTCGTGCGCGGCGAAACCGGGACCGGGAAGGAGCTGGTCGCCGAGGCGATCCACGCAAGAAGCCCGCGCCGCGACCGGCCGCTCATCAAGGTCAACTGTGCCGCAATCCCAGGGAATCTCATCGAGTCGGAGCTTTTCGGTCACGAGCGCGGGGCCTTCACGGGTGCCGACCGCAAAAAGGTCGGGAAGTTCGAAGCGGCGCAGGGCGGGACGTTGTTTCTCGACGAGGTCGACGAGATGCCGATTGAAGCGCAGGCCAAGGTCCTCCGGGCGATCCAGGAGCGCGAGATCGAAAGACTGGGCAGCGTCGAGACGATCCGTGTCGATGCAAGAATCGTTGCGGCGACCAAACGCGACCTGCACACAACGGCGGCCGAAGGCCGGTTCCGCGAAGACCTCTTCTACCGCCTCAATGTCCTGCCGCTGGCGCTCCCTCCGCTCAGAGAGCGGCATGGCGACGTGACCGTCCTGGCGGCGCACTTTCTCGCCGCGGCCGCCGGGAGGATGCACAGGCCCGCGCGCGCGTTCTCGAAAGAGGCGGCAGCCGCCCTCGATCGCCACGACTACCCCGGAAATGTCCGGGAGCTGAAGAACGTCGTCGAACGCGCTGTCGCGCTGTGCCCGGGCGACACCGTCGAAACGGCGCACCTTGGCGACGAGTTCCTGCCGCCCGAGCAGCCGCTTCCTCCCGCAGCCGAACCCGGCACGCTCGCCGACGCGGTCCGCGACGCCGAGATGCAGCGCATCGAAGAGGCCTTGAAAACTGCCGGCGGCTCAAGATCCCGCGCCGCCGGGATCCTGGGCATCAGCCGCAAGACGCTGTGGGAAAAACTCAAGAAACGGCCGGGGTAGCGTCCACCCTGCGTGCCTTTCCCGGCCAAAGACCCACCCGAACCTCCACCCGCCTTCATTTCCCCGCGGCAGCAATCCGCGAGCGGATAATCGTCGCAACCGTCTTCAGAAACGGGATTTCCTCGAGCGGTTTGTTGACGAGCTTTACTTCGGGGCCAAGGATGCCCTGCTCCCCGACCATGTCGTCGGTGTAACCGCTTACGAACAGAACCTTGACGCCGGGGTCCCGCGTCTGGAGCGCTTCCGCGAGCTTTGCCCCTCCAATACCGGGCATGATGACGTCGGTTATTACAAGCGCAATCCGGTCTTTCCGTGTCGAGTACAGCGCCAGACCGTCTTCGCCGCTTGACGCCTCGACCACGGCATAGCCCGCCGATTCGAGCATCCGGGCGACGGCCCTGCGCACCTCGGCGTCGTCCTCGACGAGGAGAATGGTTTCCCCGTTTGCCTGCGGGGCGCGTTCTCGCGTCGCTCGTCGCCGGCGCTGCCTGCGTGCTGCAGACGCCTGAAGAACAGCCGGAAGGTCGTGCCCCGGCCCGGTTCGCTCTCGACGTCGATATGTCCCTTGTTCTGCTTGACTATCCCGTACACCGTCGAAAGCCCGAGTCCCGTTCCTTTTCCAATCTCCTTGGTTGTAAAGAACGGCTCGAAGATCCGCGGCAGGACTTCACGCGGGATTCCAACCCCCGTGTCGGATACCGCGATCATCACGTAGTCACCCGGCTCGGCGTCGGTCGAATTCCCCAGGCGCGAGGCGTCCAACACGGCATTGCCTGTTTCGATCACCAGCCGCCCGCCGCCGGGCATTGCGTCGCGGGCGTTGACCGCCAGATTGATGATGACCTGCTCGAGCTGCGACGGGTCAAGATGCACGTCCCCGACGCCATCCGAAAGCCTGAGCCCCAGCTCGACCTGCTCGCCTATGAGGCGCGTGAGCATCTTTGCGAGACCCGTGATGGCGTCGTTCGGCGCGATGTCGCGCGGATGGATGGTCTGTTTCCTGCTGAACGCAAGGAGTTGGCGGGTAAGCGCCGCGGCGCGTTCCCCGGCCTTTTTTATCTCGATCGCGTCGACGCGCAGCGGGCTGCCGCCGGGCAACCCGTCCAGAATGAAACCGATGTAGCTCAGGATCACCGAAAGAAGGTTGTTGAAATCGTGGGCCACCCCCCCGGCAAGCTTGCCGATCGCGTCGAGCTTCTGCGACTGCCTCAGTTGTTCTTCGAGTCTGGTCCGTTCCGTCACGTCTCGCATGATTCCCACAAAACCCGCCGGTTTGTCGCCGGACCCCGCGACCACGGCGGCCTTCACCGCCGCGCGAAATGTCGTCCCGTCCGCGCGGACAAAATCAAACTCGGCTCCGGGATCGGTGCGGGTCTCGGCCAGCCTGCCGAGCGCCACGGCGGCCGCCGCCCGGTGGGCGGGCGATATCAATTCGAGCCAGCGTTTGCCGACCAGTTCATCCGGATGCGGGTAGCCCAGCAACTCGGCCCCCGCCGCGTTGATCGTCACGATGACTCCGTCGGGATCCGCCATCGAGATCCCCTCGGGAACGGTGTCCACCAGCGTCCGGTAACGTTCCTCGCTGTCCTGAAGTGCCTTCTCGGCGCTGCGAAGCCCCGTAATGTCGACCCCGTAGATCCGGGCCGTGGCGCGTGCCGACAGCAATTGAACGTGTTCGAAGACGACAACCCCTCCGACCACGACCTCGCGCTCTACAACGGAGCTCGACCCTGCCGCGAGATCCACCAGCAGTTCGTCGAGGTCCGGCGGGAAGAGCGCTTCGACACGGCCCGTTTCGCCCGCCCGGTCGAGCAGTCTGAGCGTCGCGTCGTTTGCGAACGTAACCTTCCCGAGACCATCCACCTCCACGATTGGGTTGGGGTTGAGTTGGGGGAAACTCGATAGATGGACCATGTGCTCGAGCGATCGTCGGCGCTCGGTGACGTCCCGCACGATTGCTGTGAGCCGTCCGTCGGGGAGCGCCCGGGCGGAGATCTCCGAATCGATGTTCCCTCCGTCCTTTCTGCGC
Source organism: Deltaproteobacteria bacterium (assembly GCA_016218965.1). Taxonomy (GTDB): domain Bacteria; phylum Myxococcota; class SpSt-1050; order SpSt-1050; family JACRCP01; genus JACRCP01. The sequence goes on along the minus strand of JACRCP010000084.1, from coordinate 1,744 downwards.
AGGCGGAACTCGGCCGCCACGGTCCTGCCCGCCCGGAGATCGTCCAGACGCGGCGGCGGGTCGTCGGGGCACACGATCGCCGAAATGTCGAGCATCCGGAGCTCGTCAAGAGTGTACCCCAACATCTCGAGGCCGCGCGGGTTCGCGTCGAGGTACTTGCCGGTCGGCCCCGTGATGAAGATACCGTCGGATGTCCCCTCGAAAATCGATCTGAAGTTCTCGTAACTGCGCGAGAGGTCCCGAAGTTGCGCCTGCACGCGTCCGGCCATTTCGTTGAACGTCCCCGCCAGCACGCCCACCTCGTCAGATGCGCCCGCCTCGGCGCGCACATCCATGTCCCCGCGTCCCAGCTCCGCCGCCACCGCGGAGAGGCGCGTGATTGGGACCACTATCCGGCGCCACCCGAAAAAGAGCATAAGAAGAGTCACCGCGACGAAAACCGCCACCAACCCCGATTTGAGCTTCGCCGCCCTTTCCATCTCAACCCGGTGGTTCGATTCGATAGACGATGCCAGCGACTCCACGGCGGCAATCGTACCCCAGGTCATCTGATGACATCTCGCGCACGACTCTGCCGCGGTCGCCGGCTGCTTCAGTAGATTCTCGAAAAACGGACGCTGATGCTCCCGCCATGCGTCGGCGAGTTGCGCGATCTGCCGGCGCAATCCGACGTGGTCTTGGGGGAACGGCTCGATCCCGGCGCCCGGGTCCGCAATCAGGTACCGGCCGAGTTCTTTTTCGTAGTCACCCATCGCCCTCCGGGCTCCCGACTCGTGGGCGGCTGTCCTCGAGTGGGACACGTTGGCGGCCACAAAGTGAAAGTGCGATGCGGCAGTCAGAAGGGCGGCCCGCAGCCGCCCGGCGAGGCCCAGTCGGGCCGCTTCCTCCGTGACGTGCATCGAGACGCCGAACGTGAGCAGAAGCATCAAGGCGCCAAGCGCGAGCACCACCGTCGCAAACAGGACGAATTTGCCCGCGATGGAGCCGAAAAACGATGGGCGGCGCGTCGGCTGCATTTCCTCTCCCTTTCCCCGCCGTCAAATACCGCACGGCGCGACGATCCCGCGAACAACCGGGACTACGCATTTGCCGGACCAACTGCGGGAAAGCGATCCGAGGGTGGTCGGGGCGGAAAAACACAAAGGATTTGAGGGAATCGTGGTCCGGCCAACGTTCCAGGTTCCAAACCGGGCGCGGGTGCCCGTTTACCCCGGGGTGATTTCTTACACCCTTGGGGCTTCTTTCTTCCTCGGAAAAGCGGGGCGTTCGCCGTCAGCCGCCGGCTTCGCGACGCCTGATCAAGTCCCGCGCGGAGATCCTCGGCATCAGCCGCAAGACACTGTGGGAGAAACTCAAAAAAGCGGCCAGGGTGACTTGGCGCGGTTTTGGTGTCGACGTTTCTGGATGCCGCTTTGCGCGAGGTTCCTTGCGGCGGCGGAACCGGAGAAGCAGTGAAGGCGTCGTCCCATGTGAAATTTGACCTTCTGTCTGGCCTGGAAGCCCTTGCGCGCCGTCGCTGGTTTGCCTATACTTGTCCCGGAGGACTTTCCCGCGATGAAAGCGTTCCGGTCGCTGATGCAGCGCCCGCGACCCGTCGTCGAGGCCGTCGGAAGGCGGCTCTCGTGAGCCCGACGCTCCCCGCGGAGGGCGAGGTGCAGTCGCTTGTCCGGACCCTCGCGGCCAATCCGGATCCGCTCCGCCTCTACGGGGCCCTCTGCGGCGGCGGCGCGATGCCGGACACGGC
>JACRCP010000083.1 GCA_016218965.1 Deltaproteobacteria bacterium | reverse complement strand
GACAACAACCACGCCGAACGGGAAATCCGGTCGCTGGTTTTGACCAGAAAAATATCCGGCGGCACACGTTCGCCGCGCGGGAGCGAGACCGTCTCGACGTGGGCGAGCATTTGCCGGACGCTCAAGAAGCAAGACAAACCCTTCGCGCAGTATTTGCGCCAGATGCAGGCATCATTTCACCTCGGTACTCCTCCTCCCTCTGTCTTCGCTCGGAACTAAAGAAATACGTACACCTTGAGGTCGGATGTCTTGCCCGACGCCTTGTACTCGGCGATCTGCATACCGACGGCGTTCGCGATGTCGAACAGCCGGACTTTCTTCGTTATCAGCCCAGACGCCGCGAGCACGCCATCGGACACTGCAAGGTCGGTTGTGAGATCCTTGTTCCAAATCGTGTCCATCCACCTCGGGTCGGTCGGGTCCGAGATGTCGACGATCTGGATGCCGAAGATCCCGGTCGCGACGAACGCCACGACACCGCTAAGGGCCACCTCCCGCGCGACGCCCATCAGGAACTCCTGGCCCACCACCTTCGGCCGCGTCTTGTCCTTCAGATCGACTATTGTCAGACCGAGCACCCCGTTGGCTACGTATGCATAGTCGCCGCGAATCTCTACGTCCCGTCCCAACCCCGCCCAGATGACTTCGGAGAGCTTTTGGGGACTCGCCGGGTCGTTCATATCCAGGATTTCGAGCCCCCGCGAGCCCAGCGCATACCCGTATTTCCCGGCCATCTCGACGTCGCGAAGACTGCCCTCGTACTTGAAGTTCCCGATCTTCGACTGTGAGACGCGAGCCTTTTTGACCTCCATGGTGTAGCGGTTCTCAAGCGAAGTGTCGTACGTTTCCGAAGGGATCACCTTGATCTCATAGCGGCTTTCCGGCTGGCCCAAGACCATCGAGTACTCGACCGGACTGGCCGAAACGCCTTGCGCCAGCGCCGCTCCCGTCTTGATGGCCTGGACCTTGACGTCCAATCCGCCGGCAGCGTCGTTCATGGCCACCATCGACCACTGGCCGGGATAAACAGTTTCCGGCGGCATCAGAAGCACGACCCTGTTGGCGCTTTCGGGTACATACGTCCGTTCGATCAGTTGGCCGAACTGGATTTCGCTGGTTGGCCAGAAAATGATCGGCCGCCAGCCAAGGAAATTCAAGTTGAAACGGTAGACGGTCGGATCGGGCACCGCGCTCCCGTTGTCACCGCCGAAATAGTAGAAGCTGTTGGCGGTGTTGGACAGCACAAGTTGGCCTCGCGCCACTCCCGGGAAGTAGGTCGTGTCATCGGCGACTTTCCTCCACGAGTGGGCACGAACGTCGTATTCCCAGAGGTCGTTGTGGCGGACGCCAGATGCGTCGATCCCACCCATTAGGTTGACCTTGCCAGAATAGCCGTCACAGTACGAGGCCATTGCCCGCCTCGGCCCCGGCCCGCCGTCGCTCATCGAATACAGACTGTCGGTCAACGATCCCAACGGAAGCTCCAGCACCCAATCCACGGGTTGCCCGGAATCGGAACGGTACCCTCCGAAAGTCATCAACTTGTTGCTGACCTTGTCATGAATCAAGGCGAACTGAGTGAACGTGCTACCCGAGGAAATACCTACCACCTCGAGTATCTCAGGGCTCAACCCGGACGGCGGCATCGTCCACGTTCGCGTATCGAAATCGTACGTCCAGATCTCGCCAACGGAGCCTCCGCCTTCTTTGACGCCCAAAAACGTGAGCAATCGATTGGCATGCCGATCGTAAACGACGTTTGAGTCTTTCGTCGGGGGCGGACCTTCGTTGGCATATTCCGCCTTGGTCCAAACCCAGATGCCATCTCCGTTTTTGTAAGCGACATAGAGGTCGTTCGACCAGATCGGCAGCGCCACGTTCGTCTGGTCCACACCACCATACAAGAAGATGGCGTTCACGTCGTTTTCGTCGTTTTCGTCAATGCCCAACTCAGCCGACGATGACACGTCGGAAAGCAACGCGTAGTCGAACAGCTTGGCAGGCATCCCGGCATCCTTCGTCGAAGCGCTCAGGCCGACGATCTCCTGCGTAACCGGGTTGAGCGTCACCATCATCTTGAAGGATTGACCGTCTGCCGTGGTGTACGGCCGAAACGCGATCGACTTCTCCGAGGCCCCGCCCACCTCGAAAAAGCTACGGTTTTCAATGATGGTCGAGTCGGCTTGCTGGCCAGGGTACGTCAGTGCGGCTTCGCGCAGTGCGCTCGCGCCTTCACAAGTTACCTCGACATCACCTTCGTCAGTGACGTACGTTTCACAGTTGAACCAACCAAACTTGTCTTTTGACCAAGCCGAGAACTTCCTCTTGGCGTACGTCCCTGTCGAAGAGTCCCGCGTCCATGCCGCCCTCACCTGGACGTAGCGGTCGTCCAAATCTGTCTTCGACGGAATGATGATGTTTCCAAAAGGGGACGTGAGGACATGGAGGTACGGCGAAAACGTCGTATTGGCGCCGTCCCAGCTTTCGGTGAGGTCGTAGTTCTTCCTCCAATCCCACTGGCGAACGTGGAAAGAAGAACCGTTGATCCTTGCCGGCACCGTTTTCATGGCGCAGATGTCGGTACAGGTGACGCCGTCGCCGCTCAAGTACGAGTCGTCGCAACGATAGGTCGGAGAGTCGCCCCAATTCACATTGTCACAACCGTCCGGGTCGTCAGGACTGATGATCGGGTTGAACCGGCGAATTCGTCGCTGCTGGTTCTTGAACTCATCTTCGACGGCACCGCTGTGCCGGCAGCTGTTGAAACACGTCGGGTCTGTTTTCTCCGTGCACGGGCAACTCCCGAGCATCATGTTCGGAACGGTCGTTTTGTCTCTGTAGAACGTGCCGCCCTCGAAACGCAGTTGATGCCCGACAACAGTCGCGTCCACCCAGTATTGCTTGGCCAGCGTGGTCCCTACGAGCGTTGTTGCCCAACCCAGTCCCAGTTCCTTCACGCACGGCTGCCAATCACACTGGTCCCCTCCCAAATCATAGGCGTCGCCTTTGTTGCAGTTGCTCTGCAGAGGATTGGCGTAGAGCTCCGCGACGTGGTCCGTTCGACATTCCCCGGGGTACCCAAACGGCGAGCAGTTGTCGATGGCGCATTTCTTCTTGCATTCGACAGGATTCGGGATCATCCTGCTCGTGAAATCCGGCGGGAACTTCCTTCCGGTTTCGTCCCACATCCGCGCCTTTTCGCCGCTGTCCCACAACGCGAACGATGTGGCCAGTTTCGCGCAGTCGTTCCTGCAGGTCGTCAAGTATGCCAACACCAATGAATCATCCGGGAACCCATCGCGGTCGCAGTCTTCGGCTAACACGCTTATCATTGGGAACCAGTCGTTTTCGTTCAAGACCCCGTCGCCGTCTATGTCGGAGTCGCACTGGTCACCGATCCCGTCGTTGTCGAAATCCGTCTGGTGAGCATTGCGCACGGAAGGGCAGTTGTCGCTGCCATCCGGCACCCCATCACCGTCGGCATCCGCGGCTGAGGCCACGTTGCATAACAGCATGACAAAGAACACCAGCCCCACTTGCAGCATTACCTTCTTCATGAATCCGCCCTCCTTTTGGTTCTGCGTGGTTTCATTCGGGCACGACGCTTCCGTCTTTGACTATGCCAGCCTTCTCTAGGTCGAAGAGGTAGTAGGGCACACCTCCGGGACTACCAGTGTCCGTGGTGACGATGAAGTGCTTGTGGCTGAACACCTGAGCGCTGTAGTCGCCGGCGACCGTTGTCACCTGCCTGCGGACGTTCGTGTCGAGATCCAATATCCACAGTTGCCCAGGTCCTCCCTCGACGTACTTTGACGCCGAGAGGTCGGTCCACATGACGAGGTTCTTGTAGATGCTCGGGAACCACTGGCCGTACTGCTTGGCGTCGATTTCGGACTCCTTGTCCGAATCCAGGTCGTACATGACGACGTCAGGCCCCGGTCCGTACTTCCCAGTCCAGTCCATGTACACAAGCCGTCTGTCCCACATTCCGGCGCACAGAAGCTTGTCGGTGTTCGAGGCGTTGAGCAGCCTTTCAGCGTTTGTGCCGAGATCGTAGTGGAAAAGGTAGTGCCCGGTTTTCCCTTTGTAGACGGTGCTGTGGTAAACGAGATCATCTCCATAAAGGCAGAATCCCCCTGTTCTGCCTTGATTCAACAATGGTTCGATCGCCTTCGTCGCCATTTGATATTTGTAGAAGGGGACCACCTTGCGCAAATCGTTTTCATAGACGGAATAGACGACCGTTTGATCGAAAGCCGCCAGCCGATCGATCGGTTTTCCTTTTCCTGCATCGACTCGTTCGTGGGTGAGTTTGTCGAGTTCGAGGTAGTCCAAACCAATGAAGAAGCTACCCGGTACGTGTTTGCGGAACACCCACGCGATCGTGTAGCGTTCAACAACGAACTGTGACACATCGTATTCGTTCCGGTCCAAACACAGACACTTCGTCAGCCCACTTTGGAGGGAGTAGTAGCAAATGTCCCTTATATCGTCATAACTCGTCCTTCTGGCCGGGGTCGACCATACGACGTTGTCGCCGTGTGCCGTTGCGACGTACGCATCCGTTGTTATCAGTTTGTAGTCCGGCCCTGGCGGCGATACGGGGCTCGCCGGGCCGGCATCGACGACTCGACCTCCGTCGGCTGCGCAGTCGCTGGAGTATCGCAAGGTGTCGCCCGTCGCATCGCTTCCGCCATCCAAAGGGGCTGAGTTCCCGTCTGTGCAGGGTTGCACGCATTTGGTTTGCACACATGTCTCGCCGTCGCACGCGGCGCAGCCGCAGCCGCAGGTGGGGGGAAGGTCGATGTAGCGGCAGCCGGTGCCGCCTTTGCACTGGGGGTCGAACTCGGGGACGTGGACGCCGAAGCCGCAGGTGGTGGGTTGGGAGGTGTCGGGCGGCCCGCCGTCGGGGGTGGTCACGGACCGCGGGCCGCTGCAAGCAGTAACAAGAACGGCAACTATGACCGGGACAAACGCCGTTGCGAGCTGCCGCGGACATGCCGGTTGCGCCATGATACCCGGATGGGAGAGGTGGAAACCCGGTCGTGATTGTGACCCGAACCCCATTGGTTTCCTCCACCAGATGACAAGCATGCTAGCCACTCGACTTCCGGCGGTCAAGCGTTTTCTCACGGTTTTTCTCACCGCTGGTTCCGTTCTGTCAGTTGAGATCTACCCGCGGCCCGGCGGGCGTTGCAAAGGTTCAAAAAAGGCGAGAGTCGCGCGCGGCGACGACGGTGGCGCGAGCGGAGGTCCGACCGAATCGGTCCTCGTCATTTTGTTTTGAAACCGCCTACGAACGTTTCGAACGCGGGCAGGCCGGCGTCAAACGCCGATTCCGGCGCCTGGTATTGCAGGTCGTAGACGCACCAGTCCTTCTTGACGATGTACACTAGGAACCTGCGCGGGATTCCGTCGAGCCTGGCCGTCATCACCGCCTTGAGCGCCTCGCGCCCGTCGAGCGTGACGATCTCCTCGGAGACCACCTTGCGATCGGAGAAGCCGAAGAGGAGGTGGTTGAGGAGCACGCGGAGCGGGGCGTCGCCCCGGACACCGCACGCTCCGTTTGCCGCAATCGTCGAAAGCGTCCGCGGGTTGAATAGGGCGGCGTCGTTGTCCCCGACCTTCGCGACCCTCCACTCGGGCCCCGGGACCCCGGTGCGGTACGACACGCCCTCTTTTGTTACGATCCCTGTCACCGGGTCGCAACGGATGGGGGCGCACGCCGCAAGCAACGCGAGTGGCGCAAGAAATAAAGAAAGGATGACGTTCTTCATAATACTGTTTCGATCGGCACGGTCTCGTCCGTCCCCGTGAGCTTCAGGAACACGTCCTCGAGGTCCGCGCCGCCGCCGGACGTGCGAAGGTCGGCCACGGTCCCGCGCGCGACTATGGACCCCTCGTTGATTATCACCACCTCGTCGCACACCTCCTCGGCGACCGCCATCGTGTGCGTCGACATGAAGACGGCGGCGCCCTGCCGGTGCGCTATGAGCCTGAATATCTCCTTTACCATCTTCGCCCCCTTCGGGTCGAGGCCCACCATCGGCTCGTCAACAACGAGGAGCCGCGGCCGGTGGAGGAGGGCGCTCGCCATCACGAGCCGCTGCTTCATGCCGTGCGAGTAGTTCTCGATGAGCTGGTTGCCCCACTCCGAGAGTTCAAACAGCGCAAGAAGCTCGGCGGCGCGCCGGTCGAACTCGGCGCCGTTCATACCGAAGAGGTCCGAGACGAACTTCAAGTGCTCGATCCCCGTGAGTTTCTCGTACAAAAACGGCCGGTCGGGGACAAAACCCATGATGGATTTGGCGCCGATGGGGTCGCGCATGAGATCCCTGCCGCAGATTGACACCGCTCCGGCGGTCGGCGCGATGAGCCCGCCGATGATCTTGATGGTCGTGGTCTTCCCGGCGCCGTTGGGCCCGAGGAACCCGAAAACCCGCCCGGCGCCGACCGAAAGATCTATCGACTTGACGGCTTGAAACGACCCGTAGGTCTTGGAGAGCCCGCGGATGGCGAGGGCGTCCGCGGGTGGGGGCGCGCTACCGGTGTCGTTCAGTCCCACGAGATCACCTCGATCTTGAGATTTCCTATGAGGCCGATGATGTCGGCGAACCTCGACACGTCATCGGCGATGAACCGCACGTGCGTCGCGTCGGCCGGCGCCTGCCCCCACGTCGGGTCCAGCGCAATCCACCCGCCGGCCCACACCTCGGGCCAGGCGTGGTAGTAGAACCGGCCGCCCAGGTACGCCGTCCCGACGGCGACGCGCGCCGGAATCCCCGCGGCGCGTGCCATGGCCACATAGAGGAATGCGTGCTCGTTGCAGTCGCCCTCCATTGACTTGAGCGACGTAAGGGCGTCGGGGACGCCGACGACGTTTTTCTTCTTGAGCTTTGCAAAGAGCCACTCGTTCAGTTTCAGCGCGGCGGCCGGAAGCATCCCCTCGCCGGCAAGGGCCTCGCGGGCGGCCCGGGCCATCTCCGGGTTGTCGCTCTCGATTAGCGTTGCGGGTTTCAAAAACTCGGAAAACGCCGGGTCGGTGACGGGGAGGGACGTCTTCGGCAGGGCGTCGAGGTCGTCCCGCGAAATGGTGAGATCGTCCCCCGAGACCTTCTGGCGCCACGACGCGAGCTGATACGGCGAGAGATCCACGCCGTGAAGTTTCAGCGTGACGGACTTTCGCGCCTCGGGCTCGGGGATCGCGGTGTTGACGGCGATGGAAGCCTTGGCGATGAGGTCGCGGCCGGGGCGCGATACCACCTTCCGCGCGTCGGCGGGGGCCTCGCGCACGAGCGTGAGGCCCAGCGGGCCCTGCTCCTTGAGGCTTTTGCCGTTGGCGTCGATCCAGGCGTCGAACGTCGCGCCACCCAGCGTCCGGCGGAGGTGCGTGGCGTAGACGTCGAATCCCATCACGGTCATCCGCTCGGTCCCGACGACCTGGACCTTGACGGGGACCGTGCCCAGGGTCTGGGGGTCGAAGACCTCGATCTCGAAGCGGTCGCCCGGTTTCAAGCCCTTCGCGGCGAGGTAGCGATCGACGTTGAGATCGACCAGGATGTCTTTTTTTAGCGGGAACCGGATCTCCTTTTTCCCTTCACCCAGGTCCACCGTCACCGCCAGCGTATCGTCTTCGACCTTGCCATAGGCCGAAAGCGCCGACCCTTCTGTCGTGAGCCGAAACGAGAACGCGCGGAGCCTGAAATCCCGGTCCGTGTCCGCCGTCCCGACTGTTTCTATGGTCCGCACCTGCCCCTGGACGGTGAGCTTGAGCTCGGACTCCTGGTTGAGCGTCCATCCGTTCCCGACGCGCATCGACGAGGTTTTGACCCACCCGACCCGTTCGTTTTCGAGGTACGCCCCCATGTACTCGTCTCCGGTGGGCGAGATGCCCGAAACGGTGCCCATGGCCTCGCCCGAGGGGATCCCGGGGCTTCGGGGGCCGCTGCGGTCCTGCCAGACGAGCGCCCCCATCGAAACCAGCCAGACGGCGACGACGCCTGCGACGGCGAACTTGTAGTTGCGGGAGAGGGTCATTGACTCCGCGCGGGCTACAGCCCGAACGTGATTCCGACCTTGAAGAGCGCGTACACGTCGGTGTTCGTAGCGGACTTCGTCCCTTTCTTCCCTGTATCACTGAACGTCTGGATGCCGGGCCCTATCTCGAAGTTCGCATTGAGCGTTAGCGACTGGTCCACGAAGAACTCACAGCCCATCTTGAAGCCGATCGGGACGTTTACGAAAACACCGTCTTTGAAGAAGATCATGAAGGGGACGCCGATGCCAAAATCAAGGGTGGCGACATCCTTGAGAGGGACCCCGATGAGGAGCGCCGGGCCGAGAGTGAACCCCGCCATGAAATCGGGGCTCAACCACATGGCCGGGCCGAAGTCGATCTGCAGGCCCATGTTGTACTTGCCGTAGTTCCGCAGGTTCTGCTTGTAGCTCCCTCCGAACGCGGTCCAGACGTTGTCACCGTGAGAACCGATGGGGGTGAGGTAGCCAAGGCGGACGAAGGCGCCCCAGTCAGCGTTTCCGGCGTAGGGGGTCAGATAGACCAGGCTCGCGTCGGGTATCCCGGCGCTCACGTTGACGGCCGACGACGATCCGAGCGTGCGGCCCGAGAAAAGCGAAAGACCCGCGGCGGCGGCGCCTCGGGAAAACGTGACGAGTGAAACGAGCACCGCTGCGGCGACCAGGGCCTTCCTCATGTGCGCCCTCCTTTCATACCGTGATTTCTACCACAAACTGTACTGTTGACAACTCCCCCCGACACGTCGAAGATAACGGCAGGGAGTTTCGTGGCCAACAGAATCGCCGTCCTCGTGGTCGAAGATTCGGAAGCCGACGCGGGCGTGATGCTCGGTGAGCTGCGCACCGGCGGGTTCGACCCCCGCCACGAGCGCGTCGAGGACGCCCTCGGGCTGGACGGGGCGATCGGGAAGGCACCGTGGGATATCGTCCTCCTCGACTACAACATGCCGCGCATGAGCGCGGAACGGGCGCTGATCAGGCTCCGGGAACGCATCCCGGACGTGCCGGTGATAGTGGTGTCGGCCTTCGTGGGCGAAGAGGCGGTCGTCGGCCTCATGAAGGCGGGCGCGGCGGACTACGTCCCCAAGGACAAGCTGAGAAGGCTGTGCCCCGCGGTCGAACGCGCGCTTTCCGAGGCGGCCGTGCGCCGCAACATGGCGCGCGCCGAAGAGACGAACCGGAAGCTTTTGCGCGAGATGCAGACCATCCTCGACAATCTCCCCGCAATCGCCTTCCGAAAGGACCGGTCCTCGCGTTAGGAGGCTCCGCATAATTAAGTTTACGTTTCATGAGTTCTTGGCATGCGGGCTGACTGTGTAGTTCCATTGGGGTAGCGTCTTGCTCGCCACGACGTTGAGCGCACGCATTTCGGCGTCGGTGACCTTGATGCCTTTG
>JACRCP010000081.1 GCA_016218965.1 Deltaproteobacteria bacterium | reverse complement strand
GATCTGCTCCAACTGCGGGCTTCATGTGGTGAGAAGACGCTCTATCAGAGAATCCCGGCCTGCCCCAACCCCTGTCCGCCTCGAAAAAAACGCTACAGCGCGAATAGCTCGTCCTGCGCGGGCGTTGACAGCCCGGTGGTTCGCGGGTATCGTACGCGCCGCGGTGCGCCCATAGCTCAGTTGGATAGAGCGTTGGACTACGAATCCAAAGGCCGCAAGTTCGAATCTTGCTGGGCGCGCCATTCTCCAGACAGGCACGAGGCAAGAGGCAGGAGGCGAGAGCAGTACGGCAGCCGCGGCCCAAATCCGGACCCGCAAGCAGACAGAGGTGTCCGATGAAGCACGGACGGTTGGACATCGGCGCAATCCAGGCCAAGAAACAGCGCGGCGAGAAGATCACCATGCTCACCGCGTACGACTTCCCCACTGCGCGGTTGCTTGACGAGGCCGGGATCGATTCAATACTGGTCGGCGACAGCGCCGGAAACGTGGTGCTCGGGTACAGGGACACCATACCCGTCACCATGGACGAGATGGTGCTTTTGACAAAGGCGGTCACGAGAGCGGTCAAAAGGGCGTTTGTCATCGGGGACATGCCTTTCATGTCGTTCAACGTCTCGGTCGAGAAGGCGATCGAGAACGCCGGGCGGTTCGTCAAGGAGGGGGGGGCGCAGGCGGTAAAGATCGAGGGCGGCACGCACGTCGAGGACACCGTCCGCGCCATCGTGCGCGCGGGGATACCCGTCGTGGGCCATATCGGGCTCACGCCGCAGACTGCCGGGATGCTTGGGGGCTACCGCGTGCAGGGCCGGACGGCCGCCGCGGCGCGCAGGATTGTAAACGATGCCGTGTTGCTGGAGCAGGCCGGGGCCGGGATGATCGTGGTCGAGTGTGTGCCCGCCGAGCTCGCGGGCCTGCTCTCATCGCGCGTCAAGGTGCCGGTAATCGGGATCGGCTCGGGGGCGCAATGCGACGGGCAGGTCCTCGTCGTAAACGACATGCTGGGAATCGCCGGCGAGATCGCGCCCAAATTCGTCAAACGCTACGCCGAGCTGGGCGCCGCAATCGCGACGGCGTCCGCGGAATTTAGAGACGAGGTTTCGCGGGGGACGTTCCCCGGACCCGAGCACGCGGTCAAAATGGAGCCTTCGGAGTACCGCAAGCTCGTCGGCCGCGCGCGCGCCCGTTCCAAGCGGCGATAGCCGCACCGCCCGCCCGCGTACTCAGCCTTCAGTCTTCAGTCCTGGATCCTGAGCCGCCAGGCGGCCCCGCGGGCGCAAAGTGCGCCGCCACCACCTCTTCGAGATATGCCTGCGTCTGGAACCCGGTCAAACGTTCCACAATTCGGCCTTCTTTGAAGAAGATCAACGTGGGCGTCCCCTTGACCCCGAACGAGGCGGTGACCTTCGGGTTGCCGCTTGTCTGGACTTCCCCGAACTTCACCTTCCCGTGGTATTTCGCCGTGAGGATCCTGATGGTGGGGACCATCTTGTCGCACCACGGACAGTTGGGGCCCCAGAAATCCACCAACCACGCCGATGGGTCCGCGAGCACGGTGTCCTTGAAGTTGTCGTCGGTCAAGTGAACGGGATCCTTTTTCGGCCCGCCGGTAAAAAAATCAAGTACGCCCATCATCTCCTCCGTCTGGCTTCAACGTGAACAGATGATGCAGAAAACCCCGCCGGGGTTTCAGTGGCCTGCCGGTCCTCACCGACCACTGGTCACTGACCACTGATCACTGCGTTTTGCGGCCGAGCACCTTCCGCCGGATGACGCGCGACACCATGCGGAGGCGCTCGGGCCACGAAAAGCGCCAGAAGTTCGTGACCATCACACCCTTTGTGAAGTACGTCATGCGCGAGTAGTCCAGGGGGACTTCGACGACGATCGTCTCGCCCCGCCTCTGGCTTTCGATCGCCTCTTTGACCACGCGGTCGCAGTCGTCGTCGGATACGAGCGAAAGGTAGCGGCACCCGGTGGCCGCGGCGAACGCCTCAACCGAGTAGTCCGGCAGGATGCTGCACGGGGCGTCGTTGAAGGCCGTGCGCTGGAACTTGGCGATCTGGCCCAGCTCGCCGTCCCGCAGTACGAATACTGCGGGCGCCGCCTTGTACGTCGCGGCGGTGAGGAGTTCGAGACCTGTCATCAGGAGCGCGCCGTCGCCGGGGAGCGCGATCGCGTCGCGGCCGGGGTTGGCCATCTTCGCTCCAATAGCTGCGGGGACGGCAAACCCCATGCACGAAAAATCGACCGGAGCGATAAAGCTTGCCTCGGGGTCGAGCCGCAGGTGCTCCATTGCCAGAAACGTCCCGTTTCCGCTGTCGGTCGCGATTACGGCGTCGGGCGCGGCGTGCCTTCCGATGGCCTCAAAAAACGCGTGCGGGCTCACCTTCCCTTCGGCGGGGCGTTCCTTGCGCCACCGCTCGACTACCTCTTGGTGCCCCAGGGCAATCCGGGCCTTCAGGCTGGCATTGTCCGGCGCCGGGGCGATCTCTTGGAGGAGTTTCGCGATGAACTCCTTGGCGTCGGCTGCGATGCAGAGCCTGGCGCGGCAGTTGCGGTTGAACACGTCTTTGTTGATATCGACGTGGATGAGGTTCTCCGGGGGTTTGAGCCCATAGCTTGCCGTGGCCACCTCGCCGAAACGACAGCCAATAGCCAGGAGGCAGTCGCACCGGTCCATGATGTCCCGGACGAAGCCGGGCGCCGAGGCCCCGAAACCATTCCAGAGCCACAGCGGGTGGCTCTCGGGGAACACGCCTTTTCCCTGGATCGTCGTTGTCACCGGGGCCTGCAGGCGCTCCGAGAGTTCGACAAGGAGCAGCCCGGCCGTGCGGGCGCCGTTCCCCGCGTAGACTGCAACGCCGTGCGCCGTGCGCAGAATCGCCGCGACCTCGCGCAACAGACCCGGGTCAGGCCCGGGCCGTTGAGGCGCCGCTGCCCCGGTCTGTGGTTCCGGAAAGTCGTGCGTGAGCGCCAGGAGGTTCATCGGGATTTCGATTGCGACGGGGCCGGGAGATCCCTCTCTTGCGATCGCGAACGCCCGGCGGAGCATCGGGTAAAGATCGGCCGGCGCGGCGGGCTTGAAAACCGCCTTGCAGACGGGTTTCAAGACGGCGAGCTGGTCTATGTCGTGCAGCTGGTACGACTTCCCTGTGTCCGTCCGGATTCCCGTGGCCAGGACGACAAGCGGCACGGTATCCATGAGCGCCTCGGCGACGCCCGAGAGGCAGTGCGTGACCCCCGCGCCGGGGACGACGTTCACGACGCCGACAGTATCCGAGGTACGCGACACGCCGTCGGCCATGAAAGAGGCGGACTGTTCGTCGGTGACCAAGACGGGTGTGATCTGCTCGGACCGCTCGAGCGCGTCGTAAAGCTCGATGTTGTGTGTCCCGGGGATCCCGAAGGTGAACTTGACGCCTTCCTCTTCGAGCGCCCGAACGATGATCTCGGAACCGCGGGTTTTCATGCGGTCAATGACTCCGTTGCGCCGGGCCCGGCGCGTTCGGCGGCCGTGTCGGTCTGTTGACAGGGGCATGTGCCGAAGTTTCCGGCCTTCGTTGGGGAAGGCTGCCCACCGGCCGCTCCCGTTTGCGTCTGGAAAGAGCATACCGCAGGCAAAACGGACTGGCAATCCGCTGCTCTTGGACATCCCGCTGCCTTGGACGAGTTCGGCAAGCGGCTCCAGTGCAGACTGGACGCCACAGTCAGAGATGGACGGGGACCCGAAATCCACGCCTTGGCAAGGCACCACGTCTGCTTTCGCGATCATCGTGAGCAGTGAAACCATGCCCGGTTCATGTCACTGAAAGCCGTTTCCTTGGGAAGTCGATTGTTAGACTTCGGCGCTCACCAGAACTGACCCGCTTATGCTCTACAGAACTGACCCATCGTGATGGGAGCGATCGTGATCACGATTTTGATCGCGATCGTGAACGTGATCGACGATTCCGATCGCAAGGCATCGGAAGCGACGTGAG
>JACRCP010000080.1 GCA_016218965.1 Deltaproteobacteria bacterium | reverse complement strand
CCCGGGACGTTTGCCGGGTCCGCCACCCACTTCCCCGCCGAGTCAATAACCGGCGTCGTCCCGACCGACACGCTCTTGGCGTGAATGTCGCCCGTCGCGTCCTGGCAGACTTGCGCATACGGTACCGCGCCCACGAGCTGGCGCGGAGAGAGCTTGTCGCCGCCGACCTTGATCTCAAGATACAGATTGTCGTGCGCCGAGAAGACGCCGGCGAGTCCCGTGGTCTTCTTCCCGATCTCGGCGTAGTAGAATCCGTTGGTGACAAGGACCTCCCCAAGGTCCTCCTCCCAGACCGGGAGACCGCCGTCGTCCGTCGGGCTTGCGTAGATGCCCGCCACGACGCCCACGCCGCCGGTAACGGGACTCCCTCCCTTGTCCGTCAAGTACCCCTGATGCACAAGGACCCCGGGGACGTCGGCAAATGCGAAAGACGCAAGAGCCGAAATGACCAAGGCAACGAACATCACCATCCAGCCGCGAACTTTCATTGGGAACCTCCTCCCTTGTCCGGTTCATAATTCATCGCTCCGCACTTGTCATCCACAGCAGTCCCCCGTATACTGAGTCGCGTGAGATTCGGCCGGCAGCACCATGGCGGCCGGCAGCAGGAGAATACTCATGGGCAATGATGATCGTTGGATAGTCGACCACTTCAGCGAATTGGTCGACAAGTACGCTGGAAAATACGTCGCTGTCGTGAACGAAACACTGGTGGCCGTGGGAGACTCCCCGTCCGAAGTCGAAACGAAGGCCCGGGAACTGGACCCCGAAAAGATCCCTTCAGTGCTTCGCGTGCCGCGGGAAGAGGACATGGCGTGCCTTCTGTAGAATTCCAATATGCGGTTCACAAAGGCTTTGCGCTGCCCATCATCCCTGTCGGCATAAAAGACCATCGACTGTGGGCATTCGCTGACTCCGGCGCGACATTCAGCATCTTCAACGCGGCAGAGGCTCCCCGAATCGATCTCGACTGGAAAAAAGGGCGTCTCCAGATGGTCGTCGTCGGCGACGGAAGTTTCATCCCTGTCCGTTTCCACGACCTCACGATCCAAATCGGTGATTGGCAGGTTGTGGCGCCAATCGGTTTCTCGGACCGCCTGGGAGTGGGCTTCAATCTGTTGGGTCGCACCGGAGTTTTCGACCAATTCCAAGTCTGTTTCAACGACCGGAGTCGTCGCGTGTCTTTCACGAGACTCTGAACGCACGGGCGACTCTCGCGCCTCGCGGGCTTCGATGCGTTCCTCCGTCATCTGCAACCACCGACGTCTCATCCAAACCCCCTCGCGACGACCGCCGCAAGTGCGACCGCCGCCAGCGCCCAAATCGTTCCCGCGAGACCAATGCCACCCGCCGGGCCGGGGGAACTTGGCGGTTTGCCTGAAAGGGTCTTTCTCAAGACCGACAGTTCCCCTCGGATCTCCCGCGATTCCGCCTTGAGTGCGTCGTTCTCGGCCTTCAACTCCCGCATCGCCTCGACTGTCAGCGCCTCGAAGCCACCGATGGTGAGATCCTTCATCCCGTCTTTGTTGGTTCCCACCCATTGCGGAAACACCTTCTCGACCTCCTGGGCAATCATTCCCATCTCGACCCCGGTCCTGTTCCCCTGCTTCTCAGGTTCTTTCCATCTGAACGTCACTCCGCGGAGCCGGAGCATCCTGTCCAACGCGCCGTCCAGCGTCTTGACGTCTTTCTTGAGCCTGACGTCCGAATCGATGGTCCACGTGTTCGTCCCCGGTTTCGCCGCGCTGTCGGCGGAAAGGTGCAGTTGGTACTGAGGTTGCGGCACACCGATTCCAACATTGCCTTGGTTGTACAGCCAGCCACCTTCGCCCAAGAACGAGTAGTTTTGAGGGGCACCAGTGGCATAACCATACACCCCAACGTTTCTGTAGCCACCCCCTTTTGCCCCTTGGGACGTACCGATTACTCCATAGGCATCCACGGATCCGGTGTTGAGATTCGTAGCCTTCGCAGCAACGGCTTCGGTAGTCGTTTGTACGTGCAAGGTGTTTTCAGGAGCAGTAGTTCCAATTCCGACTCTGCCGGTCGCCTTTTGAATGACCAGACGTTTGAATGCATCGGACACTTCGCTAGAACCAGTGATGGCGAAATCGCCGTTCGTGAGCGTCCCGAAAGTGAAAGACTGTTCCCTGCTATCCGTCCTCACGTAGGCGTCTCCGCCGGCAAGATCGTTGTTGGACACGAACAGGACGGCTCTTCCGCCGGCAGGGCTCGTGTTTTGAAAACCGTAGTAGGCGATCGTCGGGGCGTTCTGAGAGACGTGAAGTCTGAACGACGGGTTCGTCGTCCCAATGCCCACGTTGCCGTTGTTGAGTACCGTCACACCGTTTCCGTTTACCGGATCCACACCTATTCCCAACGCGGCAGTCGACAGAGGCTCAAAATAAAACGCTGACCCGAGGCCTTGGGCAACTCTCAATCCTCCATTTCTAATATCGATCTTACTCATGGGACTCGCAGTACCGAATCCAACGAATCCGTCCTTACACACCAGTTGGTCCGTCCCGACGCTCAGCCCGTCGGCCGGAAGGCCGAGGGCGCCGGTCATGTTGTCCCCGGCGGTGTTCACGAACCGCCCGTCGTACGCCGAGCCGTCGGCGTAGGTGGCGGCGAGAGCAACGGTGCCAGTCCCTGTGATCGGGCCGCCGCTCAGGCCGGTGCCGGTGGCGATGTTGGTCACCGTCCCGCCGGCGTTGTCGTCGGCCTCGCATTGGACCGTGCCGTCGGGGTTGATCACACGGATCGAATAACCAAGGTTGCACGTCCCGGTCACAAGGCCCTGCTTGGCGTTGAAGGCGCTCCAGTCGGCGCTCGACACGTACCCGTCACTCGCCGCCGTCGCCTTGGTCAAACCCAGCGTTATGTCGCCGGCATAGCCTCCGCCGGCAAGCGGCGCGGTGGCCAGGATGCTCGAAATATCCCCAACCGAATACGCCTCGGAGATGAGCGTCCCGTTCGTGTCAACCGACACGGCGCACGTCCCGGCGGGGCACACGCCCGTCACCCGGTTCTGCTTCTCGTTGAACGCCGCCCAGTCCGTGCTCGAAAGGTACCCGCTCGTCGCTGCGTCCGCCTTGGACAGCGAGATCGTGCCCGAATCCGTGATCGGCCCGCCAGAAAGCGGCGCCGCCGTCCCGACTGACTTCACGCCGGGCACGTTGGAAGGGTCGGCCACCCACTTCCCCGCCGAGTCGATAACCTGCGTCGTCCCGACCGACACGCTCTTCGCATGAATGTCCCCGGTCGCGTCCTGGCAGACCTGCGCATACGGCACCGCGCCCACGAGCTGGCGCGGAGAGAGCTTGTCGCCGCCGACCTTGATCTCAAGATACAGATTGCCGTGCGCGGAAAAGACGCCCGCGAGTCCCGTGATCTTTTTCCCGATCTCGGCGTAGTAGAACCCGTTGGTTACAAGGACCTCCCCAAGGTCCTCTTCCCAGACCGGGAGACCGCCGTCGTCCGTAGGGCTTGTGTAAATGCCCGCGACGACGCCCACGCCGCCGTTGACGGGACTCCCCGCCTTGTCCGTCAAGTATCCCTGATGCACAAGGACCCCGGGGACGTCGGCAAGCGCAGTCGCAAAAGAAGCAGACATCGCGATCGTCAACGTGGCGAACAAAAAAACTCGCGTCATGGCGACATCCTCCCTTCCGCTCGAAGCGGTTTCGCATAAGGCTTTTTCTTGAAGGACTATGGCAGACGGGAAAAACGGTGTCAAACAACGAAACGACGAAAACGGCCGGGAGCGAACGCGGACGGGCGTCCCCTACATCCTCACCTGCACGCCTGCGGCGAAAAGGACGACGACCGAATCGAGCCCCTTTTCGGCTCCGATGAAGTACTCGACCGGGACTTCGGCAAAAAGGCGGAAACTCCGGTTCAGGTCGAACCCCACGCCCGCCCCGCCGCCGATCCCGGCGGGCAGGCCTTCCATGTGCCCAATGAGCCGTCAATCAGGTACATGTGTCCATTGCTGACAACAACCGTGTGTTTGTCTCTTGCTGATGGCAGGCTCGTCGTCGTTTGCCAGCCGTCCCCCTTTTCGATGCCGTACCCTGCTTCGCCCTTCGGGCTACGCAGGGCAAGCCCGCGGTCCTGTCCTCCGTAGCCTTGGCGAAGGAGGATGGCGGTCAAAAAGTCGGCGTCGGAGGAGGCGGAAGCCGTGAGGGCGGAGCGGAAGGAGCGTAACTCCCCCTCTCCCCCTCTTGCTCCAAGAGGGGGGACCGCCTCAGCGCCGTCTGGGGCACCGCTTGCTGACGCGCGCGGCTCGGGAGGCGGGGATGGGTTTCCGCAATGGCACGAGGCGACGTGCGCTGCAATCCCGAAAGTGGCCACAATCTGTGCCACGACAATCAGGGTATGCGCCTTCGGTTTCACCGGCGATCCCCCTTCGAGACATCCGCACTGGAAATCAGCAGTCACTTTTCCCGCGGCTCGCCGGCGCGGCGCCAGACGGCGGCAACAAACTCTTCAAGGTCGTTTAGACCCTTCTCCATCGTGGCGATCAGAATGTCCATCTTGAGATCCCCATACCGGTGGACGATCAGGTTCCTGAAACCGCTCGCGCCGGCCAGGCGGACGGCAAGATCGTTCGACATGTAGCCGGCCCCAGCCAACGCGGCAAAGGCCGACGCGGGACCCTCTGGCGGTCCGAGACCGTCATCGACACACGCGTGGACGGCCATGTCGATGGCCCCCTGTATCGCCTGTTGCAGGTCCATCAACACCACGTTGCGCAGGTCCTCGTCGGACTCGAGCGTCGCCGCTTCCAACGGCAGCCGGGAGCGGATTCGACCGACGTGGTGTTTGATGGCGGCGCTCTTTGCACGCAGGATGTCGCGATCAACCATCTGTACCCTGCCCCGATCCGGCGCCGTTCAATGTCTGCGCCGCATACGCCCGGTCCATCACTTTCATTGCGTATTCCCAGTCGAAACGCTCGATCACGGTGTGCTCGAGCAGGCGCTTGGTCTTTTCGGGCTGCTTGTTGAAAAGCTCGGCCCCCCCTTGAAAGACCTGGAAACGCAGCACGTGCCCGGCCCGCTCGAGGTCCACTACGTGAACGTCGCGACCGGCGGCAACGGCCAGCCTCCCCAGCATCGTCAGAAGGTCCGTTTCTACAGCGCTCCGGGCCTCATCGTCCCTGTAGACAAGCGCCAGATCGATGTCGCTGTCCGGGCGCAGCGAACCCCTCGCAAAGGACCCGAACAAATACGCGGCTACTACCCGGTCGTCCTCGGCCAGCATTTTCCCCAGTGGGGGAATCAATCCGGACGCATTGTTGTTGCCCGCTTTCACCGATGTGTATCGCAGCCGGTTCGAAGTCTATTCCATCACCCGGAAGTCGATCCTCCGGTTTTGCCTCCGCCCTTCCTCGGTCTTGAGGGCCGAGGCCGGCTGGGAGCCGCCGTAGCCGATGTACGAGAGGCGCGCGGGGTCGAGACCCTTGGCGATGAGATAGCTCATCACGTTGAGCGCCCGCTCATTCGACAGCGTGATGTTCCTCCCGGAGTCCCCGACGTTGTCGGTGTGTCCCTCGATGCGGACCTTGACCTTGGGGCTGTCCCTGAGCGCCTGGACCACGGCGTCGAGGACCTTGAACGAATCGGGGAGGATGTCCGCGTTGTTCTTGCCGAAGACGATCGTATTGAAGGACAGCACCTTCTTGTCGAACTTGACCGGACAGCCCTTGTTCCACTCGGGCCCGGCCAGCTCCTGGCACTCGTCCTTGTCGTTGGGGATGCCGTCCTTGTCCTTGTCGGGAATTCCGAGCGCCGGGAGGGAGTCGTCGACAGCCGGTTTTGCCGGGGGCGGAGGCGCTGCGGGCGCCGGCTGGACGGAAACCCCCGGCGCGGGTTGGGCGGGCGCAGGGGCCGCCGGCGCACCCGGAGGGCACCCGTGCGCTTCGCTCGGGCCCGCGGCCTCGGGGCACTTGTCCACGTCGTCGGGGACGCCGTCGTTGTCGGCGTCCTTCATCATCCACTTGGGCGGCTCCATCTTGACTTCGCCCGGCGGCGCGGCGGGGGCCGGCTCGTTCTTGAACGTGTACACGGCGCTCGCAAACGCCCGCCACGGCGGCACACCGAGCGCGCTTGTGAAGCCCGCGCCGCCGCCCGCAAGGAGCGTCAACGGGGCAAAGCCAAGGTTGTACTTCGCCTCGAGATACCCCTCGGCGGGCGTTCCGCCCTTCAAGCCGATGGCGCTGTTGACCTCGCCCAACACCGCCAGCGACGCGGGGAGGACCCAGTACTCGACCGCTGCCCGGACCGGTATGGTCATCCCGGTCTCGGTTTTCAGGTACGTCGCGGTCGGCCGGTAGTGGTAACCCAGGTTGGCAATCGCGGTCACCGGCCCGAAGGACTTCTCGCCCGCGACGATCAGCGCGAAGGCGAAGTTCCCCGCCCCGGTGAGCTGCTCGAGACTGCCCGTCGGGAAGAACAGGACCGGACCGGCCCCAAGTTTCCAGTCGTCCGGGGCGTGGCCCAGGATCTGGTACTTCAAGTTCAGGGCTATGTCGCCGATCGCCGCGGAGTTCAGGCCGTACTTGTCGGACACGGCGCGGAAAGGCACGATCGGGACGACAAGCCCCGCCTCGGTGCCGTACCACAGGCCGACGGCGCTCATGACGTTCACCGTGAGCGCCGTACCGACGATTTGTTCCTCGCCCCCGTTCTGGACGAGCTTGAGCGACGGCCCCATGACGTCAAGGAACATCCCGCCTTCGACGTCGAGATAGCCGGGGACGGTGGCGCCCATGGTGGCCGCCGCCCCGCGCGTCACCATCTGCGGCTTGAGCACGAGGCCGTCGTAGCCGTCGGCGGCAAGCGCGGTCCCTCCAGCGGCAAGGATTGCAAAGAGAACCAACAATGGAAGGATGCTACGGTACCAAACCATGGTCCCTCCTGGAATCGACCCGGTGATCAACACCGGGGTCAATAGCACCGACCAAGGCGTCCTGCAAGCCAAATTCTAGATGACCGAACAAGAACACCCGCCTCCGACAGCCTCCAAACCGGCCCCGCCCGAATCCTCGGCGGGACGCTCCGCGTCTCCGCGTCCCTTCGTCCCCGCGTCGCCAGTCGTCCCCGCGTCTGGACCTGCACCTTTGCCCGCGTCTTCGCCGGCGTCATAGGACGTATCGGACGGATGGGACACATCGGACGGATGCGACGTATCGTCCGTTGTCCCCGCGTCTGCGCCTGTATCCGTTGTCTCCGCGTCGTCCCCTGCGTCCGTCCCCGCGTCGGTGCCTGTGTCCATCCCCGCGTCTCCCCCTCCGTCCGTGGTCTCCGCATCGTGCGACGCGTCGTCCGCCGTCCCTCCATCACCGCCGTCAAGATCGATCGCGTCTGGGTATCCGCCGTCGGGGACGTCGGGGAGCGCGGTGGCCGAAAACTCGACCGGCGAGCCCGAAAGCCCGGTGCCGATGGCGTGAACCGAGACCCCTCCCGCCGCGGTTCCCAGCGTGAGCGCCGCCGCCGCCTGACCGTTCGCCCCCGTCGCAACCGTGGTCTCGGCCTCCCCCGAAAAGTTCGCGTCACCGGCGATCACGAGGAACGTCACGGGGACGTTCTCGACTGCGTTGTCGAAGGCGTCGCTCACGGACACCACAAAGGGGTCGTCGAGCGTCGCGCCGACGGTCTTGGATTGCCCGTCGCCGCTCACCATCGCAATCCGCGTGGCGTCGCCGGCGACGACGTAGGCCGAGAAGACCTTGGGGCTTCCGGGGAGCGCCGGGTTGCACCCGGCCTCGACGTCGTTCCGGTCGACCTTGCTCCCGACCTTGAGGGTGGCCGTCGCCAGCCCCGCCGCGTCCGTCTGGACCGGCTGGACCTCCTGCACCGCGGCGCCGTCGGCCCCGCCGCGCGTCACCGAAAACGTCACGTTGTATCCCAGAATCCCGTTTCCATACTGGTCCTGCACCGACGTGACGAGCGGGGTCGCGAGCAGGTCCGCCGGGTGCGCGGTCTGGTTGTTCCCCGACACCATCACAAACTGCGAGGCGGCGCCGGCGACCCCCGTTTCGGAAAACGTGACGCTTGAGGCGCCCGCGGCCGAGGCCTCCACGGTG
Source organism: Deltaproteobacteria bacterium (assembly GCA_016218965.1). Classification (GTDB taxonomy): domain Bacteria; phylum Myxococcota; class SpSt-1050; order SpSt-1050; family JACRCP01; genus JACRCP01. The sequence goes on along the minus strand of JACRCP010000080.1, from coordinate 33,418 downwards.
TTTGTCCCGGCCTTCGTGTCAAGCGTCATCGCGATCTCGGCCTGGCCGCCCGCAGCGGTGTTTTTTGTGACCGGCCCTGCGGCGCCGTCGAGTCTTGCGTCGCCGTGCAGGCCGGACGAGGTGACGCCAAACGTCGCCGGGGCGCCCGGGACCGCGTTCCCGCACGAGTCCTTGACGAGCACCCTAAGCGACAGCGGGAGGAGCGACCCGGCCGCCCCCGTCTGGGTGTCGCCCTGCAGCTTGGAGATGGTCGAGGGGCTGCCGGCGGTCACGTTGAACGCGCCGCTTGCGCCGCTCGTCTCGATCATCCCGCCGAAGTACGTCGCCGTTATCACATCGCCGTCCCGCACGCCGCACACCGTCGCCGTCTCGGAACGCACGCCCTTGCTGAACGTGCCCGACTGCGTCGGTGAGACGGTCCCGGTGAGGTCGGAGAGGAACACGGTGCAGGCGCTCCCGTTGCACGAGTTCCCGTCAAACGGCGTGTAGAGGAAATTGTTGACGTCCCTGGCGTACATCTTGACGGCAAAGCCCGTCCCGGCCTTCTGGGGCGATCCGACGGGGTCGAACGAGAAGTGGTGCAGGCCCTCGAGCGGGTGGTACTCGAACGCCGCCGTGTCGAGCCTGGGGCTGTAGAGGCCGGACGACGAAGCGAGGATGGCCCGCAGGACAAGCGTGTTGTTCGAGGTATCAAACGCCTGGACGTTGGCGGTCACCTCAGCGGCGGTATTGGCGTTGGCGAGGTTCCCCGAGGTCGAGACCCAGGCGGTGCCGCTCCAGTAGCGCCAGTCGGTCCCGTTGCCCGACAGTTGATACGTCAGCGCGGTCCCGGCGGGCTTTGACGCGGTTTCGGCAAACGAAAGGAGCTTCGCGATGCCGTAGTACGGGCCGCCCGCCGGACGGAACGTCGGGGAATCCACGTACTGCCGGTCGCCGGCGAGATACACGGTCTGGATGCCCCCCGTCGAGACCGATGGACTGCGCTCGGCCCGCTGGCGGTTCTGCTTCGTCGTGAAGAGGTTGCGCTCTTCGTCGGACGGCTGGTCGAACATCATGCCGTTTATCACGCAGTCCTCGTAGTAGGCGAAGACCGGCCGGTCGCACGAGAGGACCGAACCCGCCGGAATCCTCTGGCCGGCCTGGAAGTCCTGGCACTTGCTCGACGAACCCGTCCGCTGAAGCACCGCGGGCCATCCGAAGTAAATCTTGTTGGGGAACGGCCGCGCGAGCGTGCCCGAGGTCTGCGGGTTGGGCTGGTTGGGCGGAGCACTGGTCGGGACGTAGAGGTTCCCGGTCATCAGGGAGCAGGTCGTCTTGGGGTCGAGCGTGGCGACCGAAACGTACTGGGCCTCGCGCGGAAGATAGTAGCTCGACGAAAGCTCCTGCGGCGGCAGCATGGTCACGGCCGAGGTCCCGTCGCCGTCACGGGCCTGGTGCCCCGCGATGAGCGCCGTCCGGCTGCTCCCGTTGACGGTCCCGACGACGTGGACGGCGGGCGCCATCCCCTGTGCATCGGTGACGCCGCCGAACTCAAAGACCTTGTACTCGCCCTGATTGAGGATGAACGTCTGCGCCGTGTTGTTCGAGAAGTACGCGTCGATGCGCGTATTGTCCTCGTAGACCACCACGTACGCCTGCGTCGAGGCGACGCCGAACAACTCCGATGAAGGCGGAACGAGCGGCCGTCCCCGCCGGCCGTCAAGTGTGACGTGCTCGACGAGTACGGGCGCCTTGGCGACTATGAACTCTGCATTCCCCACCGCCACGTCCGGCATGCGCGGGGTCGAGGCGTCGACATTGAGCGTGAACGTGTCCACCGCGTTTGTGAGGCCGCCTTCGTACACCGTCACCTCGGCGGCCGCGTGCGGCGCGAGGAAGAACTGCCTGTTCATGTTCTCGTTTGGCCCGTCGTTGACCATGACGAACTGCGCCCCCTGGAACGCCATCGGGAGCATCGTGCTCGTGCCGATGGCGTTGAACCCGCCGCTGATGGGCCCGTGGGGCGAAACCCTGCTCCCCGGATCGATGTTTAGGCTGGGGACGGTCACCACCGTGCCGGGGTCGAAATTCCCCGACTCCCACGGAAGGAAGCTCGCCACCGAAAAGTAGTTGGTCTTGATGAAACCCGTCGCATCCATGTCGGCGTTGGCCGCAACGTCCGACAAGACATATGCCGTCTTCCGCTTGTCCGCGTAGCTGAAGACCGCGAGCTCGTTGCTCCTGTCGATCGGCATGATGACAGAGGCGGCGTAGCCGAAATACACGAACCCGGTCCAGGTCGCCTGAGCCTCGACCTTGGGGACCTTGACCCAGAAGAGTGCGTTCTTCCCGGCGGAGTCGAAGGACTCGGTCCAGTGGTCGATTCTCGTCACGCCGTCGGAGTCCGAAAACCGGATGGCCGCGGGTGAGGTCCCGACCGCGCTCCAGAAGTCGGTGTGCGAAGGCGTGAACGACACGGTGACCTGGTACTCGGCCAACGCGACGGAGTTCGGGTTCGAGACCGTCACTGGAATACGGTACTTCCACCCGTCGTACTCCAGCCCGGCCTCGTTGTACCAGTTCGGGTCGTGCGCGGGGTCCCACATGCCCCTCGTCCTGAGCCTAGCAAACCCGCCCACAAGCTCGGCGCCGACCGTCGGCGCGTAGGTCCCGCTCTGGTACGGGCCGAGGTTCGCATCGTAGGTGAACTGCGTCGTGTCGACGATGGGCGCCCCGCTCACCAGAAGCGGAAGCGTCACGAGCGCGGCCGCCGCGGCCCACCTGCAACTCCGGCTCAACCCAACACCTCTCATGGCCCACCTCCGCGATTCCGGACTGTCTCTCCGCGCATTGTGACCGATCTGAATTTGGTTTTCAACATCGGGCGCCATTCTGCTATAGTATGACAATGAGAATCCTTGGACGGGGATGGTGGAATCCATGATTAGTCTCTCGGTGTACTCTGTGTTCTCTGTGGCAAGAGCTGCCGCGCTGCTGCTTCTGCTCTCGGTCGCCGGTTTGTCCGCCGCCGGGTGCGGGGAAGGCGCGCTCGGAGAGGCGGACGGTTCGACGCAGGGGACGACGTGCAAGACCAACGGCGAGTGCCCCTCGGGCAAGGTCTGCGACACCGCTGCGGGCGTCTGCGTTTCCGAGGGCGACGGCGGAACCGACCCGGGCACACGCAAGTGCACCCCCGGCGAGAAGTCCTGCGTCGGCGACGACCTCTCGGTCTGCAATGCCGAGGGATCGGCCTGGGTCCGCCAGTACTGCCCCGAAGGCATGGTCTGCCGCGGCGGCGAGTGCAAGACGCCAAGCTGCACCCCGGGCGAGCGCAAGTGCACCGCAGAGGGCCTGCTCCAGTCGTGCGATCCGGCGACCTCGACCTGGGTGCAGACCGAGTGCGGCGAGCGGAGGATTTGCGTCAACAGCAAGTGCATGGGCGTCATCTGCAACGCGGGCGAAAAGCGCTGCGCCGGCGACGGGTCTGTCCAGACGTGCAACGACATGGGGACCGGGTTTGCGTCCGAAAAGTGCCCCGGCGGGCAGATCTGCGAGATAGACACGTGCAAGGACATCATCTGCAGCCCGGCCGAGACAAAGTGCACCGACAATGGCACCATCCTCAACACGTGCAACAGCGTCGGGACGGCATGGGACCAGGTGCAGTGCGGCGTGGGGTCATACTGCGACGTTATGACCGTGGACGGCGGGTCCGTGTACATGTGTTTGTCGCAGACATGCGCCCCGGGAGAAAAGCGCTGCGCGCCGGGCGACGGCGCCGTGCAGGAGTGCAACGGCGGCGGCACTGCGTGGATCGATACTCCGTGCGTCCAGGGATTCATCTGCGAGAACGCGGCGTGTGTCCAGCAAATCTGCACCCCCGGTGAGGTCAAGTGCTGCACCGACGCCGACGCCCCGCTGTGCACCGCCGCCGACACGGCCACGACCACCGTCTGCAACGACAAGGGGACCGCCCGCGACCTCAAGGGCTGCGGCGCCGCGACGATATGCATAGCCGACAAGTGCGTCCCCAAGGTCTGCTCGGCGGGCTTCACCAAGTGCGACGGCGACAAGATCGTCGAGTGCAACGCCCAAGGCACGGCGTTTACGGAAAAAGAGACCTGCTCGGACCCCCAAAACGTCGGGAACCACTGCGTCTTCGGCCGTTGCATGGACGCGTGCACCGAGGCCGAAATGACCAAGGCATACATCGGCTGCGAGTACTGGCCGACGGTGACCATGAACACCCAGCTCGCCGACGGCTTCGACTATGCCGTGGCCGTGTCGAACACACATACGGCGACCGCGAGCGTGACGGTGACGCGGGGGGCGTCCACGGTGGCGACCGAGACGGTTGCGCCCGGCGAGGTGAAGACCATAGTGCTGCCGTGGGTGCCGGAGCTCAAGGGCACGTTCCAGAGCGAGACATCGCTCAAGCTCGCCGACGGGGCGTACGTCTTGAAGAGCAGCGTTCCCGTCACGGTGTATCAGTTCAACCCGCTGCAGTTCCAGGCGGGAAGCGTGTTCTCGTACTCCAATGACGCGTCGCTCCTCCTTCCGACCCACGTGCTTTCGACCAGCTACTACGCGCTCGCGTACCAGAGTCTCGTTGTCGGCCAGAAGATCTTCCTCACCGTCACGTTCAGGGGCGGCTCGCCATCCATCTTCGCCGTCGTGGGAACCCAGGCGGGGACCACCGTCACGGTCAAGTCCTCGTGCAACACCCTCCCCGGCCAGGGCGGGGTCGGCACGTACACGCCCGGGCAGACGGTCCAGTTTTCGCTTGGACGCGGCGAGGTCCTCCAGATCGGATCGGCGGTGCCGACGACGTGCTCGAACTGGGAAAAAGACCCGTTTCAGCCGATCGCCACCGACTACTATTGCAACGTCGGCAAGAACTACGACGTGACGGGGTCGAGCATCAGCGCAGACAAGCCGGTCGCCGTCTTCTCGGGACACAACTGCGCCTTCGTCCCGTACAACCGCTGGGCCTGCGATCACATGGAGGAGCAGATGTTCCCCGTCGAGACTTGGGGCAACCACTACATACTTACGCACACTGTCCCCAAGCAGAGCCCCGCGGAACCGAACCTGTACCGGATCATCTCCGCTTCGGCGGGAAACAAGGTGACGTTCAACCCGGCAAGCGTCCATGCCGACGTGATACTCGACAAGGGCGGATGGATCGAGTTCTCGACGGACAAGGATTTCGAATTGACGGGCACCATGGGCTTTGCCGTGGGCCAGCTCATGGTGGGCGAGAACTACAACGGCACTCCGACGGCCGACGTGGGCGATCCGTCGTTGTCACTGGGCGTTCCCGTCGAGCAGTACCGCACGTACTACAACTTTTTGACCCCCGCCACGTACACCGAATCGTTCGTGAACATCACCGCGCCGGCGGGGGCGGCGGTGACGCTCGACGGCCAGCCCGTATCCGGCTTCACACCCGTCGGCTCCGGCGCATACTCCGTGGCCAAGATCCAGCTCCAGCCTGGCCAGCACACGATCAACTCGCCGGAGCTTGTCGGGATCGTCGTCTACGGCTACGCGAGCTACACGTCATACATGTACCCCGGCGGCCTGAACTTGCTCCCGCTCAACGAGTAGACTGGCGCTCAGCGCCAAGACAAAATACTCAGTGATTGAGTAAAAATACTCAGTGATTGAGTAAATTGTTGACAAGCGGCTATCTATCTGATAATGATTGTAAATATGGGAACCCGCTTCATTCGAAAACACCTTGGAAACATCGTCAAACGCCTGACGAACCCCCCGGATTTTGTTCAAATCGTGGTCGGTGCCAGGCAAGTCGGCAAGACGACAATCGCGGTTTCGATAGCCGGAAACTGGGAAGGACCGGTGTTTTTTGAGGCCGCAGACAATCCCATCCCGCCCGGTCACGAATGGATCATCCACCACTGGGAGACCGCGAGGCGCGCCGGCCGGGGCGGGAGACCGCTGCTGGTAATCGACGAGATCCAGAAGGTGGCGGGCTGGGGCGAGTCCGTGAAATCTCTCTGGGACGCGGACCGCGCAAAGGGAGGCGGCCCGGCGGTCCTGCTTTTGGGGTCGTCGGCACTGCTGGTGACGAAGGGCTCGGCGGAGAGCCTCGCCGGCAGGTTTTTCCTTCACAGGCTCCCGCACTGGTCGTTTTCGGAGTGCCGCGAAGCGTTCGGTTGGGACCTCGACCGCTGGCTCTATTTCGGAGGATACCCCGGCGCGGCGGCGCTTGCCGACGACGAGGCATCGTGGCGATCGTATGTAAACGACTCCCTCGTCGAATCGGTTCTGGCAAAGGACGTCGTGGCGCTCCAGACGATTGCCAAACCCGCCCTCCTCCGCCAACTCTTCGCGCTGGCTTCACGCTACGCCGCCGAGATCCTTTCGTACAACAAGATGCTTGGCCAGCTTCAAGACGCGGGAAACACCACCACGCTCGCCCACTACCTTCGTCTGCTCGAAACCGCGTTTCTCGTTTCCGGACTCGAACGATTCACGCTGGGAACCGTCAGGGCAAAGGGTTCCAGCCCCAAACTCGTCCTCTGGAACAACGCGCTGGTGACAGCGGCGGGGCTGCGGACGTTCGCTCAGGCAAGGAGCGACCACGCCGTATGGGGCCGGCTCGTCGAGAACGCCGTAGGCGCGCATCTGCTCAACAACCTGGCGGGGCTGGCATACGAGATCGCGTACTGGCGTGAACGCGAGGACGAGGTCGACTACATCGTGCGCTCGGGCGATGCCATCTGGGGCGTGGAGGTCAAAAGCGGCCGCCCGCGCACCGCCCGCGGCCTGGCGCCGTTCCTCGCAAAATTCCCGCAGGCGAGGCCCTTCATCGCCGGCAGCGGCGGCATGCCGCTCGAAGAATTCTTCGGCACCGACCCCAAGACGCTTTTCACCGCCTGAACATCGCCCTAATACCCTCTTTATTACCCTCTTTTGGAGGTATTACCCTCTTTCCTCCAACGGGTCCCCGGACCGCGTCCAAGGCAGACAACGCCGCCGCTGGCCTTCAAGTCCTTCAGTATCTGCCGGATCATGTCTCGACTCACGCCCGGGCACGCACGCTCCAGCTCAACCAGCGTAAACTCGCCGGAAAAGGCCGACACTGCCGACAGCACCAACTCCGTCTTCGCCCCCCGTGGGCTTTTCACTTGTCCCACGCGCCGCTCGAATTCCTTGTACGCCGTTTTGAGGATGAACAGGACGTAGTTCACGAACGGCCACGGGTCGTGGGACACCCACCCGCTTCTGATCGATCTCGATCCCCTCGATGCGGTTTGACGACACCGCGCTCTCGATGATGGCGTGCTCGCGCAACAACTTGAGCTTCTGAGGCGACTGCCTGGTGAACATTTCCTGCCGCCCCTTGAACTCGCCGAGGTCGGTGAGGTACCACGACGTCGCGGCCGGAATCGTCTCAGGGACGGATGAAAAGAGTCGAAGAGTCATCATGTCGGTGTCTACTCCAAGTCTGGCGCCTGAGTGGCAGGACGATATCACCGGCCACAGTCGCGATCAATATGCCTCGTTTCCGCGGAGTGAGGACTCGATCCTCCGATGTTCGTCGGCCCCGCCCTTGCCCGCGCCGGTGGTTGTGGTATGAAGTCGGTGGGTTTTTCAAGGAGGGCACATGCGACGGTGGGAAGACAAGAGATGGGCCGCGCAGAACGAGTTGAGGCTGGACACTTCTTGCGCCACGGATGCTTCGCTCGGGACATCCGGTTTCACAAAGGGCGAGCTTGATTCCATCGGCCCGCGGCTTGACGAGGTAAAAAGGGAGTTTTTCAAGAAGGCGGACGCCGGCGAGTACGGCTTTCCTTCCCTGCCGCACGACACAGACCAGATCGCCACGGCCGCCCAGCTTGGCCGCCAGCTCGAGGCCGAGTTCGACGATCTCGTCCTCCTGGGCATCGGCGGGTCGGCCCTGGGTCCGCGTGCCCTGCTCTCGGCGCTGGGACACCCCCTGCACAACATGCTCGACCGCAAGGTCCGCGGGCCGGGGCTTCGCCTGCACGTCATGGAGAACGTCGACCCCGTGACCTTCGCGTCGGTATTGGGGACAGCAAACCTCCAGCGGACGTGTTTTGCCGCCGTGACCAAGTCCGGCTCGACCGTCGAGACGATGTCTCAGTTCATGATTGCGAGGCACAAGCTCATCGAGCGTCTCGGGTTCGAGGGCTACCGCGCCCGGATGGTGGCGGTCACCGACCCGAAAAAGGGGACGCTTCGGAAGATCGCCGAGGAAGAAAAACTCCGCACGCTCCCGGTGCCGCCCAACGCGGGCGGACGCTTCTCGGTTCTCTGCGCCGTGGGGCTTCTCCCCGCGGCCGCGACGGGCCTCGATGTCGAGGAGCTGTGCGCCGGCGCCGCGGCCATGGAGAAGCGAATCCGTTCGTCGTCGGCGATCGCCGACCCTTCGGCCCTTTTTGCGGCGCTGGGCTGGCTCGCCGACACGCAGAAGCGGCGCAACATGCTCGTCATGATGCCTTACGCCGACGCGCTCCTGGACTTCGCCGAATGGTTCCAGCAGCTCTGGGCCGAAAGCCTGGGCAAGAAGGTGGCGCTCGACGGCAAGCCCGCGGGGACGGGGAGCACGCCGATCCGCGCGCTGGGCGTGACCGACCAGCACAGCCAGCTCCAAATGTACGTCGAGGGCCCGCAGGACAAGCTCGTGTGCTTCCTGGCTGTCGACCGTTTCGCGTGCGAGGTCGCCATCCCGAAGGGTCTCGAAAAATTCGCCGACGTAAGCTACCTTGGCGGGCATACGCTCAACCAGCTCATCGCCTACGAACAGGAGGCGACCGAGCAGTCCCTGCTCGCCGCCGGGCGTCCGAGCTTCAAGGTCGTTTTCCCCGAGGTGAACGCGTTTAACGTGGGCCAGTTCATAATGCTCTGCGAGTTCGCGACGATGCTCGCGGGCGGGCTGTACAACGTAAACCCGTTCGACCAGCCCGGCGTCGAGCACGGGAAGAACATCATGTACAAGAAGCTCGGAAAGCCCGGACATTGAGGCACGAGGCATGAGGCGTCAGGCATGAGTGTAGGGGCCGCCGGTGTAGGGGCGGCTGAAGCGAAGCGGAATCCGCCCGTGTCTGCGGAGCCGGCCCGCCACGCGCGGCCGGCGGACGTGGACGAGCACCTGATGTCCCTTGCCCTCCGCGAAGCCCAAAAGGCCGCGGGAAAGGGCGAGGTCCCCGTCGGTGTCGTCGTGGTCGGCGCCGACGGGAAGATCCTCGCCCGCGCGCACAACCTGCGCGAGACCACCGGCGACCCCACCGCCCACGCCGAGGTCCTCGCCCTGAGAAAGTCCGCCGCGAAGCAGAGATCGTGGCGTTTGACGGGCTGCACCGTCTACGTTTCGATGGAACCTTGCCCGATGTGCGCCGGGGCGCTGGTGAACGCGCGCGTCTCCCGCCTCGTCTTCGGCTGCGCCGACCCCAAGGCCGGCGCGTGCGGCACGCTCTTCGACGTTCCGCAGGACCGCCGCCTAAACCACCGCGTCGAGGTGACATCGGGAGTGATGCGCGAGGAATGCTCGTCAATCCTCAAGGCCTTTTTCAGAAAGCAGCGAAAGAAACGCCCACTCGTGTCCGCAGGGCGAAGTCCCGAGTCCTGAGCCGGGAATCCCAGACCCCATCGCATTTTTCAGTCCTCATCTGGTTCCCTTCCGACACCGCGAAACCGGCAGCAGAGAGATCGGAAGTACGCTCGCCATCCCACTCGGATGCGCTATCGTTTGCCAAGTACATTCAAGTTAAACGGCCACTTCACGGGTATCGGTTCCCCGGAAAATTCGGGAAACTGCATCAGCGCGATAACTGCCGCAACGCACGTGGCAACCGGCGTCCCCGCAAACCCGGGAGTAGTGACTTCAATATCGGAAACCCTGCCGTTTCTTTGTATCGTCCACAAGACCACCATTTTCCCTGACACTTCCTGTTTCTCCATGCATATTTTTATCGCAGGGTACTTCGACTTCACCAAGCCGCTGACCTGCGATGGGTCCAAGGTGTGGGGCATCGGGATACTTTCAGCTAAACTCTCTTTGATAAAAATCGCCTCGCCCGCTTTGATCGTGATCTTCTGGGTTTTCTCCTTCCCGTCCTTGGTCTTCAGCGTGACCCAGTGGGAGCCGGACGCCAGTTGGAACTCGACTAGCGGCGTGGTCTTTCCGGTGTCTTTCCCGTCTATGAAAACGTAGGACCATGGCGTCGAGTTGACGCTGAGGAATCCCATGCCGCCCGGTTTGACCTTCTCTCCGACCTTTTCCTTCTCTTTCTCCTTCTCTTTCTCCTTTTCCTTCTCCTTCTCTTTTTCCTTTTCCTTGACCGCCCCGACCTTGGTGGACGGCCTTTGAAGCGTGAGCGACACCCACTTGTCCTCGGGACTTTCGAACTTGACGATCGTCTCCTCCTCCTCGTACCCGGTCTTGATCAGGCGGAGTGTGTACTCGCGGCTGGTGTCGAGGTCCGAGATCTCGACGGGCGTCGTTCCCTTTTTTTCGTTGTTGAGATAGACCTGCGCGCCCTGCGGCGAACTGGATACCGCCAGCTTCGCCCGACTCATGCCCATGAAAATCCTGATGATCGTTGTTTCGCCCTCCTTGACGCGGACTTTTTGTGTCACGGTCTTGAGACCCGTCTTCTCCGCCACGACCGTGTGATCCACCTCGGCCAGCAACTTTTCATACTTGAGCGGAGTCGTGTTCACGAGCACGGCGCCGTCCATCGTGATTACCGCCCCGGGCGGATCGGTTTCGATGATCAAGTTTCCGTACACCTTGCCGTCAATGAACATCTCGGCATCTGCCGGCCGGGCGGCGACGACCAAGGCGCCTGGGGGCCCGGTCTTCTCTCGTTCCCCGCCCCGGTCGGCAAAACGAAAAGCAAACGCAATCACGACACCCGCAGCAACGCAGGCCAATGCGACGATCCACGTTGTCCGGTTCGCAGACTTCAAAACTCCCCAGGTCTTGGTGTAGGAAACGGGAAGGTTTCCGGCGGATTCGAGGTAGTTGTCCGCGACTCCCCAGCGGGCGTCGCGCTTTCCCTTCTCGCCTTCGAATTCGTATCTGTTCATCAGTGACGACGGGGGGTGCAGAAGCCGTGCCGCATCGACAGACGTCGCTTCATCGGAAACGCCGTCGACGTCATTCGTTTGCAGATCGCCCGGTGGGAACCCCGGACGGGTTGTCTCGGTGCCATCCGCCGCCGGCTCCGCGACATCCGGTCTTGCCGGCGGAAAGATCGCACCCGCGTGCAGCGTTATTTCGAGTTGCGGGTGAGTTCTGTTTCTGTCGGGTTCGGGAGTCTCATACAAGGTTTCGCCGACCTTCGCGGTCCCGCTCGAAACTGGCCAGGTTTTTCGTTGTTCGACTCCGTGCTCCGGCGGCCCGCCGACACTGGCCGACAGCACTTCCAGCCATGTCTGGGCGTCTGACGGCCTCAAAGTGGGTTTCCGCTGCAATGCGGTCATGAGCGCCTGGCAGAACACGACAGGCAGATCCGGACGAAGCTTCCCCACATGTTCGATCGGAGTGTTGGCAACGTGCAGCCGGATGAGGGTCGAAAGCAACTTGAAAGACGACTCGTTTTCGTCAATCCCGTACGGGAGTTTCCCGCCGAACATCCTGTACGCAATGACCCCCAATGCGTAGACGTCTCCCTCCGGGCCCATGTCCTTGACCGCCACGTTCCCCGTCACCACTTCGGGGGGAAGGTATGGAGGCGTCCCGATGATCTGGCTGGACGTCGTCGCCCCTCCACTGCTGCCCATCCCGAGTTCCTTCGCCAGCCCGAAATCGAGTACCTTGAGCCCTCCGCTCGTCATCAAGAGGATATTGGCGGGCTTGAGGTCCCGGTGTATCACCCCTGCCTTGTGGGCATACGCGATGCCCAAGGTCATCTGTCTGAGCCACTCCATCCCCTCGTTCAACGAAACCCGCGCACGCCGGTTCAACTCGTCCTGCAGAGTCCGGCCGCTGAGCAGTTCAGTTACGAGATAGAGTTGACCCTGTTCTTCGAAGATGTGCCGGAACTTGGTGATGCACGGGTGATCCAGTTTTAGAAGGACTTTCGCTTCCTGCAGGAAACGCCTGCGCAGTTCAGGATTATCGACAAGGTCCCGTCTGATAACCTTGATCGCGACGTAGTCGTCATCAAGGAGCGTGTTCCGCGCCTTGAAGACCTCGCCCATTCCCCCCTTTCCGAGAGACTCCAGAAGCTCGTATTCCCTCAGACGGGTCGCCATCGTCCTGTGTGCCGCCTTCGTCGGTTCAGCGTGTCAGTCGCGTCTCCTTCCCTGCGTCCTCATGAGGACGATTCCAGCGGCAAAGAGCGAGACTAGCCCCGCGAGCGTCACCCAATGACCGAAGTCGACACCGCCGCCACCCAGCTTCTCGCCGCGGGCCAGTGACCTTTCTATGGCATCGATTCGTTTCTTCAACTCAGCGTTCTCTGCTTTGACAACGTCGTTCTCGACCTTGAGCTCGCGAACCGCTTCGACCGTGAGCGCCTCAAAACCGTCGTAGGTGATCTGCTTGTACCCGGTCTCCGCGTTTGTGTCCACCCACTCCGGGAACACCTTTTCCACGTCCTGAGCCAGCATGCCGGTCCGCACTCCCGTTAGGTTGCCGTGGTTCTTCGGATCCTTCCACTCAAAATTGACGCCACGGAGCCGCAGCAGCCTGCCCAACGCGCCGTCCAGCGGCTGCACGTTCCTCTTGAGTCTCATGTCGGACAGGACCGTCCAAGTACTGCTGCCATACTTGTAGGCGTTCGTGCTGTACACATACATTGACCCGTTGACGTACTGCGTCCCGTTCGTGTACTGCGTCCCATTCACATACAGCTTGTAGCCTGACGGGTTGGAGGTCCCTATGGCCATGTCTCCATTCGCATACAATCTCGTCCCCTTCAACTCCAGTGTGTTGTCGGCACCGCTGTACTCGCCAACGGCCACGTAGTCGCTGTCGCCAAACAGCAGGCGCTTTTCGAGACCGGTTTGGATGGCGTTCCCTCCGATGCGCACGACGGCGCCGTTGTTCGAGGAGTTCTTGATCTGCACCAACTGATCCGGTGTCGACGTGCCGATTCCGACATAGCCGCCGTTGTTGTTGAAGATGTTCGATCCGGCGGAGGACCAGAAGCTGGCCCCCGCGGCGGAAAACTGCTTCGTTCCGTCCGGGAATTCCATGTAGTTGACAAACGGCGTTCCCGATACCTTGACGTTGCCCTTGACATCGAGCGCCTGCGTCGGCGCCGACGTGCCGATCCCCACGTTCCCGGCGTTCAGGTTGTAGATGTTGAACCCCGCCGACGCCCACATGCTGGCGCCCGCGGCCACGGTCTGAATCGAGCCGTCCGGAAAGACAAAGCCGCCCGACGAGGACCTGATGGCGCCGTTGACGTCGAGCGGATAGCCGGGGGTCGTGGTCTTCACGCCGACGTCCCCGTTCAAGTAGAGCCTGGTGCCCTTGAGTTCAAGCGTGTTGTCCACGCCCGCATACTCGCCGACCGCCACGTAGTCCGAGTCGCCGAACAGGACGCGTTTGTCCACTCCCGTGGCAATCGCGTTGCCGCCCACCCGGATCGCGCCTCCGTTGTCGCCGGAATTTCGCACGTGAAGGAGCGTGTCGGGCGCAGAAGTCCCCACGCCGACGTTCCCGGGGTTCGAGTTCGAGATATCGTTCCCGCTCGATACCCAGTACGTCCCGCTGTCGGCGGTGTACTGCCGCGTCCCGTCGGGAAACTCGATGTAGCTCCCCGCCCCGGAGAACTTGATGTTGCCCGCGACAGCCACGGGGTATCCGATCTGCGGCGTCGTTCCGACGCCCAAGTTCCCGGCCATGTAGACGCCCTTTCCGATCGTCGAGGACGAACCGCCGATCTGGACGAGAGTGCCGTCCGAAGTGTTGCTGAACGAAAAACCGCCCGACGGCTCGTTGACCAGATTGAGCCATGCGCCCGTCGTGGGGTCGTACCCGATCCAGTGGTTGCTGAAGTTGTCGTCCCACCTGATCTTGGACGGGGCGTTGACGCCGCTTTGCCAGTACTCGCCGAGGTACACGTCGCCGACGGGGATGGACAACTTGGCGGTCGAAAGAGGCGAAGTCGTGCCGACGCCGACGTTCCCGTCGGTGTCGATTGCCCAGCCTTTGTCGCTTCCGTTCCGCCACGTCCTGAGCTTGCCGTCGGGAGAGTAGATGACCCACCGCGTCGAGTCTGCCCACGTCGCGGCGTTGCGGTCGGAGAGCGAGATCTCGGCGTTGTTTCCTGTGGCCGCAATGCGGCCAAAAACGTCTGTGCCAGCCTTGAAGCTCCCGACCTGAAGTTGCGTTGTGACGTATGCCTCGCCTCCGACCTCCAGCTTTTCGCTCGGGCTGTTGGTCCCCACGCCGACATTGCCGTTCGCCGCAACGAGTTGAGTCGTGCCCACGTTCAGGCCGTTTGCGTTTATGAAAAGCGTTCCGGTCACGGTGTCGCCGTTCGCGTTCACATACCTGTTGTCGGCGAACGTCGTGTCGAGGCTTATCTGGTTGCTGGCGATCGTAATCCCCTGTCCGGCCGAGTACTGCGAAGCGGGCTCACAAGTGACGGAACCGTCGGAGTTGACGACTCTGATCGAGTTCCCGGCCGAGCATGATTGCCAGACGCGGGCCTGCTTGTTGTAGAAAGTGTTCCAGTCCGACGATGTAAGGTAGCCCGTCGTCACGGAATTCGCCTGGTTCATGTAGATGTTGGGCGAGTTACCTCCGGTGCTGTACAGGGGGACGGTGGCTGACACCGAGGTGACCGTGCCGCCGGAGTTGGTGTCGGTGTCGATGTCGTTGGCGCAAGTCCACGCCGCCCCGTTCCACTTGAGGAGTTGACCGGCCGCGCACGTTCGGAGCATGTAGAATGAACTCCCGCTCAGCTCCAGCCCGCCGCCAGCCCCGGCCCCGTACGAGCCGTACGTGTCGACGTCGTTCTCGCACTTCCAGGCGTTGTCCGCGTTCCTCCATTTCAGTATCTGGCCGTCGGTGCATTCGTTCTTCGCGAGCTTCTGCCGGGTGATGTTCCTGTCGGCGATCATCGATGTGGTAACGCCGTCAATCTGGTTTTCGTTCACAAAGACGGGGTCGTAGTACGTGCCGGTGAAA
This sequence comes from Deltaproteobacteria bacterium, assembly GCA_016218965.1. Taxonomy (GTDB): domain Bacteria; phylum Myxococcota; class SpSt-1050; order SpSt-1050; family JACRCP01; genus JACRCP01. The sequence goes on along the minus strand of JACRCP010000080.1, from coordinate 18,297 downwards.
TGCGCGTCATCGAGGCGGATCGTGCCCGATGTCGTGACCGGTCCCCCGGCAAGGCCCTGACCCGTGTCGACGCTGGTGACCGTACCCGCGCCCCCGCACGCGTCGCAGTCCACCGATCCATCCTGGTTCACCTTGACGATGCACTGGTTCAACCCGCAACTGCCGAGGACCCGCGTCTGCTTGCCATTGAAAACGCCCCAGTCGCCCGACGAGAGGTATCCATCGGTGGTGGAAGTCGCCTGGGTGATCGAGATGGTTCCGCTCCCGGTGATCGGCCCGCCCTGGATCGGTCCAGCCGTGCTCACCTGCGTCACGGTGCCGCCCGACGCGGCGTCCGCCGCACAAGCCCACGCCGTGCCGTTCCACTTGGGCACTTGCCCGGCCGAACACGAGTTCGACGACCAGTCCGCAAAGGTGACAGTGCCATCCTGGATCATGGCGCCCGTCACGCCACCGGCGGCGATGCTGACCGAGCCGGTGGAGGTGATGGGACCGCCGGTAAGGCCGGCACCCGTTGAAACGTTCGTCACGGTGCCGCCAGAGTTGGAATCGTCGACACAGTTCCATGCCGACCCGTCCCACTCAAGGATTTTTCCGGGATTGCACCCGAGCGGGAGCGAGATCGTCGTTCCGGTGATCTGGATCCCGGAACCCTGGACGTAAGTGGTGTCGCTGTCGGCGACGCACTCCCATCCGTTGTTCAAAGCATTACGTTTCAGGACCTCGAACGCCGAACAGCCCGTGTCGTCAACGCTGAACGTGTCCGAAGTGAGTTTCATCCCCGCGCCGGCGAGGTAGGTGTGGTCCCCATCGGCCGCGCACGTCCACGCCGTGCCGCCGGCGTTTCGCTTCACTACCTGATTCGCGGCACAGCCGTTCTGGCCGATGTCACCGAACAGGATCGAGGCATCGGCGATCTTCGCGGACGTGACGGCACCGTCCTGAATCATGGCGCCCGTCACGCCGCCGCTCGCCACGCTTAACGTGCCGGACGTCGTTATCGTTCCCCCGGCGAGCCCCGAACCGGCGGTGACGCTCGTCACCGTGCCACCCGAGTTCGTGTCGGCGTCGTCGGCACAGGTCCAGTTGCTGCCGTCGTACTTGAGTATCTTGTTCACGCCGCACGTAACCGGCAGCGAGATGACGTTGGCCGGCGAGATGTAAATGCCACTTCCGCCGGAGTACTTCGTGTCGTCGTCGGCAACGCACTCCCAGCCGTTGTTGCCCGCGTTGCGCTTCAGAACCTCGTAGGCGGCGCAGCCGGTTTCGTCAAGGGAGAACTGTTTTGTGCCGAGATTGAGCGCCAACCCCGGCCCCGCCGAATACGTGGTGTCGGCGTCATTCTGGCACTGCACTGTTCCGTCGGCATTGACTACCCTCATGTAGGTTCCCGCGACACACGACGCGGAGACACGGCGCTGGAGGTAGGCGGTATCGGCCGTGATCGTCACCGCGCCGGAGGTGCCGCCACCCGTGATGCCGGTCCCTGGGTTGACGGCTGTGATGTCGCCGCCCGAGTCGGTGTCGTCCCGCCACGCCGGGTTGCCGCCCACATCCGTTTTCCACACCTTGCCCGCCTGGCCCGCTCCCGAGGCCACGATACCGGCCGAGGAGGACGAGTTCGTGGCGACGCCTATCGAGCCCGTCACGGGGTTGAACGTTACAGGCGCGGCGCCGGACAGCGAGGCCCTGGCCCTGGCGTCGGTGTAGTAGAGGTTGGCCCCCTCGCTGACGGCGGTCGTGTTGAGTGTCTGCCAGGTCTTGTCGCCCCGCCAGTACTGGTTGTTGGCCCCCGCCGCGATGGCAGGCTCGTACGCGCCGACGTGGCCGTGGTCACTCCGTGAGACAGTACTGGCCGCGCCGCTGCCCGCGAAAGCGGCATCGAGCGTCACCGGCCCTGTCAGCCCGCCTCCGGTGAGACCGGGGCCCGCCGTGACGGCCGTGATGTCGCCGCCCGAGTCGGCGTCCAAGAGGCACGTCCAGCTCGCGCCGTTGTACTTCCAGACGTAGCCAATCGCGCATCCGGTGGTGCTGAGTTGCAGGTCGGTGCCAACAAGCACGACGCCGTTGGACGCCGTGAAGTTTTGCCCGTCGTCGGTTTCACAGGTCACCGTCCCGTCGGCGTTGACGGCCCTGATGGCGCTGCCTGCCGCGCACGTGGAGGCCACCCGGCGCTGGAGGTAGGATGTGTCCGCGCTCAATGTGACCGCGCCGGACAATCCTCCGCCGGTAAGGCCGGTCCCTGGGTTGACCGCCGTGATGTCGCCGCCCGAGTTCAGGTCGTCCGAGCATTCCCATGCCGTGCCGTTGTACTTGGGAATCTTTCTGGCCGAACATCCGCTGGCAGCCCAGTCGCTGAAGGTGATTGTTCCGTCGGCGATCATCTGGCCCGTCACGCCGCCGGTGTCGATGCTGATGACGCCCGAGCCCGTGATTGGTCCGCCGGTCAGCCCGGCCCCGGTCGCAACGCTCGTGACGGTGCCGAGTGAGTCGTCGTCTTCTCCGCAGGTCCACGCGCCATTCAACCACTTGATGACCTGACCGGCCGCGCATCCGAAGTTGGCGATCTTGGCGGCGCTCACCGCCCCGTCCGCGAGCATCGCGGTCGTGACACCGCCGGTCTGGCCCTCGTTCACAAATCGCCCGTCGAATACCGAACCGTCCTGGTGGCCCGCAGCCAGACTGAACTGGTTCCCGGGGGAAAGATCCAAGCCGGTCCCACTGGAGTAGACGGTGTTATCGTCGGTCCCGCACACCCAGGCAGCCCCCGACGCGTTTCGCTTGATGACCTGGCTGGCCCCGCACGAGTTCGCACCCAGATCGGAAAACGTGATCGTCCCGTCGGCTATCTTGGCAGTGGTCACGGCATTGTCGGCGAGCACGGCGCTGGTCACGCCCCCGGCCTGGCCCTCATTGATGAACCTCCCGTCGTGCGCGGAGCCGTCCTGGTAACTCGGAGTAAGCCCGAACTGCGTCCCTTGAAGCACAATCCCGTTTGCCGCGGTGTAGCCGGGACCCGAGTTGTTGTCGTCGCCGCAGGCCCAAGTGCTGTTGGTCCATTTGATGACTTGCCCGGCCACGCAGCCAAAGTTGGCCAGGCGGTCGGAGGTGATCGCCCCGGGCTGGATCATGGCCGTACTGACACTGGAAGACTGGCCCTCGTTCACGAATCTGCCGTCATAGGGCGAGCCATCCAGGTACGCCTGTGTGAGGCCGAACTCAGTGCCGTTGAGAGCCAGGCCCGAGCCCGCCGCGGCGGAATACGTCGTGTTGCTGTCCCCCGCGCAAACCCATGCGGTGTTCGCGCCGTTCCGCTTCATCACCTCGTTTGCATTGCACGAGTTCGCGGCGAGGTCGCCGAACAGGATCGTGCCGTTGGCAATCTCGTCGGTCGTGACGGCCCCGGCGGCAATCATCTGTGCGGTCACTGCGTCCGTCTGTCCCTCGTTGACGAAGCGCGTGTCGAAGGCGCTCCCGCCCAGGTAGGCCGGGTCCAGACTGAAAGCGTTGTTGGCCAGCGCAAGGCCGGGTCCTGCGGTGTAAACCGTGTTGTCGTCGGACTCGCAGACCACAGTCCCGTCGACGTTGATCTGCTTGATGGCGCTCTCGCCGAGGCATGACGCGGCCACACGGACCTGCTTTGCGTCAAACCGGCCAAAATCGTCCTTCCCGAGGTAACCGTCACCGGCCGCCGAAGCCTTGGCCATTCCAACAGTCACCCGGCCGCCGACCGCCGTCGCGGTCAAAGGCAGGTCCGCGCCAACCGACGTTATCGTCCCGCCGGAGTTTTGGTCGCTCGCGCAATCCCACTTGGCGCCGTCCCATTTCAGGATGTTCCCGGCCGTACAGGTCTTGAGGAGGGTGAACTGGGTGCCGTTTTCAAGCGCGAGTCCGGAACCGCTCGCAGGGGAGAACTGGGTCCCCGTGTTGTCATCGTTTGCGCAATACCAAACGGACAAGTTGTCGTCCCACTTGAGCAACTGGCGATCTGCGCATCCCGAAGGGCCGAGTTTTTCCTTTGTGACGGCCGCGCCCTTGATCATGTGGGATTCGACGCTGTCCGCCTGCTTCTCGTTGACGAACAACGCGTCGTACGCCGACCCGTCGAAGTGGCTTTGGTCAAGGGAGATGTTCATGTTCGCATCGATTTCGATTCCGTTCCCCTCGTTGTAGACGGTGTTCCGGTCCGACGCACATGAGACAGAACCGTCGACGCCGACGGACTGCATAAACTCGCCTGGCTTGCACGAGTCGCTCACGCGGTTTTGCTTCCCCTTGAATTCCCCGTACTCCTTGACATCGAGGAAACCGGCTTTGGAGCCGTCCGACTTCGGCATACTGATCGTAACGATGCCGTTGGCCTCGCTCACGGAAATCGGGGTGGTCGCCGTGATATTCTTGACCGTCCCGCCGGCATTCTCGTCAACCCCGCAGCCCCACTTCGTGCCATCCCACTTGAGAACCGCCTGGTTGCCGGAGCAGTTCTTGAGGAGCGAGATTCGATTCGTGCTGTCGATCAGAATCCCGTCCCTGTTCGAGTCGGCGCTGTATTCTTCGCCATAGTCGGCGCCGCACTTCCAAAGGCCCTCGCTCTCGAACCACTTGATTACTTCGCCGTCGACGCAACTCATGTCCTGGAGCTTCGCGAACGTCACCGCGCCGTCCTTGATCATGTCGGAACCGATCGCGCCTGGTTCATTCCTCGGCACAACCGACACACACAGGCTGGTCCCATCTCTCTCGAAACCGTTCAGGGCCTCGCCCGCGGCACATTGCGCCTGGAGAGGATCCTGCTTCGAATCGAAGAACCGGTAGGTCTCCTTGCGCATGTATCCATCGGTGAATTCGGTCGCCGGATGAATATTGAGCTTCACGTGGACACCCATCTGGTCCGTCGTCTGGCTGACGGTCATCGCGTCCTGCCCTTGCGGTTCGACAGTGAAGTCCCTGATTCCATCTATGCCGCCCACCCATTGGCCGCTCTCGTTGATGACCGTCTTGCCCTGGATCGAGACGCTCGCGGGATTGATGTCTCCCACGGCGTCATACGCCACGTAGGCATAGGGGACGGCCCCGACCCTCTGCCTTGGGCCCAACTTGTTCCCCTCGATTTGCAGCTCGAGGTACACCTCGCTGTGAGCGGCGAAATACTGAATGATCTCCGGATTGGCCTTTCCAATCTCGAAGCTGTAGAAGCCGTCGGCCACGCGGACCTGACCGATCGTCTCCGACGGCCCGGGCGTGTCGCCGTCCAGCGTTTCGTACAGCGTCACCACGAAGTTGTATTCCCCAGTTCGTGGCTGGTTGTTCTCGTCGGTGATGTATCCTTGGTGGACGAGGACGAACGGGAAGTTGATCGTTGGCGGGGGCCGGTCATCCTGCGGAGCCGCCACCATTCCCAAGACCAGCAGTGCCATCACCGGAATCGTTCCCAACATTGTCTTTCTCATATGTCACCTCCGCCGTCGTTGGTTTCCTCGCTCCCGTCGCTCGCCCCATCGGTCGCCCCGTCACCCGCGCCGTCGTTACCGCCGTCGGCGGAAACCGCCGGGCGGGAGAACATCATCGTCCGGCGAAGAACCATCTTCCCGCCGTCGGGGGCGTCGCCCACCATGGAGGGCGCGGCGCTCCACCCGGTCACCGACCGGGCGACGATTCCGCCGCCTGCCGGCACGCCGCCGTCCGGGGCCGGGGTCCCGACGGAATGGTCGTAGACACTGGGCAGGCGGAAAAAGACCACGCCCACGTCTTTGAAGTGCGGCCCCGCATCGCGGGGACCGGCGTCGCGCGGATGGAAGCGGGTTACTCCTCCGGCGTCGGTCGGCATTGCCACGCGGACGCAACCCTTGAGCCGGTCGCAGGTGAACCCCTCGCCGCAGTCCTCGTCGCGCTGGCAGGCATACTTGAAATCGTCGATGCCCAGGTCCGCGCACGAGGCGAGCCAGATGACCGCAGCAGGAACCGCGACATAACCGAAGCGTCGCCGCATGATCGGTCTCCTTTGTTCCATCAGAAGTCCCACGCGCCGCCGACTAGGACCCCGTCCGGCGACATCTTGACGTCAAACGTCCCTTCGGCCTTCTTGGCGCCGTCCTTCTTGGAGCCATCGGGTTTTTTCCAGTAGTAGAGAATGAACGTGGTCACGCCGCCGACGATGGCCGCGGACCCTGCGCCGATGAGGATTCCCCCCGTCACCGCCTTGCGGTCGGCCTCGTCCTGCATGAGCTTCGCGTCCTCGTACGTGACGCGGATGAGCCGGCCCGCGTCGTCTCTGGGCGCGTCCTCGAGCCGCGCGCGCTCGGCGTCCGCGGTGGCAGCGATCGCTATGCCGGACGCCAGGAGTCCAAGGCCCACACCGACACAACCACCCGAGATCAGCGAGAGCCAGTTCTTCTTGGCGAAGTCCACGACCCGTCCCGTCTCCGCGACGGGGGCGGGCCCCGCGGCCGGTCCGACCGGGACGGCCGAGATCGTGCGTGTTTCGTCCTTTTTGGGGGACGGTCTGTGTTTTGCGAAGGCAGCCTGGATTTTCTCCGAGGTGCCTGCCGGCAGAGCGTACTCGGGCTTCCGCTCGTAAATTGTCCCAATGGTTTTCGCGGCCTCATCGTCCCTGCCGGTAAGCACCTGGATGAACGCCTTGTATTGCAGGACGTCCGTCCGTTGGGCCTCGCTCAAATCGCGGGCCGTCTCCAGCCGATCGACGTACCCCGATGCCCTATCCAACTCGTTGGCATCATAGTGCTTTTTCAGCGATCCGAAAAGGTCGTCGGCCTTCGGGTCCGCGCCGGGCAAGTCGGCTCCGATAGCCGGTGCCGGCGCAAACGAGGCCGCAAGGAAAAGGAAAGAAACGGTGCCGACACGTGAAAACATCCCCACCTCCAGAATTGCGGATTCGCGATGCGGCAAATATGTTATTGCAATCGGGGCCTGTTTTCAACGGAATTCGCACCGGGTGTCGCGCCAGGGCGGCACGCGCGGGTCCCCCGAGGTTTTTCAAAAACCATGTGCGCGGGCGCGATGGTGAACGCCCGCGTCTCCCGCCTCGTCTACGGCTGCGCCGACCCCAAGGCCGGCGCGTGCGGAACGCTCATGGATGTCGTGCGCGACCGCAGGCTTGAACCACCGCGTCGCCGTCACGGGCGGCGTCCTCGAAGCCGAATGCGCCGCGGTGTTGAAGGAGTTCTTCAAGAGAAAAAGGGCGCGCCGTGTAACCGGCCACGCCCTATGACAATCCCTCCAGAAGTCGACACTGAACCGTTTCGTCAGTGCGCGTTCGTCGCGTGCTTGAGGTCCCGCATCGATGCGTCGTAGTAGCTCACATGTGCCTTGCCCGAGGAATCGAGCACGATTCCAGTCCACTCGCCCACCCAGCCGACATCGTCGATCGTGAACGACTGCCAGGCGCCGTACGCGTTTGTGGCATACTTCAGGTGACGGTTCGGCCAGTCGTACTGGCTGTAACTGATGTGCGCCTTGTTCCCGGAATCGACCGCGATCGACGTGTACTCGCCGACGTCGCCTGTGGTGTCAATGACGGTTGTCGACCAGCTACCGGACGCATTGGTCGCGTATTTAAGGTCATGGTTCGTGTTGTCGTAGTAGCTGATGTGGAGCTTGTCATTCGAATCGACGGCGATCGAGGTGTCGGTGCCCACGGCACCTGCCGAATCGACCACCGAATACACCCAACTCCCTGACGCGTTGGTAGCATATTTGAGGTCACCGTTCGTCGAATCATAGTAGCTGATGTGAATCTTGTTAGTCGAGTCGCGAGCGATCCCGCTGGAGACGCCCACGTCGCCCACGTTGTCCAGAGTCGTCGTCACCCAGCTTCCAGAAGAGTTCGTGGCGTACTTCAGGTCGAAGTTCGTCGAATCAAAGCAGCTGATATGCGCCTTGCCGCTGGCGTCGAGGACTATTGAAGTGAACATCCCGACCCAGCCGCCGCTATCGACAGTTGTGTACACCCAGCTTCCGGACACGTTCGTCGCGTACTTCAAGTCGCCGTTCCATGCATCATAGTAGCTTATATGCGCCTTGTTGCTCGAATCGATTGCGATTGAGCTGAATGTTCCGACGTATCCGTTGCTGTCTACGATGGTTGCCACCCAGGTCCCGCCGACATTCGATGCGTACTTGAGGTCTCCGGTTTCCTGGTCGTGGTAGCTGATGTGGAGCTTGCCATTCGAGTCACGGGCAATATCGGTGCCCCATGCGCCCACATCCCGGAAGGCATCGAGCGTCGACTGCACCCAGCTCCCGCTTGAGTTGGTGATGTACTTGATCGTGTCGCTATCGATGTCGAAGTCCTGGTAACTAATGTGCACTTTGCCGCCGGAATCAAGCGCTATCGACGTGTACTGGCCAACGTTGGGTGAGCTGTCGACTGCAGCAGCGACCATGCTCCCACCAGCATTCGTCGCGTACTTGAGTTGACCATTGGACCCGTCGAAATAACTGATATGGACCTTGTCGCCAGAATCGGCCGCGATGGACGTGAATCGGCCGACATAGCCGCCGCTGTCCACCAAAGACGAAACCCAGCTTCCGCCCGCATTGGTCGCATACTTTAGGTCGCCGCTCGTCGCGTCGAAGTAGCTGACATGCGCCTTGCCGTTCGAGTCGAGAGCGATAGACGAGTACTGCCCGACGTCGGTGCTGTTGTCGGCTTCGGAGGTTACCCAAGAGCCCGACGCGTTGGTCGCGTATTTCAGCCGCGTGTTCGTCACATCATAGTAGCTGATGTGGATGTGGTTGCTTGCATCCCTGGCGATGGACGAGTATTGCCCCACATCTCCCGTGGCATCAATCGCGATGACATCCCAGTTGCCGGTTTCATTAGTCGCGTACTTGAGATCCCCGTTGGTCACGTCGTAGTAGCTGATGTGGACCTTGTTGTTCGAGTCGAGGACAATGGAGGTGTACTGGCCGACATCAACGGACGAGTCAATGTTGTACTTGAGCCACGACCCGGTCACGTTGCTGGTGTATTTGAGGTCGCCGTTCGTCTCGTCGTAGTAGCTGATATGAATCTTCCCGTCGGAATCGAAGGCGATCGCCGCATACTGGCCGACGCCGTGCGAGTCGTCCACGGTCTCGACGCTCCAGGATGAGCCGTTCCAGTACCGGTGGTACAGGTTGTCGCCGCCGTAGACGATGTGCGGCCGGTTGAGCGCGTCGAGCGTGATGGCGCGGTTGTAGAAGTTCGTGAAGTACTTCGGCGCGTCGACCGCCTCGGTCGTCCACGTCATGACGTTCCACGCCCAGTTCGCCGGCGTCGGGTCGGTATTCCCCGCTTGGTCGGTACACCGCAGGCTGAAGTTGTGCAGGCCGTCCGAAAGCTCCGTGTACGTCTTGGGCGCCGAGCATGACGACCAGCCGCTCCCGTCAAGATAACATTCGAAGGTACAGGTCGGGCACGGCTGGCCGGAATCCGTCGCTGAAAAGTCAAAGAGGGCGGTGGTGGACATGCTCGGGTTGTTCGGCTTCTGGGTTATGCTGCAGTTGCACGGCACGGTATCTATGGCCCAGTTCCACGTCTCCGGCGAGGCGTCGTAGTTCCCCGCTTTGTCCTTGGCGCGCACATAGAACGTGTGGGCACCGTCCAAGAGGTTGGTGTACTGCTGCGGCGAGCCGCAAAGCGTCCACCCGCTGGAATCGAGCCAGCACTCAAACGTGCACCCGCCGGTCTCGATTCCGCCGCAGATGTTCGAGGCCGTCTCGTCACACGTGAACTCGAATGTGGCGGTGCTGCTGTTGGTGAGCGCGGGCGGTTTGGACGAAACGGAGGTTTCGGGCTTGTCAGTGTCGACCCGCCATGCGTACGCCGCCGGCGACTGGTCAACATTCCCCGCCTGGTCGATGCACCGCACCTCGAACGAACGGCAACCGTCGGCGAGACTGGTGTACGACTTTGGCGAAGAACATGCGCCCCAGACCCCGCCGTCAAGCCGGCATTCGAACGTGCCGGGCGGCTCGTCCATGTAGAACTCGAACGTCGCGTTCGCGGAGCTTGATGGGTTGAAGGGCTTGGTAGATATCTCCGTGTTGCACGGGGTGTAGTCAGTCTCCCACGAGTAATTCGCCGCGCTCACGTCAGTGGTCCCGGCGTTGTCGGTGGCTCTCACATAGAACGTGTGCGTGCCTTCGGACAATCCCGTGTACGCCTTGGGCGACGCGCACGACTGCCAGCCCCCGCCGTCCATCTGGCACTGGAATGTGCACGGGTACGACGGGCTCGGGTCGTCATTGCACGAGAACGAGAACGTCATGTCGGTCCGGTTCGTCTTCTTGGGGGGGTCCGGAAGGTTCGGGTCTCTCGCGTCGATGTACGTCTCTGGTGCCATCACGTCAATCTTCCATGTGTACTGGGCCGGCGTCGGGTCTGTGTTTCCAACGTCGTCGATGGCCCGGACGTTGAACGTGTGCGACCCCGCCGTGAGGCCGTTGTACGTCTTGGGCGTTGTGCACGAAAGCCAGGAACCCGCGTCGAGTTTGCACTCGAACGTCGCGCCGGGGTCGTCGGACGTGAATCCGAATGTGGCGGTCGTCGTATTGGTTGGATCATTCGGTTTGGACGTGATGCTTGTGTCTGGTGCGGTGATGTCGATTGTCCAAGAGTAGTCAGCCGGGGTCTGGTCGGTGTTACCCGCCTGATCGGTCGATCTCACGTAAAACGTGTGAGGTCCTTCGATCAATCCGCTGTACGACTTGGGTGAGGTGCATGCACCCCAGCTCCCCGAGTCGATCTTGCACTGGAATGAGCACGTCGGGCACGGCTGGCCGGAATCCGTTGCGTCGAAAGTGAAAGAGGCGGTTGTCGAGTTCGTCTTGTTCCCCGAGAAGAAGCCCGTGAGGATGTTGGTGTCGGGCGGGACGGTGTCTATCTTCCATGTGTACGTCGCCGGGGTCTGGTCTGCGTTGGTCGCCTGATCCTTCGCGCGGACGCTGAAGGTGTGGTTACCTTCGGTCAGGCCGGAGTAGTCTTTTGGAGACGAGCACCCCCCCCACGCTCCGCCGTCGATGCTGCAATCGAATGTGCAGGTCGGACACGGTGCGCCGGAGTCCGTCGCATGGAATGTGAAGGACGCCGAGCTACTGTTTGTAAGCGAGGGCGGATTCGAATCGATGAGCGTGTCCGGCGGCAATGTGTCGACGGCCCAGGTGTACGTCGCGGGTGAGGCATCGGTGTTCCCTGCCTGGTCCGTACACTTGACGTAGAATGTGTGAGACCCATCGGCAAGCCCGTTGTAAAGTTTTGGTGAGGTGCACGCGGCCCATGAACCTGTGTCAAGCCGGCATGACGTTGTCCCTGACTCAGCACACGAGAATGCAAACTCCATGGAAGTCGATTTCGTCGGGGTTTCAGGCGGCGTTTCGGATGAAATGGTCGTCTCGGGCGCAATCGTGTCCACAATCCAAGTGTACATAGCTTCCGATGAGTCGGTATTCCCGGCTTCGTCGGTGCAACGAACGGCAAACGTGTGGCTGCCGTCTGCGAGGGCGGAATAGTTCTTTGGAGACGTGCAAGAAGTCCACGGTCCGGCATCAATCTTGCATTCGAACGTTCCCGTCTCGCTGCACTGGAACCAGAAAGACATCGAAGTTGAGTTGGTCGGACTCGTGGCGGGGTTCTTGGATGTTATGGTCGTATCCGGTGGTGTGATGTCCACGGTCCACGTGTACTGGGCGGCTGAAACGTCAAGATTGCCCGCCGCATCCGTGGCCCTCACATAGAAGGTGTGCGACCCTTCGCCGAGTGCAGAGTACTGCTTGGGCGAGTTGCATGGCGCCCACGACCCGGAATCGAGCTTGCACTCGAAGGTGCATGAAGCCTCGTCACAGGAAAAACCAAACGTCATCGTGGTCTGGTTTGTGCGCTTTGGCGGATCGGGCAAGTCTGGATTCCGTGAGACGATGCTGGTCTCCGGCGGGTCGGTGTCAACTGTCCACGAGCGCTCGGCCGGGAAGGGATCTGTGTTGCCCGCCTGGTCCCTGGCCCTGACCTTGAAAAGATGCGTCCCGTCCGCCAGACCCGAATACGTCTTCGGCGCGGAGCAGCCGGACCACCCACTCCCGTCGAGCGAGCACTCGTATGAGCACGGCGTGCTGTGTTCCTCAGCGCACGAGAACGTGAACGTCACCGTGGTCGAGTTCGTGGGATCGGCCGGCGGATTCGCAATGAGGCTCACGGTGTCGGGCGGCGTGAGGTCGACGTACCAGTTCCAGCACGCGGGCGTCGGGTCGGCGTTTCCACCGCAGTCCACGGCCTTCACACAGAAGTTGTGCGCACCCTCTACGAGACCCGGAATGGTCACCGGCGTTGTGCATACGTTCCAGCTCCCTCCTTCCTGTTGGCACAGGAACGTCGAGTTGCCCTCGCTGGACGTGAACGAGAAGACCGTTGAGGTCTCGGCCGTCGGGTCGGCGGGACCCGACGAGATCGTCGTGTTGGGCGGCGTGTTGTCGATTGTCCACACCCATACCGCCGCCGAAGGATCGGTGTTCCCGGCCCGGTCGGTGCACCGGACATAGAACGTGTGGCTGCCGGTCGAGAGCCCCGAGTAGGTCTTGGGAGACGTGCAGGCGCCGTACGACCCGCCGTCCAGTTTGCACTCGTACGACCCTGCGCCGCTCCCGCCGTCCGCGCAGGAGAAGTCGAAAGCGGCGGTCGTCGACCCGGCGCACTGAGGCAAAACGGGAGGTCCCGACGTTATTGTCGTATCAGGAGGAGTCGTATCAACCATCCATGTGTACGCAGCGGGCACGGGATCCACGTTGCCGGCAAGGTCGGTGCACCTCGCGTTGAACGTGTAGCTGCCGTCGGCAAGGTTGGCGTACGCCTTGGGCGAGGCACAAACCTCCCAGGCGCCGGCGTTCAGCCGGCACTCGAAGGTCCCCGGGTTCGAGTCCTGGCAAGTGAAGCTGAACGACGGGTTCTTGTTGTTGGAATATTGCGGCGGATTGACGGTGATCGTCGTATCCGGAGGCGTCACGTCCACCGTCCAAGTGCGGGAGGCGGGCGATCCATCCGTGTTCCCGGCCGCGTCCGCGGCGCGGACCTGGAAGGTGTGCGTCGTTTCGGAAAGGCTGTTGTATGTCTTGGGGGAAGCCCACGCCTGCCACCCGCCGCCGTCAAGCTTCACCTCGAACGTGGCATTTCCACACCCGGTGTCGGAGAAAGAATAGGCGAAAGTGGCGCTCGTGGAATTCGAGAAAAGCGGTGGAGCGGACGTTATCGAGGTGTCGGGTGCCGTCGTGTCCACGGTCCAGGTTTCCGAGGCCGGGGTCGAATCTGGCTTCCCGGCGACACTGATCGCCCTGACCTGGAAAACGTGCGAACCGTCAGTGAGGCCGGCATAGTCTTTTGGTGACCCGCACGGCCCCCAGTTTCCGGAATCGAGCTTGCACTCGAACGAACCTCCGTCCGGGCAGACCGTGTAGAGGAACGCGAACGATGCCGAGGTGGAGTTGGTGCAGCCGTGCGGGAGCGACGTGATCTGGGTCTGCGGTTCGCACGTGTCGATGATCCAGGAATACTCCGCCGGCGTCGCGTCTACGTTTGTTGCCCTGTCTTTGCACCGGACGTACACCGTGTGTGCGCCGTCCGGGGCGATGCCGTTGAATGTCTTGGGTGAAGCGCACGCAGACCACGCGCCGCCGTCGAGCCTGCAGTCCGCGGTGCCCGGTTCGTTGCAGGCAAACGAATACGTCATGTCCGTGCGGTAGGTCGGGCTGCCGGCCGGGTCTTTCGCCGTGATGGTCGAATCCGGGGGCGTGAGATCGACAGTCCATGTCCAGGTCGCCGGGGTCGGATCGGTGTTCCCGGCGCCGTCGGTGCACCTGACCTGGAACGTGTGAGTCGCTTCGGAAAGCCCCGAATAGTTCTGAGGCGTGGAACAGGGAACCCACGCCGCGCCGTCCAGGCTGCAAAGGTACGTGCCGGCTTCGCTGCACCCCATCGTGAAGGTTGCCGACGTGCTGTTTGTGAACTCGTTGGGCTTGCCGCCGATGGAAGTGTCGGGTGAAACCGTGTCCACCGTCCAGTTGTACGTCTCGGGCGTCGAGTCCTCATTCCCGGCCTGGTCCACAGCATAAACGTCGAGTGTGTGCAGGCCGTCTGGAAGACCAGGGAAAACCTTGGGCGTTGTGCAGTCCGCGTACGCCCCGCCGTCGAGGCGACATTTGAACGTGCACGACGGGCACGGCGCGCCGGAATCAGTGGCGCTGAACGTGAACGCGGCATCCCTGATGTTGGTGAGCAGGGCCGGTTTGCCGTTGATCGAGGTGACGGGCGGAGTGAGATCGATTGTCCATTCGTACTCTGCCGGCGGCGTTTCGGTGTTGCCCAAATAGGTCGCGCGGACGAAGAACTTGTGCGCGCCTTCAGAGAGGCCTGCGTATGACTGAGGGGATGAGCAAGCGGCCCATGTCCCCGCATCCTCAAGCTTGCATTCATAGGTGCAGCTTGCCTTGTTGCAACTGAACTCGAACGCGGCGTCGGCGGATTTCGAAGGGTTGGTCGGGCCCGAGTCGATGGTGGTTTCGATGAGGGAAGTGTCGACAGTCCAGCCATAGGTCGACGGGCTGCCGTCGCCGTTGCCGCAGGGATCAGTCGCCTTGACCGAGAAGGTGTGCGAGCCGTTTGAAAGCCCTGTGTACGACTTCGGCGAAGTGCAGGTGGCAAATGGCGAGCCGTCCATGCTGCACTCGAACGTCGAGCCGGTTTCGGTCGCCGAGAAGGCGAACACCGCCGTGCTGTTCCCGCTCGGATTGCTCGGCTTCGAGGTGATGGTCGTATCGGGCGGCGTAGTGTCCTTGGTCCATGTCTGCGAGGCCGGCAAGGAGTCCGTGCTACCGGCGGCGTCGGTGGCGCGCGCCTCGAACGTGTGCGCGCCCTCTCCGAGACCTGAGTAACCCTTTGGAGATGTGCACGCCGCCCACGGATCGCCGTCCATCTTGCACTCGAACGCGCACGTCGGGCACGGCGCCCCAGAATCGGTCGCCGAGAACGTGAACGACTGGGAAGACGAGCTGCACACGGGGGCCGGGGACGAAATTGACGTTTCGGGCGGTGTGACATCGACTGCCCAAGAGAAGACCGGCGGTTGCGGGTCCGCATTTCCGAACTGATCGGTACAACTCACGGAAAAAACGTGGGCGCCTTCGGAAAGCCCCGTGTACGTCTTGGGCGAATCGCAGGCCACGGGCGCGGAATCGAAGGTGCACTCGAACGTCGCCTGAACCGGAATGCCGCCCTTCTCGCACGTGAAGGCGAAGGTCGCCGAGGTGCTGTTTGTCGGGTTCGAGGGCAGCCCCGCCTGGACGAGCTTCGTTTCCGGAGCCTGGGTGTTGATTGTCCACGTGTACGTCGAAGCACCGCCGGTGTTGCCGCATGAATCCACCGCGCGCACACCGAACATGTGCTGGCCATCCGCCAGGCTGTAGGTGGCCGGGGACACGCAGTTGTTCCATGCCGAGCCGTCCATCTGACACTCGAAGCGCTGGGTCGCCTCGCTGGCATGGAACGTGAAGGCCGCTGAAGCCTCCCTCGATAGAGTGGGCGGCATCGTGTCGATCGTCGAAACCGGGAGCGCGGTGTCCACATTCCACGTCCTCGCCTCGGGGGTCGCATCGGCATTGCCGGCGCGGTCGGTCGCCTTGACCTCGAAAGAGTGGGTTCCGTCATTGAGCGAACCGTAGCTCTTCGACCCGCTGTCGCACGAAGTCCACGCGCCCGAATCCAGACGGCATTCGTAGACGCACACGCTCTCGTTGCAACCGAACGTGAAATCGGCCGAGCCGGCGGTCCTACAGTCGCCGTTTGTCGGTCCAGTGTAGATCGCCGTGACCGGAAGAACAGTGTCGATCGTCCACGAGTGAATACCGGGGGTGGCGTCCTCGTTTCCCGCCTGGTCTTTGCACGTGACCCTGAACATATGCTGTCCGTCACCGAGACCGGAATACGTCGCGGGCGAGGAGCAGGAACCGAACGGAGCGGTGTCGAGACTGCAAGTGAACGTGCCCGCTTCGCTGCAGGTGAAGGAGAACGTGGCCGACGTGAGCTTCGTCGGATCAACGGGCAGTCCGGTGGCGCTCAAAGTTACAACGGGCGCGGCGGCATCGACACGCCACGTGTGGCTTGCCGTGTTTGCGCTGAGATTCCCCGCAAGGTCGGTACACCTTGCTTCGAATGTATGCGTGGCATCCGGGAGATTGTTGTAGTTCATCGGCGACGAACACGACGCCCAGTTCCCGGCATCGAACCGGCACTCGAATGTCCCCGATTCGCTGCAAGTCAGTTTGAACGATGCGGCGACTACGTTGGTCGGGTTCGCCGGCAGGCCGAACGGGTCGAGCGCAACGGTCGGTGGCGTTGTGTCTATGTTCCACGCGTCCGAATCTCCGGCGGTCATGCCAGTCCCGGCGGTCCCGCTGACCTCGAAGACGTGCGGCCCTTCCGTCAACCCGCCGACAGAAATGGGTGAAGTGCACGGCGCCCAGGGGCCACCGTCCATCCTGCACTGCGCAAAACATCCCGTGGCGTGTTCACACCGAAAGACGAAATTTGCGCTGGTGATGTTGGTCAGGCTGTCCGGACCGGAGTCAATGACCACCAGCGGCAAAAGCGTATTGATGGTCCACGTGTGGGTCGCCGCCTCCGAATCGCTGTTCCCGCACGCATCGATGGAAACCACTTCGAACGTATGCGATCCGTTTTGAAGACCGGAATAGGAAATTTGACCGGGACAACTCTGAGGCGGCGCGCCGTCAAGATGGCATTCGAAGGACGCCCCTGGCTCGGATGACGTAAATGCAAGAGACGCGTTTGTGTCCGAAGTCGGATCCGCGGGGCCGTCGGTGATTGTCGTGTCGGGCGGAATGGTATCGACGGTCCACACTGACGCCTTCGGCGCGGTTTCCACGTTCTTCGCCTTGTCTGTGGCCCTGACAAGCAGGGTATGTGAACCCTCGCCGAGGTTGTCGACCGTCGCGGGTGTTGCACACACCGTCCACACGCCGCTGTTGTCGAGCTGACATTCGAACGAGCAGGGTTTCGAGGCATCCGTGCAGTCGAGACCGAATGTCGCCGACCTTGAGTTGCACCTGTTGCCCGGGTCCGGCGTGATCGTGCTGACCGGGACGACCGTGTCCCTGTTCCACGTGCATGAAGCCGTGGCCACCGGCACGCTGTTGATCTTGGCTCGAACGCCGAACGTGTGCTCACCGTCGTCAAGCGCCGGAAAATCCCCGTCCGGAGGAGTCGGGACCGTCACCGACGACGAACAGGCCACCCACCCACCCTTATCCAGTTTGCAGTCGAACTCAGCCGCCGGGTCGTCGCTGGTGAAACCGAATGTCACTTCGACGAGATTGGAGAACTCGTCGGGGCAGCCGGTCAGGACCAATCCGGGCGTGCCGCCATCCGCGCCGCCGTCGGAACCGCCGTCCGGAGTCTCGGCATCGGTTCCCCCGTCTTCAGCAGCGTCTTCCACGGCCCCGTCCATCCCGCCGTCAGGCACTTCAACATCGGCACCGCCGTCGGGAGTTTCGACGTCAGGCCCTCCGTCCGCGACTTCGGCATCGGCACCACCATCCACTTCGGCGTCCGGTATTCCCGTGTCGCCGGCGTCGAACCCCGTGTCAGCACCCGCATCGAAACCCGTATCCAACCCGACATCGACCGACGCGTCGAAGCCGGCATCGCCTCCCCCATCTTTCCCACCGTCCTTCCCGCCATCCTTTCCCGCGTCTCTTCCCGCATCGTGGCTCGGCAAGCCAACGTCGGCACCTGGCAATGTCGGGGACGGTTTCTGGCAGATCTGACCGACGCAACGAAGCCCGTCCTCGCAGTCATCGGTCGATTCGCACGTCTCCCCGACTGCTGCGGCACCGCCGCCACAGTCGCAGCCGCCGAGAACGATGGCGAACCCGAACAACAGGACGAACACAGTCCACGTCAGGTATTTCATTGAAAAATCCTCCATTGAGCGAAGTACCTCGATAGATAATAGTGGGAGGGACGATGAAAGTAAATTGGTTTTTTTGGGTAGATACCGTAGAGACTGGGTTTTCCTAAACGCAGAGGGCGTGTCCGGCGTACGTGGCACGTACGCCCGCCACTTCACACGACAGATTTTGAGTTACGACGCTATACCACTGCTGTCCCAATGTTAAGTGAACAATTCCAACTGGTTGCGCGCCACGTCGTCGTACTCCGAGAAGCTCTCGTCCGCAAGTGCCTGCGCAATCGGCATTTTCTCGAAAAGGTTCAAGCTGAGAATCTGCAGGATTTGG
>JACRCP010000073.1 GCA_016218965.1 Deltaproteobacteria bacterium | reverse complement strand
GACGGGCGGAGCACGGACAACCTGCGGTTGTCCGTGGCACCCACGCAGGGGAGCCGCTTTGCGGTGAGCGCGACGAAAATCTTCCGTTCCGGGTCCGCGTGCCGTATGATCGCGACGGGTATCTGAATGGTCGAAGAACAAAGCACAAAAAGCGCGGGTGCCCGGCGGGCCAGCCCGTGGCACGTGCGCGAGTACGTGTGGACGTTTTCGACGTATTTTGCCGAAGGCTTCCCGTACAGCCTGGTGCGCAATGTTTCCACGGCGTTTTTCACGTTCAAGAACGCGAGTCTCGAGGCCATAGGGCTCACGTCGCTTCTGGGGCTTCCATGGAACCTCAAGTTCGTCTGGGCGCCGCTCGTCGATCATTATGCGACCAAGCGGTCGTGGATAGTCGCGGTCGAGTTGCTGATAGTCGCCGCGATCGCGGCGCTTGCCGCCGCGTCTCCGGCCGGGGGCGGGCTGGCGATTGCGACGGTCATGTTCGTCGTTCTGGCGGTGCTGGCGGCGACGCACGACATCGCCATTGACGGCTACTATCTCGAGGCGCTCGACAAGGAGGGTCAGGCCCGCTACGTGGGGTACCGCGTGATGGCCTACCGCCTTGCGCTTGTCGCCGGGCAGGGCGGGGTCGTCTTTCTTGCGGGCGCCGTCGGCTGGGGTGCGGCGTTCGCGGCGGCGGCGGCGGTCTTTGCGATGGCCCTTGTCTATCACGCGGCCTTCCTCCCGCGCGTCGAAAAAGGCGGCGCGACTTTCGGCGCGATGTTTTCGGGGATGGTGTCGGCGAGAAACATCGCGCTTCTCGCGGGTGTGGCGGCCGGCGTTTTTGCCGCCAGGTGGGCGTCCGGGACCGGGGCGCTCGCGCCGATTGCCGCTCCGTTCGAGCGCGTTCTGGGTCCGATGACCGCCGCCAAGTGGATCGCCATCGCGCTCCTCATCCTTTTGCTCGGCGGGCTTGCGGTCCTGCCTCGAGTCAAGCGCTCGGTGTCGGTGTCGGGGTCGCATTTCGCGCGGTCGCTCTCGAGCCTGCTCGATCAGCCCCGCACGGGCGTCATCGTCGCATTCGTCCTCCTTTTCCGCGCGGGCGAGTCAATGCTTCTGGGGATGGTCACGCCGTTTCTCAAGGGGATCGGCGTGACGCTCGATCAGATTGGGTTCGCGTACGGGACGGTCGGCACCGCGGCCGGAATCGCCGGGGCCATGGCGGGGGGCTGGCTGATTGCCCGGCTGGGGATGCGCCGCGTGGCGTGGCCGTTTGTGCTGTCGCAGAACGTGCTCAACTTCCTGTACATGTTCATGGCGTGGCACTGCCGCGGGATCTTTTTTGAGGGTGACGCGGCGGCCCGACCGGCGTCGTTTGCCTCAGCGAACCTCTCGCTCGTGACCGCGATGGTGAGCATCGAGGCGTTCGGCGCGGGGCTGGGGACGGCGTTTTTCTCGGTGTTTATCATGCGCTGCTGCAAACCCGAGTTCAAGGCCTCGCACATGGCGTTTCTGACCGCATTCATGAGCGTCAGCGCGACGTTCGCCGGCGTCTTCTCGGGCATCATCGCGTCGGCGGCCGGATTCACGGTGTTTTTCGGGATCACGTTCCTGGCCACGGTCCCCGCGATGGTGCTGCTTCCATTCCTCCCGCACATGGACTCGGTTCCACGCCCCAGAACGTGAAGAGAACCTACCGGGCGCGGGCTTCGGCGCCGGCGTTTTTCATCTCTTCGGCCTTACGGATGGCGGCCGCCGACTTCTTTTCGATCTCCGAGGCGGAGACGTTTCCGCGAAGCGTCGCGAAGATCTTTCCACCCAAGAAGATGTGCGTGGTGGGGAGCGATTCGATCCGGTAGGTGTCGGCGGCGCGTGGCGAATCGTTGATGTCGAGCTCGAAAAACCTCATCTTCCCGTCGAACTTCAACGAGGCGTCCTCGAATTTGCCGCGGAACATCTTGCAGGCCGAGCAGTAACGCGACCTGAACTCGACGGCTACCGGCGTCTCGGCCTTGAGCACCTCGGCGGCAAAAGCCGCGTCGCCCAAGACTCCGACCTTGCCCCCGGGCGGTCCGTCGGGGCGGTCGATGAGGTATTTCAGTCCGACGATCGCCGCGACGATGGCCAGAACCGTTCCGATGTCTTTGAGAAGCTTCATCCGCACCTCGCATCTTAACATAACAGATGAACCCACCCGCGAAAAGTTGCGTTTTGGAGTGCGCAAGCCAATGGCTTCGCGCACCCGAGCGGAGTGAGTGGTGTTGCTTGCGCTTTGTGCCGGACGAGCTTGCTCGTCCGGGTTGCGGGAGCAAGCTCCCGCGGAAAACAAAGCGGTAGCGAGCTACCGCACTCTAAGGGCTCGCGCAAAAATAACTTCACATTTCTGACGGCCGATGCATCCCGTCCGGCTTCGTTGCGCGTCGCTTACGTACCTCTGGTACGCGGCGCTCCGCACGCCTCGCCGGCCGGGCGCCTCGACGCCCATAAATGCGAACTTATTTTTGCGCGAACCCTAAAGCTTTGTTGCGCCGTCTGGGCAGGCGTCGCCCCGGCCTTCGCGTCACGCCAGTTGCGGGGATGCGCCCGTTTCGGGGTTTCACGGGGGATCCAAGGGGGTGCCACGGACAACCGCAGGTTGTCCGTGTGGGTCCCGCATGAGGAGCACGGACAGGCTTCGTCGAACGAATCTTGTCCGTGGCACCCGACCCGGCCGGAATCCGACGTTTCTGAAGACGGCGCCGCTTGCGTTCTTGCGCGTTCGGCCGAATTGAAGCTAGGATGCCGCCGTGGATGCCCTCCTTGACCTCGACCGCGCGGCGGCCCTTGCCTTAAACGGCATGTCCGGCGGGTCGTTTCCGGACGCCGTGGTCGGCGTGCTCACCTACGCCGGGCACGGCGTCGTCGCGTTTCTCCTCTCGTTCCCGGTTATCATCTGGCGCAACAAGTCGGGCAGGATTCGGGCGCTTGTCGCGTGCATTTCGGCGATGGCCGTCGGGGGGCTCCTGGTCCAGGCGGCAAAACTCGCCGTCCCGCGGCCGAGACCGGCTGCCGACGGCGTCATTGAGGCGCGCATCAACGACCTCTCGGGCGGGCTCAGGACGCGCTCGTTTCCCAGCGGGCACGCGCAGACGGCGTTCGGCGCCGCGACCGTCGTGCTGGCCGAGTCCGGCGCCGCTGCCGGGGCCGTGGCGTTTGGGATCGCCCTCTTGGTCGGCCTCTCCCGCGTCTATCTCGGCGCGCATTTCCCTTCGGATGTGCTGGCGGGGGCGTTCTTGGGAGTTGTCATCGGATGGCTTGCCGTCTATATTGCGGGGCGAATGGGAAAACGCGGCAAGTCGAATGTTGAAAGTTCAAGGAGCGAATGATTGGAATCGGCTGAGAAGGTCCTGATCATCATCCCCACGTACAACGAGCGCGAGAACCTGCCGCTTCTGGTCCGTGAAGTCCTCGCTACGGTGCCCGCGGACGTCCTGGTCGTTGACGACAACTCGCCCGACGGCACCGGCGAGGTGGCCGACCGGCTTGCGTCATCCGAGCCGCGCGTGCACGTGCTCCACCGCCGGAAGAAGGAGGGACTCGGGAAGGCCTATGCCGCCGGTTTCACGTGGGGCCTTGAACGGGGCTGCGACCTGCTTTTCGAGATGGACTGCGATTTCTCGCACCAGCCCAAGTACCTCCCCGACTTCCTCGAGAAGATAAAGGACGCCGACGTGGTGCTCGGGTCGCGCAACGTCCCCGGCGGCGGCGTCGAGAACTGGTCTTTTTTGCGCAAGCTCGTCTCGAAGGGCGGGTCGATCTACGCGCGGACCATCCTCGGCCTCGAGATCAAGGACTTGACGGGCGGGTTCAAGTGTTTCAGGCGCCGCGTGCTCGAAACGATAGACTACGACCGCCTCATCATCGGCGGCTACGGCTTCCAGATCGAGATGACGTACCGCGCGGTCAAACTGGGTTTCAAGGTCGTCGAGACGCCGATAATCTTCCCCGACCGCATGAAGGGCGCGTCCAAGATGACGCGCAAGATATTCCTCGAGGCGCTCGTCAACATCTGGAAGCTCCGGTTTGCGAAGGTCGAGCCAAAGGCCCTCCCGCCGCCTGGGTAGGGCGATGTGATGTTTTGGAGTGCGCAAGCTTGCTTGCGCTTTTGATTCGAGCGAGCGTGCTCGCGAAACGCGGAAGCAAACTACCGCACTCCAAATGAAAGAGGGTGGACACATGAAAAAGACGCTTTTCGTGTCGTTGGTGTTCTTCGCCGTCGCGGCTTGCGGCGAGGGCAAGGCCCCGGAAAAGAAAGCGGGGCCGGGCGAGAAGGCCGCGGCCAAGGCGGTGAAGGCGTCGCGTGCGCCGCGGGGAGAGGTGACGATCACGGGCGCCCAGCCCACAGGGACGCTCACCTCGGTCCCCGACAGGATCGTCTTCGCTGCCTCGGGCCCGATCCAGGACGAACCGGGCGGCTGGCTTGAACAGGGCGAAGTGTCGGACTGCGTCACCGTCAAGCCCGACGCCCGTGGCCGGGTGTACTGGGAGTCCGACCGCTCGTTCGCGTACGTTTTCGACGCCGGCGCGCTCAAACCCGATCAGAAATACGAGGCCGGTTTGAGCTGTATTCCGGTTTCGGCCGGGAACAAGGTCAAGGTCAAGGGTTCCTCGTACACGTTCTCGACGCCCGGGTATTCGGCGGCAAATGCGTACATCACCAAGATCACGCCCGAGGCGATTGAGGCCAAGGTTCAGTTCGCGTTCCCGATGCGGCTCTTCGGCGTGGACGAGTACTTCTCGGTCGCCGCCGCCGACGGGAAGGCCGCGAAGGTCTTGAACGTCGGCAAGGGCGCCGCTCCCGACTCGTTGGCTGTCGTCTGGAAGAACCTCAAGGCGAAGGCATACAAGATCACGGTTGCGAAAGGCCTTCCCGCGGCCGACGGGACGCACTCGCTTGGCGCGCCGGCATCCTTCGATCTCGTTGTGCCCGACAAGGTCCTTCACCTCTCGGGGGTCACGGCCTCCGAATCCGCCGCGGGGATTGTCATTGACGTCGCCTGCACGGTTTCCGGCGCCCGCAAGTGTACGGTGGACGCCGAGCAGGCGCGGCGCCAGGTCCAGCTTAGTCCCGAGATTCCGGTCCGCGTCACGCCGCACGCCCACGGGTTCAAGCTGCACGGGGCGTTCGTCCCCGACAGGACGTACACGCTCAAGATCATGGCGGGGCTTTCGGCGCGCGAGGAGGGCGTTCTCGCCGCCGACTACACGACGCAGGTCAAGATCCCAAAACCCGTCCCGCGCGTGTCGTTTGCCGTGCGCGGCCACTACCTCGGGCGGAAGGGCGGCGTGAAGGTGCCCATCCAGGTCCGGCTCGTAAACGAGCTTGCGGTGTCGGTCGAACGCATTCCTCCCGAGAACGTCGCCCTCTGGGGATTCAAAGAGTACAACTGGTGGAATTTCGCCGAGATGGTCGAGCGGGAGAAGCGCGTGGCCGTGGGGGCGGGCGAGAGGTCGCAGCTTCACTGGCTGGATCTCAACGACGTTCTGGACGCGGGCGAACCGGGCGTCTATCGCGTCAAGGCCTCGCTGGCCCAGAAAAAGAAAAAGAAGAAACCGCGTTCCGACGACGAGGAGGGCGGCGAGGGCTACGACGGCGACGAGGGCGGCTACTACGATTCGGGGAACCGGCAGAAGACCGACTCGGTGGTCGTGGTCATCTCGGACCTTGCGCTCGTTTCGAAACGCTCGAAAGACCACGTGCATGCGTGGGTGCTCAACACCGCCTCGGGCGCGTCGGTTGCGGGGGCCGAGGTCAAGGCGATGAGCCACAAGAACGTCCCTCTGGGCGGGTGCACGACCGACGCCCAGGGTTACTGCTCGTTTGAGTTCAAGCCGATGCGCGACCGGAAGGCCGCCGTTCTGGTCGCGAAAAAGGAAGGCGAGTGGACGTTCCTTGATTTCGACGCGACGACGGTTGGCATGGAACCGTTCGACGTCGCCGGGCTCTCCGCGCGCGAGACGCCGTACCTTGCGACCGTCTATCCCGAGCGCGACATCTACCGGCCCGGCGAGAAGGTGAACTTCGCCGCCGTCGTGCGCGAGAAGGGGTCTTACAAGGCGGCGGCTCTTCCGGTGAGCGTCAAGGTGATGAACCCCCGCGGGAAGGAACTGATGACGCTCCAGGGGAAGACCGACGACGCGGGGATGGCCGCGTTCTCGTTCGGGACCGACGCGTCGTCGCCGACCGGGCGCTACTCGATGCAGCTTATGACCGGCGAAGACGAGATCGCCTCGGCGGCTGTATTCGTCGAGACCTTCGTGCCCGAACGAATCACATTGCGCGTAACGCCCAAGAAGACCGATTTTTCGTTCAAGGACGAGATCGGCGGCGAGATCCAGGCCGACTACCTCTTTGGCGTTCCGGCCTCGGGCGAGCCTTACAAGGCCGTGTGCACCGCGCACGAGGGGGCGTTTGCGCCAAAGGACTTTCCAGGCTTCTCGTTCGGCGGGAGGTACACACGCGGAGAGAGGCCGCCGGTGGTCGAGCCGGACACCGCGAGCGGCACGCTCGACGACAAAGGCAACGTCTCGTTTGCCTGCGATCTCAAGGACCTCGCGGGGTTCAAGAGCCGCATAGACGTCACGATGAATGCCGAGGTTTCGGAGGCGGGGAGCGGGCGGGCGAGCAGGGCTTTCGCAAAGGCCGCGGTCCACCCGTTTCCGTTTTACATCGGGCTCAAGCCCAAGACCACGCGCGTCGAGCCCGGGAAAAAGGTCGAGGTGCAGGGCGTGCTCGTCAATACGGACGGCACGCTCAGGACCTCGCCCGCGCGGCTGGGTTTTCAGGTCTACCGGATGCAGTACGACTACTCGCACGTCTACAACCCCGACACGCGGCGGTTCGAATGGTCGCACTCGGTCCAGAAGCTCCCGTGGGTCGAGAAACGGAGCGTCGCGGCGCAGGGAGGGAAGTTCGCGATAGACTTCACCCCCGAAGAGTACTGGTACGACTACTTCCTCGAGGTGCGCGACGAGGCCAGTAACGCTGTGGGCGAGATCTCGGTCGCGGGCTGGGGCTGGTGGTGGGAGACGGCGCGGCCCGAATCGCCCGAGACCATGAAGTTGAAGCTCGACAAGGCCGAGGCCGACTACGGCGAAAAGGTCCAGGCGAGCGTGCTCCTGCCGTTTGCGGGCAAAATCCTTTGGACGGTCGAGCTCGACAACGTCCTGGCGCAGACCTGGCAGGAGGCCACGGGCGAGACGGCGCAGTGGACGTTCGATGTCCCCAGGGGCTACTCGTCGGTCTACGTGTCGGCGCTGCTGGTGCGCGTCCACGAGAACTACCTCGTGCGGCGGGCCTTCGGCGTCCAGCGACTGGGCGTCAGGCCTTCGGAGCACCGGCTGGACCTCAAGGTCGAGGCGCCCGAGCGCATGCAGCCCGGGGAGGACCTCAAGGTCGTCATCTTGGGGAAATCCAGGTTCAAGGGGACGGTGGCCATCGTCGACGAAGGCATCCTTCAGGTCACGCGCTTCAAGTCCCCCGACATCTATCGCGCCATCTTCCACGACCAGGCGCTCGCCGTCGATACCGCCGAAACGCTGGGATGGGTGGTCCCCAAGGGGATGGACCTCGCGGGCGGCGGCGAGGGCGGCGAGACGGCCCAGCCGACGTTCGTCCGGCTCGTGGCGTACTGGAGCGGTCTTAAAGAATCCGACAAGAACGGAAGGCTCGAAATCAAGTTCCCCGTCCCTGCCTACAACGGGAAGCTCCGGGTCATGTACTCGGCGGCCGACGAGAAAAGGCTCGGTTCCGGCGAAAAGTTCGTCACCGTCACGAGCAACGTCGTGGTGTCGCCCACGCTCCCGCGGTTCATGTTCACAAATGACGAGTTCCAGTTCCCGTTGAGCCTCCGCAACACCACGGACGCCGCGAAGAACGCAAAGATCTCCGTCGATCTCGAGGGCGCAACACTCGTTGCCGCCGTCCCTGCGTCCGTCGAGCTTGGCGCCCGCGCGTCAAAGACCGTCTGGGTCCCCGTGAAGGCCGGGGCTGCCCCAGGTTTCATAGTCGTTCGCATCAGGGAGTCGTCAAACGGAGAGAAATATGACGAGACGTTGAGGGTTCCACTCAAACCCGACCGGCCGTATCTTACGGAAGGCGTCTTTGAAAAGGTCGCGTCGGGGCCGCTGGACCTCGCACGTTTCCTTGCCGACTGGAGTCCGTACGAGCTCGCCACGCGCGTCGTCCTCTCGCCGGTCCCGGCGATAGCGCGAGTCTCGCATCTCAAGCACCTTCTGCGTTACCCGTACGGCTGCGTCGAGCAGACCAGCTCGTCGCTCCTGCCACTCGTACGTCTCATGCCCATCCTGCCCCTCATCGAAAAGGACAGGTCGCCTTCGGACCTCCAGAACTTCGTCCACGCGGGCGTGGGGCGGATCATCTCGATGCAGACGCCGTCGGGCGGCTTCGGTTACTGGCCCGGCGCCGAGGAACCCCAGACGTGGGCTTCGCTCTACGCGACGTTCGTCCTGCTCGAGGCGCAGGCAGCAGGCTACATGGTGCCCGACTCCGTGATTCAGGCGGCCCTCCGGTACGCCGAAAAGAACGCGCGGCAGACGCCGTTCGGGTACTTCGTGCTCGCCAAGGGCGGGAAGCTCAACCGAAAGGACGCGGACACCCTCAACGCCGCCGCCGAAAAGAAAGGCGTCGCTTCAGAGGATCTCCTGTGGTTCGCAGGGGCGCTGCACCTGGCGGGACACACCGACGCGGCGGCAAAACACCTGGAAACGGCGTTCAAGGCGGCCCCGCCAAAGGAGCGGCGGCTAGGGCGCGATTTTTACTCGCCGCTTCGCGAGAAGGCGCTCCGGCTCTACATCGCCGAGATCACGCGCCCGGGGGCGGCGCGCAACGAGTCCATGATGATGGAGCTTGTCGAGGCCCTCAAAAACCACAGCTACTACTACTCGACGCAGGAGCTTGCATGGGGCGTGCTGGCGCTGGGGCTACGCGTCATGAACTCGAAGTACGCTCAGAGCTACGAGGCGACGGTGATGGCCGCCGGGAAAAAGCTCAACCCCGAGAAAAACGAGTACGGGCTCACGTGGACGCTCAAATCCGCGAACAAGAACGGTTCGCCGCGCATGGAGATTAAGGCCGATGGCGCGATGTACGTCTACGTCGAGAATTCGGGTTTCAAGGAAAAGGTCACGTCGTTCGCCGCGACAAGCGAGGGCCTAAGCGTCAAGAGGCGGATACTCGGCCTCAAGGGCGATCCCATCTCCGATCTCAAGCTCCGCGACACTGCGGTCATGGAGGTGTCCATCGACTCGACTCAAAGGATCACGCTCGAGAACTCGGCGGTAGAGGTCCGCGTCCCGCCCGGGGTCGAGATCGAAAACCCGAGGCTCGCGGGCACGGTGAACCTACCGTGGATCGGCCAGGCCAAGGACCGGTGGAACCCCGACTACGCCGAGGTAAAGGACGACGCCGTGCAGATATTCGGGACGCTCAAGTACGGCGTCCAGAGGTACCACGTGATGCTCCGGGTCGTGACGCCGGGGACGTTCTTTTTGCCGCCGCTCTCGGCCTCGGTCATGTACAACCCCGAGATCCGCGGCTCGACCGAAGGGGGGAGGGTGGAGATCGGGCAGTGATTTGGAGTGCGCAAGCCAATGGCTTCGCGCACCCGAACGCGTTTCGATGCTCGATGTGAACGTGGAGCGTTGACAGATGCGGAAGGCGGGCCTGTTTGGTCGGCTACTTGCCCTTTGACTTCTTCGCGCCGTGGGGTTTCGTGGGCGGTTTCTTCCGTCTGGGCGGCGTGTACCCCACAGGGATTGGTCTGCACCCTGTGCGCTCTCCAATGTTGAATAGCTTGAGTTTTCCGCCGATGATCACGCCGACGGCCTCTTGCCGCAAGGCGCGCCCCATTTTCACAAGTTCCCGTTCCAGCCTCTTGATCCGTGCCGCGTCCGCAAGCCCGGGCTATAACCCGCCCGCCACGATCTTCGCGAGCGCAACCACGTCGTCCTTTGCACAGGCCGAGACCGAGGTCCCGGCGTTGGCCGGCGTGAGGAAGAAGTAGTAACCTCCCTGAAAGAACCCGACCTGCGCCCACGAGGGATTTCCCGAAAACAGACAGGCCTTCTCTCCGAGACCCGGGAGGTCCTCTTTTCCCTGGAACTTGCACACGTCGTAACCCGCCGGCTGTTTTCCTTCCTCCCAGATCTCAAAGTCAAAGAACCCGAGGGTGCCGCCTCCGAACTCCACGCCGCACATCGGGTTTCCGTAAAGCGCGGCGTTCAGGTCGTTTGTCTGGCTGTACGCCTGGCCGTCCCGGATGTTCGAGCATGTCGAGTTCAAGTCGGGGGGGCCAAGCAGCTCGCGGCACGAGCCGGCCCCAAGCGTCACCGTCCCGCCACTTCCGTCCTCGCCTCCCCCGCCGTCCTGACCTCCCCCTCCGCCCCCGTCACCTGCTCCGCCGCCCCCGTCGCCGCCACCCGCCGCGTCCGTCCCGCCGTCTTCGCCCCCGCAGGCAACCACGGCGAACGCGACAAGCACCGCAAGCCCGACCACCAACAAAGACGCGATTTTCATGACCCTCCTCCTTTCAAGAATTGGCATCTCCGGCGGCCGGCGGAGCCGTCGGCGTCCGTTCTCCCGCCGCCGCGTCTCTGAAGACCGTTTCGGGTATCTTTTCGAGATCGAAGCACGTCGTCACGTCGCGGCCGTTTTCGACCACGAAAATCCAGTGGCGTGTACCGCGGAAGGCCGCGCCTTCGAAACGGTTCGCAACCGCCGGCCAGACGCATTCCAGGACCTTCGAGTCCCTGAGAATCCTCTGAAAGCTTCGAAAGTAGTCGCGCAAGTGCATCGGCGCCCGGCCAATTGTTCTCGCTTTGAGCTCGGCGCGTTTGGTCCCCTCGACGAATCTGTCAAACGCGTGGCGAGTGACGTGGAACGTGCCCACGTGGGAGGCGATCTCGAAGCTCCCGTCGCCGCATGCCCTGGAGCCGCCGCCCGCAAACATCGGATCGGTGGGGAGCAACGCCGTTTTGCACGAGACCGGTTTGCCCTCGGACGTCCACAAGCCGTCGATGGTCACCCCCGGGAGAATGTACCCGACCATGCACCGGTTTCCGCGAGGCAGATAGAACAACTCGTCACCGCACAGGTGCTTGACGGCGAAGAACACGTCGTCCTTGGTGACAACAACGTCGTCGCCGGCGTCCTGTCGAATCTGCGCCACGCACCACCTGACCACCGACAGCAGGCTGTCTTTGTTTAGAAACAACCCCGCGTCCGTGTTCCGGGTCTCGTGGCGGCCGACCGCGACTTTCGGCAACGCTTTCATGACGGCGGCCAAAAGAGCCGCGTCCGAAGCGGCGTCGAAGCACCGAG
>JACRCP010000019.1 GCA_016218965.1 Deltaproteobacteria bacterium | reverse complement strand
TCGGGAACCGCCGGCCCGATCCAGTCCCATAACGCCGGCCGTCATGAATGATGGCCCCGTACGAGCGCCAACCCCAAGGGGGTTGTGCATTGCAGCCCAGGGTTGCCGAAGGCTACCCTGGGATCTCGAACGGGCCAACATGCACCCAACCCCAACGGGGTTGCGTTGTGTGCCGTCGGAATGACGATTCAACGCCGTCCCCTCCGCCGCCCTGTCACCACGACCGGCCAGAGTGCCATCAGGTGCGAAATCCGACCTTGTCCGGCATCGCACGCTCCTTCAAGCAGGAGCGCACATGATCCGGGTCCCAGTGCTTGAGGACAACTGACTATCAGAACGGGCGTCATCCCTCTTGAAAACACCGCCTGTCACACATTTCCAGAAGATCCAAAAGCCTTTTTCTTACGCAAAGACGCAAAGAACGCCAAGTCGGACTCGAACTGATTGGATTTCTTTGCGGGCTTTGCGCCTTTGCGTGAGACGATCCGGGTTTTGACGAGAGGGTCAAACTTCGTTCTTGGTCTTGCTGCAAGTTGACGGCTGACAGCTGAAGGCTCAACGGTACTCCAGCATTCCGCCGACCCACGCCCCCGCGGCGGGCTGCAGGTACTTGTCGCCGGCGCCGCTGCGTTCCTGCACGAACTTGAGCTCGGTCGGCCCCCCGCCGACCACGCGGAACTTGAGGACCGCGATCTCGTCGTCCGGCTCGAAACTCACGGACGGCTGGTTGCCCTTGTTGCTGATGGCGGCGATCAGAACGCCGTTTCGCTCGAAGGCCTTCACGAGGCTTCCCTGCGGGAACCGGTTGCTGGGGGCCAGCGACTCGAACTTCAGCACGGCCGGGTCGTATGCCAGCCTGAAATACAGGCCAAACACGTCCCTGAGCCCGCCTGTGGCCATCTTGAGTGTGAGAACGCCTTGATCGACGAACCCGGAGACGAGCCTCACTTCGAGTTCGGCCGCGCGCCCGGCTGCGGGAATGAAAACGTGGGTCCTGTGATCGGTCGCCGCGTCCGCCGCCGCGCCGGAGTCCGTTTCCGCACCGGCGTCGCCGGGTCCCGTGTCCGCGCCGGCAGGGGCCTTAAATCCCCCGGTTTCGAGTTCACGGTTTGAGGGGCATCCGGCCAACAGGCACGCGACGCAAGCCGCGGTTGTCATGGCGGGCACAATGTCCCGAAGGAGCTTCGCGATGGATGTCCGTTTCATCTTGACCGTCTCCCTGCCGTCAGAACGCGCCTACCGGTCGCCGCACTCCGAGAGCGCACAGGCACCGAAGTTGTTGATGACCCGGTCAACGTCCACGTCGTCCACGAGTCCGTCGCGGTTCAAGTCGGTGTACGCCAGGAACCGCAGGTCCCGCCCCGATGAGAAATCCGAGAACGTGCTTCCGTACGACCACGCGGCAATCATCAGATCCCGTCCGTCCACCTCCATGTCGATGTCCACGTCGCCGTCGAGCGCGCTTATCACACGTTTGAGCGGGAGCTTCCCTTCCGGATCCATGACAACCGACACCGGCCTTTCCCCCACGGAGACGGAATATGACTCCTCGACGTCGCTCGCACGCCTCACGATCCTGGTCGCCTCGCTCCCGCCGCCGGCGTAGACACCGAACTCGACGGGCATGTCGAAAGTCGTCCCCCCTGTTGCAACGTCCTGCCTGAGCGAGATATCGACCCGGTAAAGAAGTCCGCCGGGCTGGACGTCCCACGCCAGGGTGTAGACGGGGAAACCGATCCCGTGGACCCACTCGTCGAAGTACCACAGGAGCGACGAGCCGTGCGCGCCTTCGAGCGCGACCCGGAGGTCCTCGGTGGTCGCCCGGCCCTGCGGGAAGGCGCCCAGGAACCCCTCGAGCGCCGGGTAGAACTTGGTTCCGAGGATGGCCTCGAGCTGAAGAGCGACCATCGCACCCTTCATCGAAGCCAGGATCGCATATGTCGTCCAGTCGAGGTCGGCAAGCGCACTCGACGCGAGTGCCACATCGCGATCCGGGCGGACGCCGTACTCGTAGAACCACTGATAGAGGTGCTTCACCAGAGTGAGATAGTGGGGTACGGGCGACGCGTACTTGTGCGACTCGAACCCAAGCGACGAGAACTCGGTGAGGGCCTCGGAGAACCAGCGGTCCTCGGGTCCCGAGGGTTTCACAGCCCTTCCCCACCACTGCCCCGACGTCGCGTGGGCGATTGCTCCCACCGCGCCGAACTTGTCGGGCTCGTACTCCAGGAACGCCTGCGGGATCAAACCCAACATCGGAACAGTGACCACAACAGGCGTGCTGCTTGCGATCTCGGCGAACCCGAACCACGGCTGCGGGTACGGACCGAACCTTGCCGAGAACCAGCCGAGTGCGTCCCCGGCGATGTCGCGGTATCCGGCCGCGTTCTCGTTTGTGGTGAGCTGTGTGAACGAACCGACGGAGTACGTGAGGCCTCCCGACGCCGGGTAGGAGGTGGCGCCGACGTTGTATTCGCCGAACGCGACCGCAATGGTCCCGGTCTGGTCGTTGTGCCACTTCGACGTGATCGTGTTCGAAGGGCCGTCGAACTCGCCGTCGAACTCGGCGGCAACCGCCGCATGCAGACCCTCGGGAAGCACCACCTCGACGGTCAGGGCAAAGATGTCGCGATCGTCCGCCTCGGAAGCGGGGATCTTCCGCGGAAAGACCGTCGTGCCGTGGAGGTGCGAGAGGGTCCTCTCGAGCCGGCAGCCCGCGTAGCCGGCCACCGGATCGGTCTTGCACCTGGGTACGCCGTGGTACGCGATCGTGAGATCCGCCTGCATACCGGCCGTGAGGGGCTCACGCAGGGTCACCGTGAGCGTGCCCGGCCCGCCCGCCGGGTCGTGCGCAAAGGCGTGTTCCAGATTGCCCGCTCCGTCCGTCACCCCTTCTATCGTGAAATCGTCGAGCAGGAACACGGCGGACGATGTGGACGCGGCGCGGCCTTCGATGGTCATGTGCACGCGCACGGCGAGGCTCGACGCGGGCGGGGTGTCCTGGAATTCGGGCCTGAGCACAAGATCGACTGTGGTGATCGCGAACGTCAGATCGCCCGGCGCGGGGAGCGGCCGGCCGGCCCGCACGCGCGACTGCGCCTGTTCGAGGACGAACTGCGCCTTCAGTCTGCCGGCCTGGCCCGCCAGGGGCACCAAAGAAGGGTCGAACCCGCCCGGCAGGGCCGGGCCGGACCGCGCTGTCCCTTCCAGGCAAGGGATTGGCAGGCAAACCGCAACCACCATCAACGCGCGCGCAAATCTCACGGCGGAACCTCCTGTCGTCCGGCTCCGTTATGTACAATGACCGCGCGTATGCTACTATCCGCCGGGGCGGGTGTAAAGGGAAACCGTCCGCGAAAATGGCGAATCTGGGCTACATACAGCTCCTGCGCATTTGCAACCAGCGGTGCCGTTTCTGCTCGAACCCCGAGAACATGCGGGTCCTGCCCCTCGATGAGGCGCGGACCCAGGTGGACGAACTTGGGCGCCTCGGTTACGACGGCGTGATCTTCACCGGCGGCGAGCCGACCCTGTACGGGGACCTCCGCGCAATCGTCGCGCACGCCGCTTCACACGGTGTGGCGCCGCGGATCATCACCAACGGACAGGACCTCTCGCGCGGCCGGCTCCTGCGCGATCTCCGCGACGCGGGCCTCCGGCTCATGCACGTGTCCCTTCACTCATCCCGCCCGGAGGTGCAGGACGCGCTGACGCAGAACCCCGGCTCGTTCGACCGCATCGTGCGGACGCTTCGCAAGGCGGGGCGGCTGGGCGTCGATGCGGACATCAACACGGTCATCAACCGTTACAACGCGGGCCATCTCGACGAGACCGTCCGTTGCGTCGTCGGGCGATTCCCGTGGATCAGGCATTTCGTGTGGAACAACATCGATCCGTCCATGAACCGCGTGGCGGAGAACCCCGACACCGTCGCCCAGCCGCCGGAGTTCGAGATGTCGCTCCACCGCGCCATGACGTTCCTTGAGGCCACGGGGCGGACATTCCGCGTGGAGCGGGTCCCCCTGTGCTTCATGGCCGACTTCGCGCATTGTTCGACCGAGACGCGCAAGATCGTCAAGGAGGAGGTCCGGCTGGTCAACTTCCTCGACGAAAAGGGACAGGTGCGCCAGATCGACTTCATCCACGGGAAGGCCGGGGCCTGCCGGGCGTGCCGCCTCGACGCGGTCTGCGCAGGGCTTTACGAGATGGGCAAGTGGTACTCCCCCGCCTGCCTCCACCCGATCTTCCTCGATCCGGACGCGGTCCGAAAGAAGGTCAAGTGACGGACTTCCTTTCGATCCCGCTGGGGCTTTCGATTCTGGGGCTCGCCGCCTATGACGACCTCTTTACGCTGAAGATCCGCAACAGGTTCGTCGTCCTCGGGATAGCGGCGGGGATTTGCTTCCAGGGCGCGCTTGCGGCCCTGGGGCTCTCGGCCCCGCGCGACTTCTGGATGGCCGTACTCAACGGAGCCGCCGCATTCCTGGCCGGCGCGGCGTTCTGGCATTTTGGGCTCTGGTCGGCGGGCGACGCCAAGTTGTTCGCCGCGGCGGCGCTCCTCCTCCCTCCGTCGCTCTACCGCTCGCACGGGGCGTGGCTCCCCGCATTCATCCTCCTAATCAACGCCTCGGCGTTTGTCCTGATCGCCGCCGCGTACTGGTTTCTCAAAGGGTTGCTGACGAGGTTTCGGGGTCCGCGGCCGAAAGGCAACGGAACGCCCTTAGCTGCTCCGCCCTCCGCCAAGGCTTCGGAGGACGAGCCGGCGGGCAAGCAGCACTCAGCACTTCGTGTTGTGTCTGCCACTTTTGTAGGTTTCGTCATGATCCTCATCGTCGGCCGGGCGTTAAACGAGCAGGTGGGCGCGCTTCTTGGCGCCGCCCGCGCCTCAAGCATGGGCATCTATCTCGTCCTGTTCATCCTCATGCGCCAGGTGAGCGCCATCTTCCGCCGCCGTCCGGTTTTCTGGACGGGCGTAGGTGTCGTCGGCGCCTACGTCGCCTGGACTGCCGCCACGAGGGGGGCCGCGGGGCTGTTTTCACTGCTCGACATGGGTTGGATCTCCGTGGCCCTGATGGTTTTCCGGGTGTTGTACGACCGCCTGGTGCGCGACCTCGACGAAAAGACCATCGCCCTGGGCGAGCTTCGCGCGGCGATGATCATCGCGCCCTCGGCCGTCGAGCGCCTGGGGATCAAGGACGTCGTCAAGGACACCGACGTCGGGACGCTCCTTCCCGACGGCCTCACGGACGCGCAGGTCCGCGACATCACGGCGGCGCTCGCGGCCGGGAACATCGCCGAAATTCAGGTGTCGCGCACCGCCCCGTTCGCCCCCTTTCTTCTGCTCGGCTTTCTCATGACCGCGTGGCTGGGAAAGACCGTCCTGCAGGTGTACTAGCTTCGGGCATCCAGCGTGCGGCATGCGGCAGCCGCTTTCTGTCCGCCAGGATCCCGGCAAAGTTGCCGGGACCAGCCATTAGCCATCAGCCATCAGCCGTCAGCCGTGCGGCTGCGTCTTCGGCCTTTTCGGGGACCGCGCGCCTTGCTCCCCGGCCGCGCCCCGATCGAAGTCCCCGGTTTTTCCGAACGCAGTTGAACTCGGCCGGCGGACGGGTGTAGGTTGGGGCATGATCGTCGTTCGTACCTTCGGTTTTGTCTCGGGCACGCTGGTTCTCCTCGGCGCGGCCGCGGTTTTCGGGGACGGCTGCCGGAAACCGGGGGACCTGACGTTCTCGCGCGGGGCGTGCGGCTTCGGCCAGGTCGAGGTCGGCTCAAACTGCGTCGTCGTGACCGGAAGACCGTGCGGGCAGGACGGTTACTGCATGGGCGGCGAGTGCATCACCGACGGCGACGAGCGGTACTGCACCTCCGTGTGCACTGCCGACGAAGAGTGCCCCGCGACCTACCTGTGCGAGAATGCGGGCGAAAAGGCATACTGCCGCAAGGACCCCGGCGCCCTCGGCCGGTGCCGGACCGACGATGATTGCGGAGAGTGCGCCTCGTGTATATCGGGGCACTGCCGGGAGAGCCAGGT
Source organism: Deltaproteobacteria bacterium (assembly GCA_016218965.1). GTDB lineage: Bacteria > Myxococcota > SpSt-1050 > SpSt-1050 > JACRCP01 > JACRCP01. The sequence continues at coordinate 16,734 of JACRCP010000019.1, read as the reverse complement.
GTGCATCGTGGTGATTTGCGACGGCGACGCCGACTGCGGGAGCTGCCGCAGATGCGAGGGCGGCGCATGCGTGCCGATCGCCGACTGCGGCCCCGCGTGCGCGAGCTCGTGGGACTGTCTTCCCGACGAGATCTGCACCTTCGACTACCAGGGGACGCTCGCCTGCCTTCCGTTTATCGCCGGCGGCTTCGCGTCGCCGTGCAGCTTGGTGACCGGCCTCCAGTGCGAATCGGGCATCTGCCTCTACGGCGAAGGGGTCGGCGCGGTCTACGACACCTACTGTTCCAGCGCCTGCGCCGACACGGCGCACTCGGCGGACTGCCCGCCCGGCTATCGCTGCCGCAGCTACCCGCCGTTTGGCGATGGGAACTACTACTGCGTCCGCCCGGACAAGGACTTTCCCGAGGAGTGCAGCTCGGACTACGGATGTTCCGCGGGCCTTATCTGCCGCTTTGGGGTTTCCAGGGACCAACAGCGCGTCGTGACGTACTGCGCCTCCGGCGTGCCGAACGGTCGTGGCCTCGGGCGGGCTTGCGGGGAGGCCGAGCCGTGCCTGACGGGCATCTGCCCGGACGACGGCATCTGCACGAAGCCTTGCGGGTTGTCCGATGATGGTTACGATCTCGGCGATTGCCCCGAGTCCTATTCGTGCACGCCGCTCAAGACGTCGCAATTCTCCGACCCCCGGTTCGAGTTCAATGGCTGCCTTCACTACTCGTATCTCAAAGCGGAAACCGGCGACTTCTGCCCGGGCGGGGGCGGCGACTGCGAGAGCGGCCTTTGCCTCACGGGCGGCGGCGGCGGCCCGTTGCCCCGGTGCTCCATTCCCTGTACCGAAACCAGCCCGTCGTGCCCGGCGTATTTCGCGTGTGACGATCTGCCGGATGGCTCGAAGGCATGCCGGTTCGACGTCTATGAGGGGGCCTGCGGCGCCGATGCCGATTGCGGGGAAAGGGCGGCTTGCGCGAGCGACGAATCGTCCGGAAGCCGCTACCCCGCCTGCCGCACCATCGCGGGCGACGAGGGGAAACCGGCCGAGGAGTGCAAAGACAATGCGAGCCTCAACTGCACGAGCGGGCTCTGTCTTTCGGACGGTGTGTGTTCGGCGTTCTGCCGCTCCGGCGACGACTGCCCCCAAGGCTTCATCTGCGACTACGGGTCCATCAACGACGGCCAGGGGAACCTGATCATCGTCAAGGCGTGCATACACGACCCGGGCAGCATGCTCTTTTGCGTCCACGACTCGGGCTGTCCCGCCGCCGACGAGGTCTGCCGCGCGTTCATATGGGGCCGTACGGGGGAGGTGCGGTCGTGGTGCCGGAAGGCGCGGCCGGACTGGCTGCTCGACGGCGTCCCGTGCAAAGAGAACGCCGAGTGCGCGAGCGGGCTGTGCCTGGGAAACACGGCCTGCACCTCGCTCTGCGCGGCCGACAACGACTGCGGTCCGGACGAGGTGTGCGCCTCGGCCGCATACTACGACACGGAGGTCAACGCCCGGCCCGCGCAGGCCTGCCGGCCGAAACCGTCTTCGGAGGAAGGGTTCTTTGAGACCGGGCAGGCGTGTCTCAAGGACGCGGACTGCCTCTCGGGGAAGTGCGCCACGGGCCTCGTAGGCCTCCCGTTCTGTTACGAACGCTGCCGCGACAACGTCGACTGCCTGGAAAGCTTCACGATCTGCCGAATCGAGCCGGGCTACGGAAACATCTGCACACCGGCGGACTACAGGCCGGTCGAATGACTGACGACACACGACTTGCGACCGACGACAGGCAGCGTCTCTGCCGAAAGTGCGGGTGCGAGATGAAACCCGGCGACCTCCGCTACGAGGTCCACATAGAGGTCAAGGCGGGCGTGGACACGCTCGTCATCGGCCCGGATGACCCCGCCTGCCAGAAGCAGTACGTCAGAGACCCGATGCCGCCCGGCCCGGCGTTTCAGTAGAAACGGGAACTACGGCGACTTGCAGCACCTGAAGCCGATCTGGGGGCTGTGGAACGAGGGGTCCGAGGGCGGCGCGTCGTAGTCGCAGCGGAGGTACGGCGTGTCGCCGGTGTTGTACGAGCCGCCGCGCAGGCCGCGCTTGCCGTCGGGGAACGACGTGCCGTTCCACTCCTCGACGTTCCCGCTCGCGTCGTAGACGCCGTGGTCGCTTTTGCATTGCGGGTACGAACCGGCGACCGCGAGCTTGGGGTTCAGGGGCACGGAGTCCGCCCCGTGACAGGCCGTCGGGTTGTACGTGTCGCCGTACGGGTAGTTCGTCGCGGCGATCCCTTCGCAGGCCTTTTTCCATTCGTCCGCGGTGCAAAGCCTCTTCCCGGCGGCCTTGCACGCCGCGTCCGCCTGCGCCCACGAGACGTCGCGCCAGGGCAGCACGCCGGACTTCGAGACCGGCGGGCCGTTGGCCGTGCCTTCCCACGTGTCGGTCGCGTCAGGCCGCGCCGCCTCGAAACGGTCTATGCAGAAGCAAACGCCGACACCTGCCATTCCGGCGGGGCAGGGCACCGAGCCGTCGTCGGCCTTGCCGTTGCAGTCGTCGTCGAGGCCGTTGCACGTCTCGGCCGTCCCCTGAGCCGGCGGGACCTTTGTCCACTGCCCGCCCTTGCACTCCCACCAGCCAGTCCCGCATCCGGTCTCGCACCATCCGCTGTCGGCGCCCGAGCAGGCCTTGACGAGATTGTCGTCGGCCGCTCCGTTGCAGTCGTCGTCACGGTTGTTGCACTCCTCGGCCTTGGGTCCCGTCATACCCCTGCACGTCGAGAAGTCCCACTTGCCGCCCACGCACTCGAAACGCCCGTGCGCGCACTCGCCCTCGTCGCTCCCGCAGTCAATCGTCTGGCCCGCGGTGCAGTCCTCCTGCGGGCACCCTTCGTCGATCTGGCCGTCGCAGTTGTTGTCCTCGCGGTCGGCGCAAACCTCGGCCGGCTGCGGTTTTTTGGGCTTGCAGTAGTACTCGCATCCGTCCTCGGCAATTTTGTCCGCGTCGTACCAGTCCGAATCGCAGCCCGTCCGGACGCACTTGCCGTTCTGGCACTCGCCGCTCCCGTGAGGGAACACGCACGCCTTCCCGCACGCCCCGCAGTTCTTTTCGTCTTCCGAAAAATGGGCCTCGCAGCCGTCGGCGAGGTCGTGGTTGCAGTCCATGAATCCCGCGGCGCAGTCAATGAGCACGCACTTGCTGAATGTGCAGTCGGCCGAGGCGTTGGGTATCTCGCAGGCGAGGGCGCAGACGCCGCAGTTGCGTTTGTCCGAGCCCGTCCAGGCCTCGCAGCCGTTTTCGTAGTCGTTGTCGCAGTCGCCGCGCCCGTCGCGGCAGCCCTTGTACGCCGAAACCGCGCAGTGCCCCGCGATGCACTCCGAGATGGTCGGGTACGCGCCCTGATCGCCCCCCGGGACGTTTTTGGGGATGCATGCCTTTCCGCACTCGCCGCAGTTGTTCGGGTCGGTCTGGAGGTTTGCCCCGTTGCACGGGCCGGCGTCCCCGCCGTCGTCCCCGCCGTCGCCCGCACCGTCGTCCCCGCCGCCGTCCATGTCGCCGGCGTCCGGCCTGCCGGAGTCTTGGGGTCCGCCGGAATCCTCTTCGGTGTTCCCGCCGGCGTCCCTCCTCCCGGCGTCCTTGCGCCCGGCATCCTCGCCGTCGTCCCCTTCATCGATCGGCGCGGCGGTCTGCACCGAACACCCGAGCGTGAACAGCAACGCGAGCGAGACGCGCCAAAGGCCGAGGTTGTTCATGGTGTCCCCGGGGCAAAGGGTTTTTCCACGACCGCTTGGTATTGTACCAGAAAAAAAGCTCATAGACCGAGATCGACGGCGATCGCGGTCATCGCCTCGACGCCGACGGCGATGAAGTCGTCTAGCGTCAAGCCGATCTCGGAGCACCGGGCGATCTCCTCCCTGTTGGCGCCGGCAGCGAAACGCTTCTCGCCGAAACGCTTGAGGACGAACGCCGCATCGATGCCGGCGATCTTTTTTGAAGGATGGATGAGCGCGGCCGAGACAATCAACCCCGTGAGGGGATCGACCGAGGCCAGCGCGCGGTCCATCCGGGTCTCGGCCGGCGCGTGACCCGCGTGCGCGCGCACGGCGTGGACGACGTCGCCGGGGAAGCCCTTTTCGGCCAGCCAGTCGGCCGACACGTTCCCGTGCCTCGTCATGTCCTTTCCCACCGTGTCAAGATCAATGTCGTGGAGCAGCCCGGCCATCCGCCACTTCTGCTCGTCCTCGCCGAAGCGCCGCGCGAGCGCCCCCATCACCGCCTCGGCCGCAAGCATGTGCTTGACGAGGTTTTGGGTCTTCACCTTTTCGTTGAGCCACGAAAGCGCTTCATCGCGGGTCATCATGAGCCTCCAGCCACAAGCCGTGAACCATCAGCCAACAGCTACGGGCAACCAACGTCATTCCGACGTCGCACGGGCGGACCTCGCCGCGCTCGGGCCGCCCCTACGAATACAACAGGAACTGCTTCCGGCGTTTTTTGAACGCCGCGGCGCCCTTGTCGAAAAACGCGCGGAACTCGCGTAGCGGCCGGCCTTCGTCAACCCACATTCTCACCTTGTCCGTCCCCGTCAGGAGGTCGATGGCGGGCCGATCGCCCACGAATTCGTAGGGTTCCGTTCGCCAGCGGAACTCATTCGGCCACAGTCTTTTGACGGCGGCGAGCACCGCCACCCCCGACAGGTACGGCCGAAACGTCCGCGCGTCAGTCACGTGAGCCTGCGCTCCGCCGCAGACCTGCCCGGCGAACTTGTGGAACTGCGGTTTGAAAAAATCGGGTCTGAATGCGACGCCGGGCAGCTTCAAGGATTCGAGCCGCCGGCAAAGCGCAAACGGATCGACGAACGGCGCGCCGAAAAGTTCAAACGGCCGTGTCGTCCCGCGGCCTTCCGAGAGGTGGGTCCCCTCGAAAAGGCACATCCCCGGATAGACCAGCGCGGTGGTCGGGGCGGACATGTTGGGCGAAGGGGCGACCCACGGGAGACGGGTGTCGGAAAAATCCATCCCGCGTTGCCAGCCGCGCATTGGAACGACCCGAAGGTCGCACCCGATTCCGGCTTCCGCGTTGACCATGAGTGCCATCTCTCCGACCGTCATGCCGTGGCGCACGGGCATGTCGTGAATGCCGACAAACGACTCGAATCCGCTCTCGACGCCGTTCCCCTCGACCGCGACCCCTCCAAGCGGGTTGGGCCTGTCGAGGACGACCATGCGCGCGCCGGCCGCCGCGCACGCCCGCATGCAGTGTACCAGCGTTGAGAAGAACGTGTAGTAGCGCGACCCGATGTCCTGAAGATCGAAGATGAGCACGTCCACATCTTCGAGGACCCGCTTCGGCGGGGCGAGTGACGAGGGGGCGCTCCCGTACAGGCTGACGACCGGGACTCCGGTCGGCCCGTCGGTCGAGTGTCCCACTCCCACCATGTCCTGCTCGACGCCGCAAAGACCGTGCTCGGGGCCGAGAAGCCACCGGAGCCGGACGCCCGGCAGCGCCGCCACGATGTCGGCGGTGCGGCGCAGCCGCGGGTCGACGCTCGCCTGGTTGCACACGAGCGCCGCGTCCACCCGCCTGCCGCGGGGAATCCTGAATCGGGAGATGCCGGGGATGACGGGCATCAGAAGGCACGAGGCGCGAGGCGCAAGGCGCGAGCCGCGGACCGCATGTCAAGAGAAATCACTGATGGAACCTGCCCGACCCTCTTGCCTCCCGCCTCATGCCTCATGCCTGCCTCATTTTGCCAGCGCCGGGTCGAAGTTCATCGTGTAGTTGACTTTTCCCTTCTTGCCGGCGGGGAACTTCGCCATGAGGGCGTTCCCGAAGATGCACGCCTCGAGGGCCGGGTGGTTGATGGTGTTCTCCTCGAAGCTCACCTCGTTCACGTTCCCCTCGCTGTCGATGGCCACCTGGATGGTCGCCTTCCCCTTGATCTTGGGGTAGGTCCTGAGCAGGACCTTGTATGCCTTGAGAATCCGCTGCTGGAACGCCGCGAAGACCTTTTCGAGCGTGGGCGCCGTGTACGACTCGGTGGTGATCTCGAATTTCCGGCGGATCTCGTTGAGCTCGTCCTTGGCCTCCTTGCTGTTCGACTCTATCCTGAGCGCCCGGCGGTAGTGCTCCATCGCCTTGCGGTAGTCCTCGCGCTTGACTGCGATGCGCGCGAGTCCCACGTAGATCATGTGATCGTCGGTCTTTTTTCGCAGCGCCTCTTGGAAGGCCCGGTCGGCCTTGTCGAGCTCGTTGCGTTCTAGCGCGATCCAGGCGAAGGCGAGGTGCGAATCGGAGTTGCGCGGGTCGAACCGTACGGCCTTTTCCCAGGCCTCGTACTCCTTGTCCTTGTTTTTCTGCTTCTTGAAGATGCGGGCCATCGAAACATAAAGATCGGCCTCGGTCTGCTTGATGTCCGCCGCCCGCCCGTAGGCGGCGATGGCCTCGTCGAGCTTCTCGAGCTTTTCGAACGTCTTTCCCAGGTTGACCTGCACCTCGAGGTTTCCCGGACTGAGCTCGCTCGCCTTCGCAAGCTCGGCAACCGCCTCCTCCTGTTTCCCCTTTTCGCCAAGGAGCTGGCCCAGGATGTAGTGCGGATCAAAGAGCTTGGGGTCCTGCTTGATCGCCTCCCGGAAGGCCTCGATTGCCTTGTCTACGTCCTTCTTCTTCTGGAGCGCTTTGCCCAGCCCCGTGTGGGCAAGCGCGTACCCCGGGTCGAGCTCGATGGCCTTCTTGAAGGCCCCGGCCGCGTCGTCGAGCTCGTCGCGCCGGAGGTGGTAGAGCCCCGTGTAGTAGTGCGCGATGTAGTTGCCCGGATTGAGCTCGACGGCCTTGTCGAGGCTCTGCAGCGCGCGGTCGTTGACCTTCCACTCGTAGAAGATGGCGCCCAGGCCGGCGAAGTAGGGCGACTTGTCATCGGCGCGTTCCATGCTCTCGCGGAAGAACGCCTCGGCCTCCTCGCGCGAGGGCTTGGTCCACGCGTCGAGGAACAGCGCCGAGCTGTCCTTTGGCGACACCTTGAGCGCCTCGGCGTACTCCGTGTGGACGTCGATGCGCCTGGCCTTGGCCAGTTTGTGCTCGGCCTCCTTGATCTGCACCAGAAGCGACGGCGAACCGATGATGCCGCCGGCCGCCGGCGGGCCCGAGGTTTCCTTCACGGCCGCCGCCGGAGACGCCGCATCCGGTGCAGGACAACCGGTGAGCAAACCGGCGACCGCGGCAGCGGCCGCAAGGCAGATCCCAAACGAATACGCCTTCATTCCGGCTCCTTTCGGTAGGTGCGTGGCGCGACCTCTCTCCATCGGGGACCGGATACTACCACCGCCCCGTTCGGGGTGTCAAAGAAACGGAGTTTAGAGCATCGTTTTTTCGATCCGGCGGTCGTCGTCCCGGCGGTTGAGAATCTGATAGGCGGTGCGGGCCGAGAGGGCGTTGATGCGCCGGAGGTTCGAGAGGAATTCTATGTGGATCGAGCTTGTCTCGAACGATTCCCTGTGCCCCGCGTGGAGCCGGTCGAGGTGGGCCTGCTTGAGTTTCGTTTCGAGTTCGGCCAAGTCCTCCTTTTCGCGTATGACCTGCCGTGCCAGGAGCTCGTCGCGCGTCTCGTAGGCCGCGAGCGCCATGTCGAAGTCTTTGACGACCCTCGCATGGAACGCCGCGATCTCCGCCCACCCCTCGGCCGAGAACGACAGGCCTTTCAGGATGTATTTCCTGGCGTCAAGCAGGACGGTCTTGCTGATGATGTCGCCGATGGCCTCGAGGTCGCTCGCGTTGCTCACGAGCTCGAGCTCGCGCTGCGCCTGCGCGTCGGTGTACGTGCTCTTGTTGACCTTGGCGAGGTAGAACTTGATCTCGCGGTCCAGGACGTCGACCTTGTCGTCGGTCCGAATCGTCTCGTCCACGAGGTCGCGGTCCCGGTTTTCGAAGGCCGCAAGCGTCGATTTGAGCATCTCGTCGACTATGTGCGCCATGCGCACGATCTCGCGCGAGACGTAGCTCATGGCAAGGGCGGGCGCCTGGACCCCGGAAGGGTCGAGGAAGATGGGCCCGAACGGCCGTTCCTTCTCCTCGTCGGCCTTGAAGGCCAGCGAGACGACCTTGACGGCGTGGTTCGTGAACGGGAGGAAGATGAACGCGATTCCGACATTGAACATGGTGTGCGCGTTGGCGACCTGGCGCGCCACGTCGCTCGATGTCACGCGGACCAGCGTTTCGAACGGGCCCAGGAAGGGATAGAGCAGGACTACCCCAAGCACCTTCCAGAAGATGTGCGCGAGCGCGACGCGCTTTCCGGTGGCGCCCGAGCCGATGCCGGCCAGGAGCGCGGTGAAGCAGGTGCCGATGTTGGCGCCCAGCACCATCGGCACGGCGACCTGGAGGGTCATGGACCCGGCGAGGGCGAGCGAAATGACGAGGCCGATGGTGGCCGCCGACGAATGGATGATGGCGGTGAACACCATCGCTATCAGAAGCGACATGAGCGGGCTGTCGCCCAGGAACTTGATTGCGGCGGCAAACGACTGCGCATCCTTGAGCGGCGCCACGGCGTCCACCATCAGTTTCATGCCGAAAAAGATGAGGCCGAAGCCGAAAAACAGCGTGCCAAGGAACTTCGTCCGCTGCTTTTTCGCAAAAAGCATCACGACGAATCCGATGGTGACGACGAGGAGGGCGTACTGGTCGATCTTGAACGCGATGAGTTGGACGGTGAGCGTGGTGCCCATGTCGGCGCCGAGGAGGATCGGCATGACCTGCGCGAGCGTGATGAGCCCCGAGTGCGCGATGCCGACGAGCATCACGGTGAGCGCCGTGCTGCTCTGCAAAAACACCGTGAGGACCGCCCCGGTCACGAGCCCTTTGACCCGGTTCGACGTCATCCCCGTGATGATGGTCTTGAGTCTTTCGCCGGCGAAGTGCTGGATGCCGTCGCGGGACTGGAACATCCCGTACAGGAAGAGCGACATGCCCCCGAACAGGGCTATGTAATTGGCCGTCTGCATCCGCCCGTTTCCCGAGCACCCCCGCGTGTCCACCATCATAAGGCAACCGGGCAGAAGGGCAAATTTACAACCCAATCAATCCGGACGCACCGTCACAGGATTTGCCACAGAGCGCACAGAGTTCACAGACAGGGAATTTCGATTCCGTCGCAAAACCCCGACCACCTCACGCAAGGCCGCAAAGCCGCCAAGAGATGCCCGGTATCTCATTGTGCCTGCTTTGCGTCTTGGCGTCTGAACCGACTACTGCCTGCTGCCCGCTGCCTACTGCCTTCCCGGAATCACCTGAACCTGCGCCCCCGGAAGGTCCGGGGGCGGGTTGGGGTTGTCGCCGGGCGTGCCGCCCAAGTACGGGGCGTAGGTCGTCTGCCCGCCGATCCGGGCGACCCAGAAGAGCGGCTCGAGCGCGCCTGTGTCGTTCGCGTCGAAGAACCCGTCGGACGGATCGGACACATCGGTCGTTCCTCTGTCCCCCGGCCGTCCGTCGTCCGTCGTCCCTTCGTCCCTCGGCCCACTGTCCTGTGGTCCGCTGCCTCCGCCGGACGCGCCGTCGCCGCAGGCCGCGAAGGCGGTGCAGCATGCCGCCAGAAGGGATGTCAGGGTCTTTCGCCGTGCGTTCATGACGCCCCCGGGGTTTGCAGGTCGGGTTCTCGAAAACAAGAGTACGGCAGGACAACGAGCGGGGTCAAGTCGTCGCTGGAGGTCGCGCCTGGGGCGTTGCTGTTGATTGCCGCGATTCCCGTCTTGGTGTACCATGCTCGCAGGACAGGAGGGAATCGACATGCCGACGGCCATCCCGCTCGAATCGATGACTACCAGGGACAAGATTCGTGCGATGGAGCAAATCTGGGACGATCTCCAGCGGACCGCCGAAGCCGTTCCCTCGCCGGCGTGGCACGCGGACGTGCTCAAGGCGCGCAAACGAAGGGCACACCGGGCCGTCGCCCGGTTTTCCGAATGGCAGGACGCCAAAAAGAGGATAAGGGAACGTGCCAGATGAAGATCCTGATCCTCGACGAAGCGGAGCAGGATCTCCTCGACGGTTTTCACTTCTACGAGGCGCAAGGTTGGGGTCTGGGCGACTACTTCATCGATTCGCTTTTTTCCGACATCGACTCTTTGCAGGTATATGCCGGGATCCACGCTCGCCACTTCGGTTTTCACCGCCTTCTCGCGAAGCGTTTCCCGTACGCGATCTACTACCGCGTGGCAGCGAACGTGGTTCGTGTCTACGCCGTTCTCGACTGTCGTCGCGACCCGGAACGGATGCGAACGCGCCTGCAGTGACCGGGGATGTCCAAGTATGCTCGAAGTTGAGTGACGGTGTCTCGTGGGAAGGTTGGTGCCGGAAGAAGGGAGGGAGACCATGCGACGTTCGGGGTGTCAGGAACGGTTGAAGGTGGCAGCGGTTTTGATTCTCGTGGTCGCGTCTGCCGCCGCGGGCTGCGCGAAACAGGAAACGCAGAAAGTCCCCCCGGCGGCGCCCACTCCGTTGGAGGAGACCGGGCAGCAAAAGGTCAAGCCGCAGGACGACTATGCGTACACGCCGGTCGGGAAGAAAGACCCGTTCCGCCCACCGTCGACGCCGCAATCCCTGACTCTGCCCCCTTCCGGGCCGTGCGAAAAACGCGACCTGACCTGCTGGGACATTGACCAACTCAAGCTCGTCGGGATCGTGACCGGCACCGATCAGCCCACGGCTTCCATCGAGGACCCGAAAGGCAAGGGCCACGCCGTGGTCGCCGGCACGGAGATCGGGAAGAACGGCGGGAGGATCACGAGGATCACGAAAGAAGAAGTGACGGTTCAAGAGGAGTACACAGACGCGCAGGGACGGCGTGTCATCAACAAGGTCCCGCTGAGGCTGCCGAAGGAGCCGGTATCGGTCGAGTGAACTCCACGACGGCGCCATCTCAGAACTCCGCACGGACGCCGAGCATCGGGATTGTCGGGAGGCCCTGGATGTATCGGTAGTCGGTGAAGTCGTAGTTGTACCTGATCCCCTCGACGCTCCGGTGGTTGTAGACGTTCAGGACGTCAAGGTAGGCGTCGAGCATCCACGTGTCAAAGACGAACTTTTTGTCCAGGCGCAGGTCGAGCTGGTGGAACATCGGGAGCCGCTCGGCGTTTATCGCTCCCGGGATCGGCCAGTAGTTGTCGAAGTCCGCGTCGTAGATCCCGCCGAAAATCGGCGTCGTGGGGTTCCCCGACACCAGCCTGAACCTGAAACCCAGGTCGAAGTCCATCGGGAGCTTGAAGACGCCGAGGAGCGTGAGAATGTGCGTCTGGTCGAAGGCTGAGCTTTTCCAGGCGGCGCCGGGCGCGGACTTGGTTTCGCTCTTCATCAGCGTGTAGGCCAACCAACCGAAAAAGTACTTTGACGGGTCGTGCCTGAGCATGATCTCGGCGCCGTAGGCGCGGCCGACACCCGTGTTCGCGTAGTTGAGCGGCTGCTCATGCCCTTCGACCACCGTCGTCACGTCCGTTCGGGCCACGAGGTCCGACAGGTCCTTGTAGAACACATCCAGCGTGAGCGTCAGGATCTCGTGAGGTTTCCACTCGAACCCCACGTCGTACTGCCACGCCTGCTCGAGGTGCAGGTTCGGGTTGCCGTAGCCCGGGCCCATGAAGAGCAGCATCGGCAGGTCGTGGTACAACCCGGCCGAGGCCTTTAGAATGAAGGTTTTCGTGACCTCGCAAAACGCCGTGAAACGCGGCTCGGCGGTGAGCTGCTCGATGTAGCTCGAGTACTCCGTGCGGACACCGGGGATGAGTTTCAGGGGCTTTGCGGGCCTGAACTCGAATTCAAGATAGAGCGCCGGCGCGACGATCTCGGACGAGCCGCCGCTTTTGAAGACAGTCATTGCCGAGACCGGGATCGAAACCATCCCGCCCGACGCCGGCGGCCTGGGCCCCACGCCTTCGGCCTCGATGTAGCCGAACTGGCCGTCCAGCCCGTAGTTGACCGTGAGTTCTCTCGAGACGCGGGTCGAAAGATCCGCGCGCGCGTTCGTGATGACACGGGTCATCTTGAATTCGAACTTCGAGGCGCCGGTGAATTCCTGGGAGTCAAAACCCGGGGAGAGCGTGAGCGTCGAGGTCGTGTCCGCGCCCCTGTGTGTCCACGCGCCCGAGAGGCGGTGGTAGAAAGTGCGGCCCGTGAACTCGCCCACCAGCGTCGGGTCGTTGAGCTGAAAAGGTTTCGTGACGATGAACTCCATCGCGTCGTCCGAGCCGAACGCCGTGACGCTCCACTCGTCCCTCTTCGACGGCGTGTACGAGTACCTGAGCTGGTAGTCGTAGTAACGCGGCGCCATCGTGAGGTCCAGCTCGTCTATGTAGTCGGCCGCGACGCCCAGCACGAAGTCGATGTAGCTCCGGCGAACGGCGGCGATAAACTGCATGTCGTCGGTCAATGGCCCTTCGAGCATGGCGCTCGCTTCGAATAGGTTCACGTCGGCGTAGCCGTGCAGGCGGTCGGACTTGCCGTTTCGGGCGTGTAAGTCGACTATTCCGGCGGTCGCGCGGCCGTACCTTGCCGAGAACCCCCCGGGCAGAAAGTCGATCCCGCGCAAGATCTCGCTGTTGTAGGTCGAGGTGAGCCCCGAAAAATGAAAGAGCAGGGGGAGCTGGACGCCGTCTATGAAAACGCGCGTGTCCTTGGGCTGGGAGCCGCGGACGATGAGGCCGCCCACGTTCATCGGCGTCCGCGCGACGCCCGGGAGGTTCTGGATGACGCGGATGGCGTCGCCGCCCGTCCCGGGGATTTTTCGGATCTCCTCGAACTCGAGCGTCCGCTTGGCGACCTCCTTCTTTTCCTTCTTCCCGCGCACCACCGTTTCGAAGCCGTCGTAGCTCAGACGTTGCAGGTAGTAGACGGCCTCCGTCGCCTTGCCCTCCGCGACGTCGTCTATGGTCTCGAACTTGAAGTAGTCGGCCGCGACGACCGTAACCTTGTAGTGGCCGGGCGGGACGCCCGAAAAGGCGAACTGCCCGGACTCGTCGGTCACGGCGTCAAGCGTCTTGGCGTCTTTGACGGTTTTGCGGGCCGCGTCGGCTTGTTCGAGCAGTACGTTGGCCACGGGGACGGGGTTCCGCGTTCCGCGCTCCCTGACGACCCCCGCGAAGTTCGGGACTTCCCCTGCCTTTGCGGGCGCGGCTTCGGTCTTTTTCTCGATGGTGAACTTGTACCGGTAGACGATCTTGACCGGCGCCGGCTTGCCGTCAATTTCGGCCGGCGAAAAGACGAACTTTTGGGCCGCCTCCACCGCCGCGTCGTCAAACCCGTGTCCTGCGGGCGAGAGCACCTTGACGCCCCTGACCGAGCCCTTTTCGTCCACTTCGATCTCGAGCTGGACGCTCCCTTCGGCCCCGGCGTCGAATGCCGCCTTCGGGTACGGCGCCTCGACGAACTCCCGGAGCACGGGTTGTCTGGTGATTGCGGGCTCGGGCTTCGGAGTCTCAGGAGGAGGAGAAAGTTGCGTCTGTGCAACGAGGGATTCGGAGCAGCAGATGGCCAGAGCGACCAAAATCACTCCAAATCACCCCTTCCGCCTTGCCCCCGGGCCGTGCTTCAGGAACGTGAGGATGTTGATCTTCCGCCACTTGATCCCCGCCAGCACGTGCCAGACGAACGCCGCGAAACCCATGCCGCACCCGATAGCTATCCCGGCGGCGCCGAACTGCCAGCGTTCGGAGGCAAGGCAAAAGAATCCGCCGGCGATGAACGCCGCGGCTATTACCGCGGCGGCCACGGTGAACCCGGCGGCGCGGACGTTGCGGCCCGCCTCGTCTATCTCCGTCCCCGAAACCCTGATGTGGAGTTTCCCCTCCTCGATGTCGCTCACGATCTGGTCGATCTGGAGCGGTATGTCCTGCAAAAGCGCATATCCGCGCATCCCCAGCTTCAGCAGGGCCTCGGGCATCGCCTCGGGGCTGTAGCGATCCATCAGGAGCTTCTGGGCGTAAGGCTTGATGGTGGACTCGACGTTCAGGTCCGGCGCGAGCCGCCGCACTATCCCCTCTACGGTGACCGATCCCTTGGCGAGAAGGGTGTACTCGGGCGGGAGCCGGAGCTTCTCGCGAACGGCGGTCTGGACAAGCTCCTGGAGGAGCGTGCCGGTGGGGACCGCATCGAGACTCATGTCGATGTACTTGTCGAGCAGGTTCTCGATGTCGGCGCGCAGGCGCGCGAGCTTGACGCGTTCGGCCGAATGGGCCGCGCGGAAGACGATGCGGGCGATCGTTTCCGAGTCCTTGAGCGCAATGGCGAGCGAGAGCGAGACGACCATCTCCTTCTGGGTCTTGGTTAGCTCTCCCACCTGCCCGAAATCGAGCAGTGCCACGCGGTTGTCCGGGAGAGCGAGGATGTTTCCGGGGTGGGGGTCCGCGTGGAAGAAACCGTCCTCGTACACCTGTTTGAACGCCCCTTCAAGGACGTGCCGCGCGAGCACCTCGCGGTCGCGATCTCCCGGTACCTCGGTGATCTTCGTCCCCTCGATGTACTCCATGCACAACACGTTCTCGGCGCAGAGGTCCGGGTGCAGCTTCGGAATGACCAGCGCCGCCGAGCCGGCGAAGTTGTCGCCGAAGCGCCGGATGTTGCGGCCCTCGTTTTCGAAGTCCATCTCGGCGTTCATGGCCTTCTCGAACTCGGCCACAATCCCGGTCGGGTTGTAGATTCCCGCCTCCTCGACCGTGGCCTGGAGGGCGAGCGCCAGGTAGTAGAGGATGTCCATGTCGGCGCGGACGTTTTCCCGAATCCCGGGCCGGCGGACCTTGAGCACCACGTCGCGCCCGTCGCCCGTCAACGCGCGGTGGACCTGTGCGATTGACGCCGAGGCGAGCGGCGTTTCGCTGACCGATTTGAACAGCGACACGCGGTCCTTTGAAAGCCCGCGCGCGAGCTCGGCCGAGAACTCGCCAAACGACATCGGCGAGACGTTGTCCTGGAGGTTGGCAAGCTCGTCCATCCACGTCCGGGGCACAATGTCCGGGCGGGACGACAGGATCTGGCCGAACTTGATGTACGTCGGGCCGAGGGACTCGAGGAGCTTGCGGAACCGGACGGCGGCGGGCTCGGCCGCCGGCGGCTCCGCCGGCGGCTCGCGGAGACCCAGGCGCTCGAGTATCCGCGCCCGCTCGAGGATCGGCCCAAACCCGAAGCGCACCGCGATCTGGATGATCTCGGTGATCCTTCTTAGGTCCCCGATCGTGTGCCTGATGATCGTCGCCGGCATGCGTGCCCCAAAAGTTGCTTCACTTCTTATCACAATGTAATAGTTCTTTCCATGACCGCCACGGAATACCCGCGCAGGAACCTTTTGGCCTGGTACCTGTATGACTTCGGGATGGCGACGTTTTCGACGGTGGTCGTGACCGCGTTCTACGTCGTGTACTTCAAGCACGTCGTGGTGGGGAAGGGCGACCCGAGGGGGGATTTCTTGTGGGGCGCGGCGGTCTCGGCGACGATGCTGCTGGTCGCGCTCATCGCGCCGGTCCTTGGGGCCATCGCCGATCACGCCGGGAAGAAGAGGCTGTTTCTAGTTGTCTTCGCCGGGATGGCGATTGCATCGACGTACGCCCTGTGCGCCGTGGGCCCGGGGATGGTGGCGGCGGGGATGGCGCTCTTTGTCACCGGCTACCTCGGTTACACCGGCGCGATGCCGTTTTACAACGGGTTCTTGATGGAGGTCGCGCCGCGCGAGCGCTGGCCCAGGGTCTCGGGGATCGGGTGGGGGCTGGGGTACTTTGGCGGCCTCACCTCGCTTCTCATGATCCTCCCGTTTGCGCAGGAAGGCGTGAGCGCCGGCGGGATCGGCTCGGCCCGGACGATCTTCGTGATCACCGGGACGCTCTACCTGGTCTTCGCCCTTCCCGCGTTCGTGCTCCTGAAGGATCCCCCCTCTCCCGGCTTGGCCGGACGAGGGGGAAAGCGGGAGGGGCTGGGAGAGGGGGAATACCTCAGGGTCGGTCTCTCCCGCCTGGCCGACACCTTCCGCACCGTGCGCGAGCACGGCGAGCTTTGGAAATTCCTGCTCGCGTTTTTTCTATTCAACGACGCCATCGCCACCGTCATCACTTTCTTTGCGGTGTACGCCAAGGACACGCTCGGGTTCTCGATGAAGGAGAACGTGTTCCTGCTCATGGCCGTACAGGTGACGGCGGCCTTGGGGGCGTTCGCATCCGGCTGGCTCGCGCGCGTCTTTGGCTTGCGAAACGCTATCGCCCTGACGCTCGTGGTCTGGATCGCCGCGGTCCTCGGTGCGTTCTTCGCGCAGACCAAGGCGCACTTCTGGGTCGTAGCCGTGACCGCCGGGACTGTGCTGGGCGCGACGCAGGCCGCGGCCCGGACGCTGGTCGCCGAGCTGGCGCCCACCGAGAAGAAGGCCGAGGTTTTCGGATTCATGGCGGTCTGCGGGAAGCTCGCGGCGGTCTTCGGACCGCTGGTATTCGGGATCATATCGTCTTATGCGGGGGGACAGCGTTATGCGATCTTGTCAGTAGAGTTCTTCTTTGTGGCGGGGCTTGCGGTGTTGATGACGGTGAGGCGCAGATAGGACCGATCGGACGGATCGGACCGATCGGACCGATCAAAAAAGCCCGGACCCCTTTTTTGGGGCCCGGGCCTTTTGAGCTTCCGAACAGATCAACTCACAGGTCAGGTCACGGCTTCGGCTTCACCTCGCACACCGGGTTGCACGCCGGGTCGATCTTGGTCGGATCGGTCGGCTGGCACTTCTCGGCGAAGTCGGCGTC
>JACRCP010000078.1 GCA_016218965.1 Deltaproteobacteria bacterium | reverse complement strand
TGATCTGGCGCAAGTTCGGCTCCTGGATTCGCACCATCCGACCCGGCCTCGCCCCGTCCGAGCAGGTCACGGCCATCGCGCTACGAAACACCCTTCCGGAATTTCTCGCGGATGACGAAAACGCCCCAATCCTTACGAAATCCCTGCGGGATAGGATCGACCTGGAGAGATGCGAGGGAATCCGTCTGCTCGCATAACGGCCGGCGGTTAGAATACGGTACTCTCAAGTATTATGGCGATCGTGTTTTTGCGGACCTGGCAGTCGTGAGGATCAGTCCGTTCCACAACTTCCACATTGCCTCGGTCTCGGGTCGCGTCACACCGGGAGGCAGGCGCCATTCGATATCCACGGTGCCGTCGTTCGACGGCAGAACCGTGGCCACCTGGAAGCTGATTTTTGCGCGGAGGATCGGGTCCACGGCCTTGAAGACGGCCTCTTTGATCGAAAAACGCAGAAGCGTTTCGAACCGGCGGCGATCGGGCGCGACACGTTCGATTTCCGCCGACTCCGCGGCCGTGAGGACCTTTTTCCCGACATCGACTCCCAAGGCTTCAGTCACCTCGATGTCGATTCCGAGCGTGAATGCGGAACCGCTCGCAACGAGCGCCGCTGCGATGATCTCGTCACCGACGGCCTTGTGGCTTACAGACCCCGCCATGCCGGCCGGGAGGAGAGGCGCCCCCCTTTCGGTCGAAAGGATCGCGACTTCGCAGGAGAGCCGAAGCCTCGCCAGCGCCTCCCGGAGCGCGATCCGCCCCGCAATCCAGATCCGCGCCCTGCGGGGGGCCAGCGTTGCGGCAAACGCCCGCTCGCCCGGATGAAGTCCGGAGCCGTCGGGATCGCCGCCGGGCCAGCGGATGACGACGCAAAGGCCGTGTGCGAGTTGGAGGATCGTCTTTTCAGGTTTCGAAGCCACAGCCGACACTATCGCGCCGCGACGATCCCTTCAAGCCTTCGGAATCGCCCGACCAGGGGCCGGTCAGAAGACCTCTCCGGAGTGCAGCGTCTTCAGGAAGTCCGCAACGGGCAGGACGTCCAGCCCGTCGAAATGGTAGCGGCGGTCCCCCGTGTACACCCCCAGCATCTTCACCACCTCGACGGCCCCCCGGACCTTCATGTCCCTCATCTGGAACTCCCATCGCCGGTCCCACGCCCCGGAAAGCTTCGTCTCGATGCACACCACCTTGGACCTCGAAGCCTTCTGCCGCTTCGCCGTCTCGACGACGAAATCGATCTCCGAGCCCGCCCTGGTACGGTAGAAGAAGATGCCTCTCCTCTTGCCGGATACTTCGTTGAAGACCCTCAACTCGTGAAAGACGAGCGTCTCGAGCGCGAACCCGAGCCACGATCGGTCGGGCGTCTCGCCGGCCAGCCCGGCGGCTGCGCGCGCCACCCCCTGGTCGAACCAGTAGAACTTGGAGTGGGATCGCTCGCGCACCTTGAACCCGGGCTGGTATGGAGGGAGGAAATGCCCAACCAGGGTGTCCGTCAGGATGGAAAAATACGCGT
Organism: Deltaproteobacteria bacterium; assembly: GCA_016218965.1. GTDB lineage: Bacteria > Myxococcota > SpSt-1050 > SpSt-1050 > JACRCP01 > JACRCP01. Next base: position 7,871 of record JACRCP010000078.1, on the reverse strand, counting down.
CCACGCTGCTTCTCGAAACCGCGGCGTCCCTCGAAACGTTGGCGGCGTTCAGCTCCTGCCCGTTTAGGCGCCCGGCGATCTCGAGGAAGCGCACGAACGGGGCCACGTTTCGCACGAGACCCTCCTCCCGGACCTCTTCGCGGAGGTAGGTGTCCACGTATGACCCGAGGACCTCGGCGGCGTACCGGTTCTCCGCGTGCACGACGGGCAGGAGTCCGCGGGTGAGCGCAGCCTGCAGATCGAACGCCGCGCCCAGCTCGGCGGCCGAGAACGGCTCCATGTTGAGCGTGATCGCGCGCCCGGCCAAAAGGTTGACCCCCGCCCTTCGGAGCTTTCGCGCCGATGATCCGCACAGCGCGAACCGCCAGCCGTTCGACTGCATCAGCCGGTGCACCTCATCCAGCAGGTGCGGAGCCTTCTGGATTTCGTCCAGGACGACCCACGTGCCCTTGGGCGCGGCGCCGACCATGGCCTCGAGCCGCGATGGATTGTTGGACAGCTCCATGTAGACGCCGTGTTTCAAGAGATCGAACCGGTGCGCACCGGGAAGAACAGTGTTGAGCCATGTGCTCTTGCCGGTGCCTCTTGGCCCAAACAGGAAAAACGACATCTCCGGGGGCTTGAGCAGTCTGGCGATTGGGACGGCTTCCATAGGCCAATTTTACAGCACTATCGTAATTTTGCAATCCGTTTTTACAGGTTTGGCGCAAAAAAGGCTGGCGCGGGGACCGGAACGGCGCAAATCCGGCTACTGGCAGCTCAGTGTGCCGTTGGATTGCCGGGGGGCAGTTCGGGGGAGGCCGGGGTTTCCGGTTGTGGGGATGGATCCACGGGGGGGACGCCGAAGACGCCCTCGGCTTCGAGGTCCCGGAGGATCCGCGCGGCCCGTGAGAAATCGACCTTGAGCTTCCGCTGAACATATGTGACGCTCGGGAGCGTCGTCCTGCGTACCAGCCTTTTCGCCTCGTCATACAGTTCGTCGTGCGGCATCACTACCCCTCTCTCAAACAGGAGGTCTGAGGATTTCCCTCTGCCCCTTTCCATCGGGCGAACTCAGGATCCCCTCCGTTTCCATGAGCTCTATCATCCGCGCGGCGCGGTTGTATCCGACCTGCAGCCTGCGCTGAAGGTACGAGATGCTCGCCTTGCGCTCGCGCAAAACGATCTCGACGGCTTGCGCGTAGAGCTCGTCGTTTTCGCCGCCTTCCTCGCCGTCTCCCATGCCCTCTCCGTCCCCCGCCCGGGGTTTCAGGATCTCCTCGTTGTAGACCGGCTTGCCCTGCGCCTTGATGAAGTCGATGACCGCCTTGATGCCGGTCTCGTTGACAAACGCGCCGTGGATGCGCGTGGGCGCCGGTTCGCCCGGGGGGAGGAGCAGCATGTCGCCGCGTCCGACGAGGTTTTCGGCGCCGGGCGAGTCGAGAATGGTGCGCGAGTCGATCTGCGTGGGCACCTGGAACGCGATGCGCGCCGGGAAGTTGTTTTTGATGAGGCCCGATATGACGTCGGTCGAGGGCCGCTGGGTCGCGAGGATGATGTGCAGGCCGACGGCCCGCGCCATCTGCGCCAGGCGCGCCACGGACTGCTCGACGTCTCGCGAAGCGACCATCATGAGATCGGCAAACTCGTCGACGACTATGACGATGTAAGGGATCTTCTGGAGCTCATACGGCCTTGCGTCGGGCGCGGACTTCCCGTCGGGGCCGATCCCGGTGAGCGCCGCCTGCCGGGACTCCTCGATTTTGATTTTGAGCGATTCGGGCATCGGCTTCTCGCCCTTTAGTATCCGGTCGACCTCCTGGTTGTACGTGGCGATCTCGCGCACCGAGAGGTCGGCCAGAAGCTGGTACCGCCGCTCCATCTCCTCGACCGCCCAGCGGAGGGCGAGCGCCGCCTTCTTGGGGTCGGTGACGACGGGAAGGAGAAGATGCGGGATGCCTTCGTAGAGCTTGAGCTCGACCATCTTGGGATCCACGAGGATGAGCTTGACTTCCTCGGGGGTCTTCTTGAAAAGCATGCTCATGATCATGCAGTTGACCGACACCGACTTGCCCGCGCCGGTCGTTCCGGCTACCAGGAGGTGCGGCATCTTGACGAGGTCCACCGCGTACGGAGTCCCCTCGGTGTCCTTGCCGAGCGCCATCCCGAGTCTGACGCCCTCGTGGTTGAACGACGGCGACTCGACGATCTCGCGGAGGTACACCGTGTTCCGGTCCTTGTTGGGCACCTCGATGCCGACGACGTCTTTTCCGGGGATCGGAGCGACCACGCGGACCCGGATCGCCGCGAGCGCCATCGCGAGGTCCTTTTCGAGGTTCGCGATCCGCGCGACCTTGATGCCCGGGGCGGGCTTGAACTCGTACATCGTGATGACCGGTCCCGGGCGGATCGACATTACCTTCCCGTCTATGCCGTAGTCCTTGAGCCGCGCCTCGAGAAGCTGGGCGTTCTCTTTGAGCGCGTCAGAGTCAAAACCGAACTCCCTCTGCGTGCCCCCCGAAAGCAGTGAGGGCGACGGAAGCACGAACCCCTTGCTCGGGTCGTAGACCGGACGGTCGTCGTCGGGCTCCTTGCGGAGCTTCTTCTTGGGCTTCGAAACAACGATGATCTCGGGCCCCGCGTCTTCCTTCTTCTTGCGCTCGCGCACGGCCGACAGCTCGACGACCTTGCCCGCCTTTTCCTTTTCGTCGCGAACCTTGTCGGCCTTCCTGCCGTCGTCCCGGGTCTTCTCGTCTTTTTGCGTTTCGTCCCCGGTGCGGTCACCCTTTTCGGCGTCGTCCGGCCGTCCCTGCGCCTCCCGACCCTCGGGCACGACTATCACCGGCCCGTCGGCCTCGGCGTCGCCGTCCTCGTCGGGCGCGGGAAGCACGCGGGCGAGCGCGGCATCGCCGGTCTTCCACGCGAATTTCGCGGCCGCCGCCGTCGCCAGGCCCGAGTAGATCGCCGCCGACTTGATGCTGATGTCGGTCGCCATGAGGAGCGAGAGCAGGATGAGCGCCGAGAGGATGATGAGCGCCCCGACGCCCGAGAAGAGCGCGACGAGACCTTTGGCCATGTACAGGCCGATGAACCCGCCGGGCTCGACGCCCATGACGTGCCGCCCCGAGAGCGCAACCTGGATGAACGCCGACGAAAAGAGCGTAAGGAGCGCCCAGCCGACGGCCTCAAAGAGCTGGACCTTGATCTCGAGGTGACGGATGGCCGCGACCGCAAGCATCAGAAGACCCGCCACGACCACGTAGGCCGAAACGCCCAGGACTTTGAGAAGGACGAACGCCCACGCCGCACCGGCGGGCCCAATGAGATTGCGCGCGGCGAGACCCGAACCGAATCCGTACCCGTCGCCGGGCGTGTACGACACAAGGCTCAAAAGCGTCACGACCCCGGCGCAGAACGCCACGAGGCCGATGACCTCTTTTTTCCGCGCCGAAAGGTTGTCCTGGGCCTTTTCGGCCTGTGCCGACGCCCCTGCCATCTGATTGCCCCTGGACCTCGATGCCATCAATGTTCTCCGTATGCCCTGGGCTGATTCTAGGTCCACCCGGCCGGAGGTCAATTTTTCTGCCGACCGCGGAGGCGCGGCCGGGGAGCAAGGCGTGCGGCCCATTCGACATTCCGCCGCGTCTCATCTTGTGCCAACGCGACCCGTCCTGTCGCCCCGCTGCGTTACGATCCGGGCTGAAGAAGGGAGGCTCCATGAACGAGTTTCAACGGATCTCCAGGCTCATCGCCGCGCACAAAGGCGGCGCGCGATCGCTCGTTGAAAAGCTCGATGCCCGCGGGCACAGGCACCTGAGCTTCAGCAAGATCGCCTGCGTCGAGTCGTGCCCCTATTCGTACTTCCTCCAGTACGTCAAGCGCGAGGAACTCGACCCCCAGCCCGCGTACTTCGTCAAGGGGCGCGTTTTCCACCGCGCCGCCGCGAGCTTCTACCGGCGCGTGGCGAGGGGACAGAGGCCGGCCGCGACGGACCTCGGGACGATCACACGCAGGCCGGACGATATCGTGGCCGAATGCCACTTGAGAAACGCCGCCGAGGTCCTTGCCCAAAACGCGTTCGAGGGCTGGGAGGTGCTGGGCGTCGAGGACATCTTCGTTCTGGATCTCGGCCGCGGACTCCCGCCGTGCGTGGGCGTTATCGACCTTGTCCTGCGGCAAGGCTCGACGTATGCGGTCGTCGATCACAAGACCGGAAAGGATTTCTGGAGGCAGGACCCGATGCAGCTTGCGATCTACCGCGAGCACGTCCTGCGCGAGCACGGCGCCACGAAGGTGCAGGGGTACTTCGACGCGTACCGCTGGGTGAACGACCTGCGCCGGATCCGAAAGCCCGCCTTCGAGCGCACGCGAGTCCGGTTGAGCTCACGGTCGTGGGCGAAGGCGCAGAGGCGCTTCGAGGCGGGGTACAAGGCGATCAAGGAGGTCGAACGGGCGGGAGAAAAATCCCCCGGCACCGGCTCGTGCTGGATGTGCGCGTGGAAAGGCGTGTGCAAAAAGGCCCACGACCTGTCGTGGTGGTGAATTGGTGGGCGTCGAAACCGGACGATTGCCGCCGGTCGGCTGGCACCCTTGTTTTGACACACCCTTGTTTTGGCCTTGACTCGTTATCGTTTGCGTGCATAATGCCCTATGCCGATGGGCGACCTGCTCACAAAACGCAATCAAAACAAGACCCTCGGAGTTGCTGTTGAGCGCAGGAGCCGCCGGTGGCATAGTATGATAAGGGAGGCAAGACGAAGAAGAAACGTTTCCGAGGGCGGGGGGCATTGAGTCACCAACACGAGGAGAAGGTTTGACAGAGAGCAACTGAGACACACAACCAATTTTGCGTAGCTTCGGCTGCTGTCCACAACGAAACGTGGAAATTTCGAATCGAAGGACGGCGCTGGAAGCACGCCCCGGCTGGGGCGTGCCGAAAGCGTTCCTTCGAGGGCATCCACGTGCCCGTTGTGGGGCGTTAGTAGGTAACGCCCCTTTCGTTTGTCGGGCACTGGCACCCTCGGCGGAAAGCCGACCCTCATGGCAGGGCCGAATCGCGCGACACTTTACGGCCACCATGAGAAAAACTCGAAGGCGAAAACACTGGTACTCGCGAGGGGAGTCTGTTCGCGGGACATCCCCTGATCGCGTCAAAGAGGACATTCCGCAGTGGGACAGCGCGGCCCCGCTCAATTCGCGGAGATCCCGAACCTCCCGCGTTGCGAACGATCGCCGATATGCCGTTACAACTGTCGCCGACGCAAAGAAAATAGCGCAAGGCTGGCTCGGCACCCACAAACTCGAGAACGTATTGGATTTCGGCCTGCCCGAAGTGGACGATCGGTACCACGTGTGGCGCATTCCCCTCACAAGAAGGGGCGCCCGCCAGCGTCTCGGAGAGATCGTTCTCGACGCGTACACCTCACTGATACTGGCGGCGGAAACAACGAAGCCCGAAGTTATCGAAGCCAGGCTTCTGGGCCGCAGTCCCGATGATCGGAAAACTGCAGTCGACGCCGCGAGGTCACAACAACTGCGAGCGTCATTCGTTCGGAACACGGTGATCCTTGGGGATTGTGAGCAGGCATTGCGGGAAATGCCGACTCAATCCGTCGACTTGATCTTCACGTCACCACCGTATTTCAACGCCCGGCCCGAGTACGAAGACTACGTCACCTACGATGAGTACCTCTTGAAAATGCGCGGCGTGATCCGTTCGTGTCATCAAGTGCTCAGCGAAGGTCGCTTCCTCGTCATGAACGTCTCGCCCGTTCTGGTACGCCGTGCAACCCGTAGCCAAGCGTCGCGAAGGTTGGCAGTGCCTTTCGACATGCACAAGCTATTTGAAGAAGAAGGTTTTGATTTCGTTGATGACATCATTTGGGTGAAGCCAGAAGGTGCCGGATGGGCAACCGGGCGTGGGAGGCGTTTTGCGGCAGATCGCAACCCACTCCAGTACAAGCCGGTGCCGGTCACGGAGTACGTGCTGGTTTACCGAAAGCACACTGACAAGCTCATCGATTGGAACATCCGTGCGCACCCGGACCAGGCTGCGGTGCGCGCGTCGAAGATCTCCGGCGACTACGACACAACAAACATCTGGCGAATCCACCCTGCGCACAATCCCGAACACCCCGCCGTGTTTCCGCTGGAACTCGCCCAGAAGATTGTGCGGTACTACTCGTTCATCAACGACGTCGTGCTCGACCCGTTCGGGGGCGTCGGGACAACGGCGATGGCTGCCGTTAGCTTGGGCAGAAGGTTCGTCCTGATCGAGAATGAACCCAAGTACGTGGATGTTGTTCGTCGAGAGATTGCGTCTTGGATGGGCAGAACCGTTCGTGACGTCCTGTTCATAGGATGTGAACCGCCCGACAACAGTGGGGTCTTGCTGTGAAACGCTCACCAGAAATCGCGAGCTTGATTCCATCAGTCTTTAGCCAACTAGTCGAAAGCAAAGGTGCAGACTTCATCAGGCACGCGGGCGAAGACGCGGTTCGTGATGTCGTCCTCGACGTCCTGTGCGGAGTCAACCTTCGAGCATCGACAGAAGCCCTGACCCGCCAGCGAATTGGAAAGTTGAATGCCGCAACGTTCCTTCTATTCCTGCACGGCATACGGACAGCGGAGGATTTCACGCGGAGGCTCCCGGAACTGGCCGCGAATCGGCTCGCGCAACGTGTGTGCAAATCCGAGAAGTGGTTGTGCCAATGGGTATTGGGCCTGACGGACAAAGGTTTCCAAAACATCCTTCGTGACGAATCCAGAGAAATCGGCCGTTACGCGCAGGGATTCGCGGACAGCATGAGAACTTTGGCAGACGAGAGTCGCCGCGCTCACGGTGACTTGTCATGCCGTGTTAGCGTCGCAGATTCGGGTGAGGTGGTTCTTGATTGGCACGACATTCTGTCTCTTTTCTGCACTATCGGCAGTCAAACTCTCGCGATCCGCGGGTCGGAAAAAAGCACTTACGGCAAACTCTTCGAACGCCTCGTTCTAGGCAGTGTGCTTTCAGTCCTCGATTTCGAATTGACCTCGCACCCGCCCCACAAGTTGAGCGGCGTGTTTTGGCTGTCCAGCAAACTTGGGGAGCGGGAAGCGGACGCCACCGTGCTGGTCGCACCTGGAAAGGCAGTTCGTTTCGATCTCGGATTCATTGGCAAAGGAAACCCAGAAATCACGAAAGACAAGGTCTCGCGGTTCGAACGAGATCTCGAGGTTGGACGCCGACAGTATGAATCCATGACCATCATTATCGTTGACCGCGTGGGTAGAAGTTCAGCGCTCGAAGATCAGGCCAAACGCGCGGGCGCACACGTGATTCAAATGAGCATGAACTACTGGCCAAAACAGGTCGCGCAGGTTCTGGGTTCGCGTTGCTCTTACGAGCATCGGGTTGCCCGGCTTCCGGACAACAAGATCGCGGATTACTTTCGGAGCAAACTACGGTCGGTCCATCTGGAGGACTTCGTGCGCGGTCTACGAGATTCATGCGGGTAGACGGCGCACGTGTTCGGCCCGGACCACCGCCGAGTACCTCGCAAATTGTTTCGGGGGCGGGGCGCGTTTTCGAGCGTCGGGTCGAATGCCACCCACCTCAAACGTCGGTCCGGGATGTGACGACCTCTTCGCCCTTCTCCGGTTCCGAAAGCAGCGAAAACGCCAGAGCCGATCCGAAGCGCGCTTCGCGCCTTGTGAACTCGGTCCAGTGCTCGGCAAGCGCGAGGTGGAACCGGGCGGGGAGGTCGAGCATCTCGCCGCCGGTGTCGAAGTAGTCGAACGCCGCGACCTCCTTGGGTGAAGCCGAGGCAAGGGGACCGGAGCATGTCTGGCCGGTCTACTTCGCCTCTTTGCCCTTCTGCTTCCCGGACCGCGCCTGAAGCGCCTTGATC
>JACRCP010000074.1 GCA_016218965.1 Deltaproteobacteria bacterium | reverse complement strand
TTCATCTGCGACTCCTTTGTCAGAAGGCGCAGGAGTATGGCGATGCCGGGTCGCGAAGTTCAAATCGATTACGCTCACGATGCCTCGAAATTCCTTCAACGGTCGGCGGTTACGGTTAGCTCATGAGAAAACGTTGGGACATTGACAAGGAGTACACAACTCTTGCAGAGGGACGCGCCGAAGCAAATGCCCATACCCCGACTTTTTCGACGAGCCGCCGAGGGAACGAACATCTCACGATAGTCACACTTGTGTTTGTGGGGTTGGCCATCATGGCTTATCTTGTTTGGCGAGGATTGAAATGAAGATCATTCGACGGTGCCACGGACAAAGGCCACATCACATGCTCCGGTAGTTGTCAACACCTCCTCAGGCCGAGCCGTGAGGCGAGAGGGGGGAGGCGGGCCAGGGCTATTCGTACCTCAGTGCGTCGATCGGGTTCAAGAGCGACGCCTTCCACGCGGGGTAGAATCCGAAGAAGAGGCCGACCAAGCCCGAGAAACCGAAGGCAAGCGCTATCGAAGCGGGCGAGACGCTCACCGGCCAGCCCGCGACGGCCGCAAGGATTTCTGCCCCGATCGCGCCGACAAAGACACCGCAAAGGCCCCCGATGAGCGAGAGTATCAGCGCCTCGATGAGGAATTGAAGGCGGATGTCCCAGGTCCGCGCACCTACGGCCATTCGGATCCCGATCTCGCGCGTCCTCTCCGTCACAGAAACCAGCATGATGTTCATGATCCCTATTCCGCCGACCACGAGCGAGACCGACGCGATCGCCCCTAGGAGGAGCGACATGACGCTCGCCGCCTGTTGCGCCATCTCCATCATCGACGTGAGGTTGCGGACCGTGAAGTCGTCGTCCTGTCCGGGGGCGATTCTGTGGCGCTGGCGCAGGAGGGCGTTGATCTGGTGCTCGGCGGCGGCAAGCTGGTCGGGCCCCTTTGCCTTGACCGTGATGATTCTCACCATCCCCGGAAACGACGTCCCGAAAAGCGCCTTCTGCGCGGTCGTTACCGGCACCATCACGTTGTCGTCCTGGTCCATCCCGTTGGGCGTCTGCCCCTTGCGATCGAGCACCCCGAGGACCACGAAGGGCATGTTCTTGATCCGGATGATCTGCCCCACCGGCTCGACGCCGACGAATACGTTGTCGACGACCGTCTGCCCCACCAGAGCCACCTTGGAGCCGCTCTTGATGTCCTCATCGGTAAACGGCCGGCCCGCCGAAAGCCCCCACTCACGGACGGCGAGCATGCTGGGGGTCGTTCCCCAGATCCCGGTGGACCAGTTCTGGCTCCCGAAAACGACCTGGGCGATGCCGCTGTGGATCGGGGCCACGTCTTCGACGGCCGGGCACTCCTTTTTGACGGCCTCGGCGTCGCCCACCGTGAGCGTAGGCTGACTCCCCGGCCCCATCCGGACGCCCCCGGCGGTCGTCGCGCCGGGGACGATCATCAGGAGGTTGCTCCCCACGCTGGCGATCTGCGCCGCTATCTGCCGGCTGGCCCCGCTGCCGACCGCGAGCATGATGATCACGGCCCCCACTCCTATGATAATCCCGAGCATGGTCAGCCCCGAACGCATCTTGTTGACGCGCAGGGCCCGAAACGAGATGCGGACGGTCGAGACGGAGTCTATCATGCGGGCGCCCCCGTCTCGTCGCTCACGATCCGCCCGTCGAGGAACCGGACGACCCGGCGCGCGTACGCCGCGACGTTGGCGTCGTGCGTCACCACCAGCACGGTAATGCCGGAGTCCCTGTTCAGGCGCACGAAGAGATCCATGATCTCGCGGCTGGATTTCGTGTCGAGGTTCCCAGTCGGCTCGTCGGCAAGGAGCAGGCGCGCGTCGTTGACCATGGCGCGGGCGATGGCCACCCGCTGCTGCTGGCCCCCCGACAGCTGGCTTGGGAGCGAAGCCCACCGGTCGCCGAGGCCCACGGCCTCGAGCGCCGCAAGCGCGCGGCGGCGGCGTTCCCGGCCGGACGTGCCCCGGTAGACCAGCGGGAGCTCGACGTTTTCGAGGGCAGTCGTGCGCGGGAGGAGGTTGAACGCCTGGAACACGAACCCGATCTTGTCGTTGCGGATCTCGGCGAGGCCGTCGCGCCCGAGCCGCCCGACGTCGCGCCCGTCGAGCGCGTACGCGCCCGAAGTGGGCTTGTCGAGACACCCGAGGATGTTCATGAACGTGGATTTGCCCGACCCTGACGGACCCATGATCGCCGCGAACTCGCCCTGCTCGAACGAGGTGGTGACGCCGTCGAGCGCCCGGAGTCCGGTCTCGCCGAGCGCGTATACCTTGGCAATGCCGCGTGTCTCTATGAGGCTCATCCCATCAAAACCCGAATTGCCTCACGCAAAGGCGCAAAGTCCGCAAAGAGACTCAATCAACCCGGCTGTTCCGAGTTGGCGTCTTTGCGTCTTTGCGTGAGAAACAATGTGCGAATGCCTCTCTGCGCCCTCTGCGGTTGAGTGCCCGTCCGCCCATCACGGCCCGCGGGGCATCATCATGCCCGAGGGCGGGCGCGTGGGCTTCTTGGATTTGTCGACGAGCTCGACGACGACCTCGGCGCCCTCCGAAAGTTCGGCGGCCGCAACCTCGGTGAAGCTCCCGTCGCTGATGCCCCGGGTCACCGCCACACGCACGGGCTTGCCGCCTTCGAGCACGTAGACCCCCGGACCCTTCGCCTTCTCGGCGTTCGGGGGCGCGAAACGGAGAGCGGCATTCGGGACCTTGAGCACGCCCGGCCTCCGATCGACCACAATGGAAACATTTGCCGTCATCCCGGGCTTGAGTCTCAAGTCGGAGTTGTCCACCTTTACGACAACGTCGTACGTGACGACGTTCTGGACGGTTATCGGCGCGTTGCGGACCTGGAAGACTACGCCCGAAAACGTCGCGTCCGGATAGGCGTCCACGCGGAACTCGACGTCCTGTCCCTCGCGCACCCGCCCTATGTCGGCCTCGGCGACGTTCGTGTCGATCTGCATCTTGGCAAGGTCCTCGGCAATCGAGAACAGCGTCGGTGTCTGGAAGCTCGCGGCGACCGTCTGGCCCACGTCCACGTTTCGGGCGATGACGGTGCCGTCCACCGGGGAAACGATCCGCGTGTAACGGAGGTTCGTCTCGGCGACCCGCTCGGCGGCCTCAGCCTGGGCCACGGCCGCCCGCGCCGCCGAGACCGCCGCCTTCGCCGCCGTCAGGTTCGTCTCGGCGGTGTCCAGGTCCCCCTGCGCGGCGAACTTCTTGGAGTGGAGGTCGCGCACCCGCGCGGCGACGCGGTTCATGTCCGCAAACGACGCCTCGGCCTTTTCAAGGTTTGCCCTGGCGCTCTGCACGTTCGCGCGGGCCTGCTCGCGCTGGGCCTCAAACGTCGCGGGGTCGATCTGCGCCACAAGCTGGCCGGCCTTCACAGCCGAGTTGAAGTCGGCGTTGAGCGCCTTGATAACGCCGGAGACCTGCGTGCCGACAAGGACGGTCCTCACCGGATTCACGATCCCGGTCGCTGACACGACGGCCGTTATGTCTCCCTTGACGACCTTCTCGGTGCGGTACTTCGGGCCGTTCTCTTTTGAACGGAACGCCACGACGCCCGCGGCGCCGAGCGCGGCAACAACGACCAGGATGACGAGGACCTTCTTCACCGCGTTGTGTTTATACCACCTATGTCATGACGCGCAAAACCGGAAAAGGTTAAGGGGAACAGAACACTGTCGCAGTTTTCGCCACAGAGGGCACAGAGATCACGAAGAGGGGACTTTTGATTCCGAAGAGCAGGGATTTTCTCTGTGGTCTCTGTGTTCTCTGTGGCAGAGAAGCTCGGTTGCGGCTTGGTCGCCCTGCGCCCTACGCCCTTCGCCGTGTGCCGGTGAGATACACCTCACACGAGGCCTTGCGCGTGGCCTCAGGGCGTGTCACCGTGACCTTCGAAAACGCCGCCTCCGCGCGTTCCCTCAATCTTTCGAACTCGTCCCCCAAAAAGACCTTGACGAGGAGGTTTCCTTTGGGCCGCAGGTGCGTCGAACACAAGTCGAGGACCATCGAGGCAAGCTCGAACGACTTGAAGGCGTCAGCGAACCCGACGCCCGTCGTGTTTGGCGCCATGTCCGAGAGGATGCAGTCGGCCGGGCCGCCCAAAAGATCGAGGAGCGCGGTTTGTCTTTCCGGGTCGCGGGCGTCGCCTTTGATGACAGCCACGTTCGCGCGTCCGATCGCTGGAACATCAAGCAGGTCGATCCCGGCGACGACCCCGCCGGGCCCGACGGCCTCAGACACGACCTGCAGGAACCCCCCCGGCGCGCACCCGATGTCGAACACCCGGTCGCCCTTCTTGAAGAGCCGATGGGTTTTGTTCAGCTCGATCAGCTTGTACGCCGCCCGCGACCGAAACCCTTCGGCCTTGGCCTTCCTGTAGAACTTGTCCTTGCGTTCGTACATTTGTTTTGGAGTACGGAAATCACGGGCCTTTTTGCGCTTGCACCTTCAATGTGAACCCGGCACCGGCAATTTTCGGCCTAACGCTCAGCTTCAGCGGCGGCGCGACGCGCCGTCCGCTACAACCGGTTGTTAGCCAGTTCACCGTCCCCTGGCCCGCAGTTCGCGATCGTAGGCATCCCGAATAGCCTTGCCAAGCTCATTGGAAGGAGCTTCGTATCCATCGAAGTCACGAATGTTGTCCTGACGGACATGAAGTTGTCCCTCGCCAGTGTTGCCGCGATGCTGACCGCGTGAATAGTCGCGGTGGTTCTCCAGCTCATGGGATGACAGAATCCAATAGCGGATCTTGTCGCGCCAAACAGCAACCCATACGAAGACGTCGCAGCAAGAAGGCTTCGTTCATCCAGAACGGCCGCTTGGAGTCCGAGGCCAAGGCTTTTACGTAGAGAGGATCATCGCTCTCCGCATCAACCGCACGAGAAGCCTTCACCTCGATTCGAATCTTTCCGTCGAGAAAGAAGTCGTATTCCCCTGAGTACTCGGGATCGAGCTTCTTGGACGGCTTGGAGAGATCAGGAACCAACTCCTTCAGATGTCCTTGCGCCCAGGCCTCACCGAACGTCCTAGGAGCACTGATCTCGAAGATGTAGAGAAAGGCGTTTCGCTCCATGTAGCTGTCGCGCATCTCGTAGTACTGATCAAGCGACAACACGTTGCGGCCGAGGAGTGTCGCAATGACGTACTCAAACTCGTTGAATGGGTAGACCGAGTAGACCTCATCAACCCTTGCTCGGACTGCCGCAGCGTCCAGCAATGCGGCCACCAAGTCGTCGAGCTGTTTCCGCAGCGCCTCCATGCTCGCAGCCTCTCAGAAGAGCGTGGGTTGCGTGGCGCGATCCGGCGATTGGCCAGCAAGAGCCAGCAGCGCCTCGGCAGGCATCTCTTTCTCGAACGCGTGACCGTTCTGCCATCCGGTCTTGCCAGATGCGCGGAAGTGCTCCAGCCGACGAATGGCGATCTCACAGAAAACCGGGTTGATGTCTGCGGTATAACAGCGGCGACCCGCGAGTTCAGCAGCCAATAGAGTGGTTCCGGAGTGGGCGAAGAAGTCGATGACAAGGTCCCCGACGTGCGAGCTCGCACGGATGATGCGGTCCGTGCTCTTCAACGGTTTCTGCGCGTAGCAACCGGACACGTTCTCTTGAAGTCGATAGAACACTTGCTGGATATCAATCCAAACGTTACCCGCCCGAATTGTGTCGCCCTTTCCGCGCTCGAGATTCTCAGTGCGCTCACCGCCAATATCCTTGTAGTACCCGCGAAGCGTCTTGGGGATGTCCGTGTACTCTGCTTCAATGTTGAATGCTGGAGTGCCTCGGACGTAGTAGAGCAATTCTTGGCGCACCGCCATCCAGTTCTTTTGGGTGCCGTACCCTCGTTGGTTCCGCGCAGTGATGAAACTTCGTGCTTGGATCGGAAACTCGCGCATTAGGATCATGAAATCCGGCAGGGGCTGAAAGTGGTCTCTCTGGTCAGCACCGAGCCACACGTAGAACGAACTGTCCGGCTCAAGGGTTCGCAACTTGTTCGTCACCCAGGCGCGAGACCAGTCGATGTACTCGCCAATCCCTCGCGTCTCGAACGCCACGAGGTTGTAGGGCGGATCTTGGATTGCAAGCCGGGCGCGCCTGCCGTCCATGAAGGTAGATACTGCCGAGGCGTCGGTGGCGTCGATACACGCCACTCTGTGTCCGGATGCTGCGTCAGTCCAGACGCCTCCCGGCTTGATTCGACAAAAAGGAAGGAGTCTCGCTCGAACCTCCGGTTGCTCGTCAATTCTCGGTAGAGGGTTGTTGTGCATGAGAGCAATCTCCGTCAATGTCCGATCTGGCTAACGCTGAGGCTCACCGGGTGCCGGATTTGTCGGCAATCCGATGGAGCCGCTTGTTGGGTGTCCATCCTCATCTTCTGCGTCCGAGCGACCTTTCCACGAGGAACAGGAAAGCTGAAATCGTCGTACAGAGCCACGCCGTATCGTCCTCATCGAAGTCATCGTGTGTGAGTACATGACGGAGTATTCGCTTCCGATATCCGCAAGCTCTTCTTCCGATTTGAGCCTCCTCGCCTCGCGCCATGAAGCCCGCTGTTTCTTGGATTGCATCTCCCGGGTACCTTGGAAGTCGGTATCCGGCAGATCCCTCCGCGTACCCGAACGCGAGCGCACAGAACATGGTGCAAAACCGATGCGCTCGGGCACACCTTGGGTCCATGCCAACCTCGTCTATGATCTCAAAGAAGTCCCGTTGCTGCCGTTGGAGCATGGCTGACAGCGCTGTACCTTCCCGGGTGCTGAGCGATCGGACCGCCTTCGACAGAGATTTGAGATCTGAAACAGCGAACTTCATGGGCTACGATTCTCCCCGCGTCTCTTCCAACCAACGATGGCAATCAGCGGACGCCGGTCTTCTGGCATTCCGCCGGATTGCATGGTTCGGCGTTTCCCGCCGGGGTCAGATGCCACGCTTCTTACAGACCTCGCTCATCGGAAGGTCCCCGGCCTCCTTTGATCTGGCATCCAAAAAAGAAGAGAACTTCGCGCTGCTGCCCAAGGCAGCGACCTCCCGGTCAAAGTCATCCGCGTGTTCGAGAACGAAGTCCTCACCGGACGCCGAGTGGATAAGAACCGCATCGGATTCCGCAAGTGTGAGCACCTCGCTGAGCGAATGCTGTCCTTTGCTGAGATCTACAGTTTTCATATCTCGACCCTCTCTCCCCGTACAAACAGATCGTTGTGCACCTTGTGGCCGACTGCCAGTACTCTTACCAACCCAGTCGGCTTGATCTCGTAGAAGACACGGTAGTCCCCGATCCGCAGTTCCCAAGGTGTAAGCGGATTCGGCCGGAGCTGCTTCCGCCTCTTGCTTTCCACGTCCGCATCGACCTCCAGGAACCTCCCTACCGCGTCGAGGATGATTCTCTGTTCCCGGACTTGGTAGTAGCCCAAGTCTTCATCGGCACTTGGGACAAACCGAACATCGAACTTCATATTCTAAAGTTATCACGCCGCTGCACATATGACAAGGTTCACGGTCCGCCTTTTTTCTGCGCCGAACGGCCTCGGTGTGCCGGGAACGTCGCACCCGGGGCGGCCCGCGGCGGGCACGAGGCCGACCCCGGCGCTGACGTGACGAGAAAACACGTCGAGAGGGGGGCGGAGGTTGGAAGGCGAAGGGCTATTCCCACCCCTTGATTGACGCGAGGAACGCGAAGGCGTTGCGGGCGGCCGAGAGGACCGAGGTCGGGAAGAGCCCGTACCACAGGATGGCGAGCGATGAGAAGCCCAGAGAGATCTTGAGCAGCGCCGTCGGGGCCTCGCGGGGAGCGGCGGGGATTGGCTCGTGCATGTACGCGTAGATGAGGACGCGCAGGTAGTAGTAGAACGAAACGAGGCTGTTTAGAACCCCGGCAACAGCAAGCCAGTAGAGTTTCGCGTCTATGGCCGCCTTGAAGACGTAGAACTTGGCGAAAAACCCCGCGGTCGGGGGCATCCCCGCCAGCGAGAACAGACCCACGGCAAGGATCAGCATCAACCCGGGATGCTGGCGCGAAAGCCCGGCGTAGTCCGAGATCAACAGGTTTCCCCCGCGCGGCGTTTCGAAGTACGACACGACGGCAAAGGCCGTCACGTTCATCAGCATGTAGGCCGCGACGTAGTACCCGACGGCGACCGCCGCCTCGATTCCCGCCTCGGTCCCGGGGCCGACCCAGGCCGCAGCCAGAAGACCCAGCATCAGGTAGCCCGTGTGTGCAATGCTGGAATACGCGAGCATCCTCTTGATGTTGTTCTGTGCAAGCGCGACCAGGTTGCCCACGGACATAGTGAGCACGGCCAGCACCGCGAGGAGCGTCCACCAGCCTCCGGTCCCGAACAGCATGTCCTTGCCGAACGCCACGAGCAGGATCTTCACGAGCGCCGCGGCGGCCGCCGCCTTCATCCCCGCAGCCATGAATGCCGTGGCCGGCGTGGGGGCGCCCTGATACACGTCGGGCACCCACATATGGAACGGCACCATGCCGAGCTTGAAGGCCATCCCCACCAGCACCATGCCCAGCCCCGCAGCCAGTATGGGTGTGACGGCGCCGACCGCGGCGGCGTTGCGGATCTGGATCGCGAGTATCCCGATGTTGAGCGGAGACCCCGCCATGCCCTCCCCTGCCGGGGACGACACCGCGAAGCCGTAGAGGAGGCCGGCGCCGAAGACCAGGAACGCCGACGCGAACGCCCCGGTGACGAAGTACTTGAGCCCGGCCTCGGGCGAGGCGCGCGTCGTCCGCGAGAACGCCGCCATGACGTACAGCGAAAGGGACGCGAGCTCGAGGCCGATGATGAGGACGAGGAGGTCGGCCGCCATGGCCATGAGCGACATCCCGGCGGCCGAGAAAAGCATGAGCGAGAAGAACTCGCCGCGCACGAGCTGGTGCGTGCGGAAATACCCCCCCGCCATCATGACGCAGAGCGCACCGCCCGCGTAGATGACGATGTCGGCGAGTGCCGAGAACGCATCGGGGGTGAGCATCGCCGCCACCGACTCGGGAACGGGGACGGGGGACGCAAGCGCCCGCAAATCGAGCCAGATCGCGGCCGCGAAAAACGCCAGGGCGAATCCGCCGATGAACGAGGCGTCGCGGCCCCTGGCGAACGCCGCCATGAGCATCGTCACGAGCGCGCCTCCCAGCACGACCAGAAGCGGGGCCAGGTGGAAAAGATCGGCGGGTGCAAACGGGGCGAGGTTCATCGTTCGCCCCCCTGCCCCGGCTGGAGCCGTTCCTTGAGCCGCATCAGCGTCGCAGGCGTGAGATCAGGCCGTGTCTTGCCCAGATCGAACCCGGTGTGGTCCGTCATTCGCGCGGCTATCGGGGTCACAGACGGCGCGATGCGGTCCGTGAAGAACGTGGTGTGGATCCCCATGTAGAATATCAGGAAAAGCACCGGGACGAAAACAAGCATCTCGCGCGACGAAAGATCGGGAAGGCCCTTGTTGGCGTCGTTTGTCACCGGCCCGAACATCACCTTCTGGTACGCCCAGAGCATGTACACGGCGCCAAGCACCACCCCGGTGGCGGCCAGGTAGACGAACCAACGGCCGCCGATCATCGCGAAGTTGAAAACGGGGGCGACAAACGACCCCATCAGCGTCAGGAACTCGCCGACAAAGCCGTTGGTCCCCGGCAGGCCGATCGAGGAGAGGCAGATGACCAGAAAGACCGCAGCCGCGCGCGGGACGACCCCCGCCAGGCCGCCGTACTCGGCGATGAGGCGCGTGTGCCGCCGCTCGTAGAGCACCCCGACCATGAGGAACAGCCCGCCGGTCGAGACGCCGTGGTTGAGCATCTGGTAGACCGCTCCGGTCATCCCGGTGACGCCCAGCGAGCAGATGCCGATCATGACAAGGCCCAGGTGGCTGATCGACGAATACGCCACCAGCTTCTTCAGGTCCTTCTGCACGAGCGCCATCATCGCGCCGTAGATGATCCCGACCACGGCAATCCCCGCGACCCACGGCATGAACTCCCACGCCGCGTCGGGGAAGAGCGGCATGGCGAACCGCAGGAACCCGTACGTCCCCATCTTGAGGAGCACCGCCGCGAGGATCACGCTCCCGGCGGTCGGCGCCTCGACGTGCGCATCCGGGAGCCATGTATGGAACGGGAACATCGGCACCTTGATGGCGAATGCAAGGCCCATGGCCAGAAACAGGAATCGCTGCTCGCCGGGCGCGAACGTCACGCCGTAGAGCCTGAGGACGTCAAAGGTCCGCGCGCCCGTCTGCGGGTCGGCGCTCTTCCAGTACATGAAAAGGATCGCGAGCAGCATGAAGACGCTGCCGAGCGCCGTGTATATGAAGAACTTGACCGACGCGTAGATGCGCCGCTCGCCGCCCCACACTCCGATGATGAGGTACATCGGGATGAGCATCAGCTCCCAGAACAGGAAGAACAGGAACATGTCGAGCGCCAGGAACGCGCCCAGCATCCCCGTCTCGAGCATGAGCATGCACACCATGAACTCCCGGACGCGGTCCTTGATGGCGGACCAGGTCGAGAGAATCACCACGGGCGTGAGCACCGTGGTCAGAAGGACCAGGAAGAGGCTAATGCCGTCGATGCCCATGTGGTACGAAACGGTCGGATGCGACAGCCAGGAGACGTCGACCTCGTACTGCATTCCGGCGTAGCCCGGTTCGAAATGGTACAGCACGATGAACGACGCGACCGCCGAGGCGAGCGAGAACACCATCGCCACCGCCCTGGCTATCCCCGCCTCGGCCGCCGGAACGAGCAGGAGCCCCGCCGCCCCGGCGAGGGGCAGGAACGTCACTATGCCCAACATATGTTCACTCAACGCTTCCATCACCTTGGGCCCCAAGACCCTTCTTCAGAACCATTCAAATCGCAGAGAGCGTGGTTGGGTTGCCGGTTGTCTTCGAGTTCCATCTTCGGCCTTCAGCCTTTCAGAAGCACGTACACCACGACTCCCGCTCCAACCAGGATCGCGGCAAGGTATCGCTGAACGTTCCCGTTCTGCCAGAACTTGAGCACGTAGCCGGTGCCCTGCGCAATGTACGCCGGTCCGTTGACCATCAGCGTGTCGATGATGAAAACGTCGACCAGTTGGTGCAGCGCCCGGGAGACGGCCCAGAACGGCTTGACGATGATGGCGTCGTAGATCTCGTCGACGTACCACTTGGCCACCGCCCCGCGGTAAAGCCCTCCGGCCCTTTCGGCCAGCCGCTCGGGCACCGCGGAGGTGCGCCCGGCGTAGAGCCGTTTCGCCGTGTACCACCCGGCCACCGCAATGCCTATCGAGAACAGCGTGAAACCGATCTCGGCGGCGTGCGAAAACTCGGCGAACCCGAAGTTGGACCCCTGCGCGTAGAAACTCGACGAAATGAAGTGCCCGAAGTTCGGGTACGACCATGGCGCCTTCGAGAACAACCCGTGCACGGCGACGAAGGCCTTTTCGACGGGGTGTTCGAGCCACGCCGGAAGCCCTATGAAACCCAGGACCATGGTCACCGCAGCAAGTATCACGAGCGGCCACGTCATTACCTTGGGTGATTCGTGCGGGTGCGCGTGTCCCGCGTACCCGCCCGTGAACACCATGTAATAGAGCCTGAACATGTACAGCGCCGTCAGGAACGCCGTGATGGCAAGCCCCGCCCAGACCGCGTAGTTCAGTCCGGGGATCGCCGGGTTGCGCGACGTGAACGCGAGCCAGAGTATTTCGTCCTTCGAGAAGAAACCGGAGAGCGGCGGGAAACCGGCGATGGCAATCGTGGACACCAGGAACGTGAACCGCGTATCGGGGAGCTTGGCCGAAAGCCCGCCCATCTTGCCGATGTCCTGTTCGCCCGAGAGCGCGTGGATCACGGAACCGGCGCACATGAACAGGCAAGCCTTGAAGAACGCATGCGTCACGAGATGGAACATACCGGCCGAGAAGGCGGCGACTCCGGCCGCGGCGAACATGTACCCGAGCTGGCTCACCGTCGAGTACGCAAGCACCTTCTTGATGTCGTTCTGGGCAAGCCCGATGGTTGCGGCGAAGAGCGCCGTGAGCGTGCCGATGCCGGCAATGACCCCCATCGTGACCGGGGCAAGGGCGAACATGAACGACAACCGGCAGACCATGTATACGCCGGCGGTCACCATGGTGGCGGCGTGGATGAGGGCCGAAACCGGCGTGGGGCCGGCCATGGCGTCGGGAAGCCAGACGTACAGCGGGATCTGCGCCGATTTGCCGCAGGCGCCCAAAAAGAGCAGGAGCGTGATGACCGTGAGCGTGCCCGCGGCCACGTCGAAATGCGGGGCCACCTCGCGGAGCCCCGCAAAGTCCACCGTGCCCGCGTAGTGGAACAGGAGAATGATTCCGAGCAGGAACCCGAAGTCGCCGATCCGGTTGACGACAAACGCCTTCTTGCCGGCTATGGCCTTTTCCTCGTCGGTGAACCAGAAGCCTATCAGGAGGTACGAACAGAGCCCCACGCCCTCCCAACCGACGAACATCAGGACGAGGTTGTCGCCCATGACGAGGACGAGCATGGCGAACACGAAGAGATTGAGGTACGCGAAGTAGCGGTGGTACCCCGGGTCGCCCTTCATGTACCCGACCGAGTAGATGTGTATGAGCGTCGAGACGATCGTGACGACCAGGATCATGACCGAGCTTAGGGGATCGACCATGAAGTTCATGGCCACGCCGTAGCGGTCGATAGCGAACCACGAACCCAGCGAAGTCACCATCGGCGCCCCGTGCGCAACGAGCCGGACCGCGAAGAACGCCATCACCGAAAGCACCGAAGACACCGTCACCGTCGAGATCGCCAGGGCCGAAACGAACGCCGTCGAGAGGCGGCGCCCGAAGAGGCCGTTGACGATCGCACCCAGAAGCGGCAGGGCCGGGATGAGCCACAGGTAGTTCTGCATGTTGGAAAGCGCCTGCATCATCAACGCCGCCTTCAAATCCGTTTCACGACCTTTTCAGCCACAGAGGCCACAGAGATCACAGAGTTGGAGGGGGCAATTCCAAACAGAATCCCTGTGCCCTCTGATCTACTACTCTGTGGCAAATCTGTGCGGATTCGTCTTCAATGCTTCATCTCTCCGGCCTCGTCCACGTTCACGGTCCGGGCGACGCGGAACCAGGCGATTGCGAGCGCCAGCCCGGTGGCCACCTCGGCCGCCGCCAGGGCCATCACGAAGAACGCGATGACCTGCCCCGCGTGCCCGCCGGCCTGGCGGGCGAACGCGACGAAGACTATGTTGGCGCTGTTAAGCATGATCTCGAGCGACATGAGCACCGCAAGGAAGTTCCGGCGGAGCACGACGCCGAACGCCCCTATGCAGAACAAAAGGGCCGCAAGCGCCAGATAGTGCCCTACGCCGACTGTCATGTCCGCCTCTTGGCAAGCACCAGCGCCGCGACCATCGCGACGACGAGCAGAGCAGAGACCAGCTCGAACGGCAGGAGCCACGCGCCAAAAAGCGCCTCGCCGAACGCCTCGATTGACCCGAACCCCGCCGGGAGTTCCGCGCGCGAGCCGCCGCCCCTGAGGAACGCCCGCCCCACTTCGAGCAGGATGAACACCGCCGCGATGGCGCCGAACCCTTTCATGATGATCCCGCGGAGCGGAAGCGGCCCCTCGCGCCTCGGGTCGACGAGGAAGATCACGAACACGATGAGCACCATCACGGCGCCGGCGTACACCAGCACCTGGACGACCGCCAGGAAATGCGCATGGAGCAGGACGAAAACCCCCGCGACGCCGAGCAACATGGCGATGAGACCGACCGCCCCGACCACGGGCTCCCGGCGAAACACCGCAATGAGCGCCCCTCCGACGCACACCGCCGCAAACAAATAAAACATCAAGGACTCAATCACGCCTTCCGCCTTCCGCCTCGTGCCTCGTGCCTCTTGCCTTCCGCCTTCCGTTCACACCCACGCCCTGTCCGTCTTGACCGGCGCCAGCGCCTGCGGCGGGAACCGGCACCGCCCGGTCGTGACGTGCTCTTCGAACTCGACGCGGAACTTTTTCAAAAACCCCGAAACCGGCATAGCCGCCGCGTCGCCAAGCGGACAGATCGTGTTGCCCATGATGCTCGACGCGACGTCGTCAAGGAGATCGATGTCGCCCGCCCGGCCCTTGCCGCTTTCGATGCGGTCGACGATCTTGGCCATCCAGTGCGTGCCCTCGCGGCACGGCGTACACTGGCCGCACGACTCATGGGCGTAGAAGTGCGCGAGCCGAGCAAGTGATCTTACCATGCACGCGGTGTCGTCGAACACGACGGTGGCGGCCGAGCCGAGCATGGACCCCACCGCCTTGAGGCCGTCGAAATCCATTTTGACGTCTATCTCTTGGGGCGTGAGAACCGGCGTCGACGAGCCGCCCGGAATGACTGCCTTTAGCGGCGCCGCCCCGCGCATCCCGCCGGCGTGCGTGAAGATGATCTCCCGAAGCGGCGTCCCCATCGGAAGCTCGAAGATCCCCGGCTTTTTCACGTGCCCCGACACGCAGTAGAGCTTGGTCCCGCCGTTCCCGGGCGTGCCGAGCGCCGCGTACCATGCCCCGCCCCTTTCGATGATCGAAGGCACGGCGGCGATGGTCTCGACGTTGTTGACTATCGTCGGCCGGTTGAAGAGCCCCACCGCGGCCGGGAAAGGCGGCCTGCTCCGGGGCTTGCCGGGTTTCCCCTCTATCGATTCGATGAGCGCCGACTCCTCGCCGCACACGTACGCCCCCGCGCCCATGTGGACGTGGATGTCGAGGTCAAACCCCGATCCGTGGATGTTCTTGCCGAGGTGCCCGGCCTTGACGGCCTCGTCAATGGCTTCGCGCACGCGCCTCGCGGCCGAGTAGAACTCGCCCCGGATGTAGATGTAACAGGCGTGCGCGTTGATGGCGAAGGATGTGATGGCGGCCCCTTCGAGCATCAGGTGAGGACTACGTTCCATGATGTAGCGGTCCTTGAACGTCCCCGGCTCGCCCTCGTCCGCGTTGATGCACAGATACCGCGGCCCGCCGTCGTCCTTGGCCATGAAGCCCCACTTGACGCCCGCCGGGAACCCCGCCCCGCCCCTGCCCCGGAGGTTGCCGGCCTTCACCTCGCCCATGACGGCCTCGCGGGTCATCGAAAGCGCCTTCTTGAGCGCGCCGTACCCGCCCGCCTCCTCGTAGACCGAAAGGAGGTGGCCCTGCGGCTTGTCCCAGTCCCTGGTGAAGATCCTATCCACGCCTGCATTCCTCAAGGACGCGGTCGATCGCATCCTCGTCGAGGTTCTCGTGGAACGTCTCGTTGACCATCATCACCGGCGCGCTCCCGCACGAGCCCAGGCACTCGACCTCCGAGAGCGTGAAAAGGCCGTCGGCGGTCGTCTCGCCGCGGCGGATTCCCAGCTTGCGCTCGAGCTTTTCCACGACGTGCTCGGCGCCAAGGAGCGAGCACGCTATGTTGGTGCAGACCTGGACGTGGTGCTTCCCCACGGGTTTCTTGGGGAGCATCGTGTAGAAAGTCGCGGTGGCGAGCACCCTGGTCGGCGGGATCCCGAGACGGGTCGAAACAAGGTCTATGACATCGTCGGTGAGGGCACCGTACTCCTGCGCGGCGAGCGTCAGCACCGGTATGAGCGCCGCCTCGCCCGCGGGATAGCGGGGCAACAGGGCCTTAATCTCCGCCTCTGCCTTGTCGGAAAACGTAAGCGCCATACCCTCTTCCGGGACCGTACCGTCAGGCGGGTGCAATTAACCACCTTTGAAACCGGAAATCAACGCCAAAATGAAGGCCGTCGTATCCGATGACTGGCGGGTAGGGGCCCGCAGTGGACAACGACGGCCCCGCCGCGTTATCTTTTGGCGGTGATGAGCCGATTCAAGAGATGCCAATGCCGGGCGTGCGGAGAGACGCTCGAAGTGGGCACCGAGTGGGCCGGGCGGAAGATCCAGTGCCCCGTGTGTCGGGGAACCACCACCGTCTTTTTCACGGACAGAAAAAACGCTTCCGAAACCCACCCGCCCGGGAAGGGGTTGTTCGGCGAGGTTTTCCTTTTTGTCGCCGGCGGTCTGCTTTTGCTGGTCGTCGCCGTCTGTTCGTATTTCCTGCTGCAATTCCGAACGGAACGGGACAACACCCGACTGGCCATCGCCCGGATGGCCGAGGAAAAAGCGAGAGCCGACAAGGTGTTGTCGGAAGCCAAGGGTGAACTCGAGCAACTCCGGGCCGAAAACCGGGAGCTCAAGCTGACGGCACGGTACTACTTCGACAAGGCGGTCGAGGCGATGAATGCGGCCGACACGGCCAAAAACAACCAGGCCGATCACGCCGCCATAGCCAGGTTCCGGGAGGTGATCCGGCGGTTCCCCGGGGATCCGCTTTCCGACGCCGCCCAGCAGAGAATCAACGCTCTGGTAAAGCGGATCTTCGAGCGTGACGCCGCGGTTGAAAAGGCGCAAAGCGAGGTCGTGGCGCTGCTGCGCCAGTGCCGCAACGACGCAGCCATGGCGAAACAGATACGCACCCGGGCGCTCAGGTTCAACGTGTTCAACGATCTCGACCCGAACTCCGCATCCGCGGGAAACCGGGAGGCCGAGCCGTACGACAAGGCGGCGAAGGCGTCCAGAGACAAGGCAAGGGAGCTCTTGAGGACCGTGCCCGACCCCGACGGAATGCTCGCAAAGCAGGTTGACGAGTGCGACAACCCGTGACAAACGGGCCGGCACCCAACATCATCCGGATGCCCGAATACCCGATTGTGGAACGCATCCCTCCCCTTGTGCCCGCCCCGGAAACGTTCCGAGTGCCTCCCAAAAGCCTGAAACTGGTGTGCTCATGCGACCTTGGTAGACCGACGAGCGGCCGTCTGGAGGCGCCTGCCGCGCGCTCCGTTTCTACTCGCACCACACCTCCGGCACCCCTGCCCAGACCGCCTCGTCAAGGTACACCTTGGCGTTCTGTTTGAGGGTCGCGGTTTTGACG
>JACRCP010000072.1 GCA_016218965.1 Deltaproteobacteria bacterium | reverse complement strand
TGAAGAACCCCAGAACCAACAGCAGTCCGTACGAGTTGATGGGGATCGCGTCGAACCCGAAGATCGAAAACGGAAGCGGTATCTTGAAGAGCACCGGTATCATGCGGGCGCATCTTACTTCCGCAAGACCGGAAGTCAAATTGACCTTCACGAACTTTGGTACTAGCTTGCGTCGCATGTTGACGCTGGGCATCGAAAGCTCGTGCGACGAGACGGCGGCGGCGGTGGTCGAGGACGGGAGGAAGGTCCTGTCGTCGGTCGTCGCGAGCCAGGCGGACCTTCACGCGGCGTACGGCGGGGTCGTCCCCGAGCTGGCTTCGCGCAACCACGTCGTCAAGATCCTCCCGGTAGTCGAGGAGGCGCTTGCGACCGCGGGAACGACGCTCGATCGCGCCGGCGGAATCGCCGTTACTGCCGGCCCGGGACTGATGGGGTCGCTTCTGGTCGGTGTGATGTTTGCCAAGGCGGTGGCGATGGCGAAAAAGATCCCGCTCGTGGGCGTCAACCACCTTGAGGGCCACCTGTGCGCCGTCCGCCTTGAAGAGCGGCACCCGGAGGCGCCGTATCTTGGTCTCATCGTTTCGGGCGGGCATACGAGCCTGTATCTGGTTGAGGATTTGGGTCAGTACAAGCTCGTGGGAAGGACGCGCGACGACGCAGCGGGCGAGGCGTTCGACAAAGTCGCCAAGCTCCTGGGTCTGGGCTACCCGGGCGGCCCCGTCATCGACAGGATGGCAAGAGATGGGGACCCGAAGGCGTTTCGTTTCCCCCGCGCGATGCCCAAGAGGCTCGAGTTTTCGTTTTCGGGGCTCAAAACGGCCGTCGTCAACGTCGTCCGTTCGAAAGGTATTCCCGAGGGCGGGCGGCTCTTCGATCTCGTTGCGTCTTTTCAGGAAGCCGTCGCCGACACGCTGGCGTCAAAGACGCTGCTTGCCGCCAACAAGGCCGGTGTGACGGACGTCGTGGTCGCGGGCGGCGTTGCAAGCAACTCCAGGATCCGCGCGGTGATGGAAGATCGCTGTGCCGCCGAAGGCATCCGCGCCTGGTTCGCCCCGCCTGCCCTCTGCACCGACAACGCCGCCATGATAGCCGCCGCGGGGTACCCCCGGCTCGTCAGGGGCGAAAACCACGCCGTGGATCTCACCGCGAATCCGTCACTGGAACTTTAGGCTTTTCCGGCCTACCGCCTTTCGCCCGCCTTCGGCGGGCTTCCGCCGCCGCCCGGGCCGATCGGGCCAGCGCCCATAGGCGGCCGACTTCCTTGGGCTTGAGGTAACGCCACTCGCCGGGGTTCATCTCGTCGACCCGCAGCCCCGCGAACTCGATGCGGCGGAGCTTGAGCACCGGGAGCCCAACGCTTGCGCACATCCGCTTTATCTGGTGGTACCGGCCGCCCGTAAGGCCCAGGACCAGCCACGTGTTCCGGCCGGTTCCCTCCTCGACTTTCACCCTGGCAGGCGCCGTGGGGCCGTCGTCGAGGACCAGGCCCTGCTTGAGTTTGTTGATCTGCGCGTAGTGCGGCACGCCCTTGACCTTGACCTCGTAGACCTTCCAAATCTCGGACGACGGGTGGAGAAGCGCGTTGGCAAGCTCGCCGTCGTTGGTGAGCAGGAGCACGCCCTCGGTGTCATAGTCGAGCCGCCCGACGGGGTAGACGCGGACGTCCACGGTCCCCAGAACGTCGATCACCGTCTGGCGTTTCTCGGGATCGATGGTCGTCGTGACGACGCCCTTGGGCTTGTTCATCAGGATGTGGATTTTTTCCTTGTGGACGTTGACGGGCGTGTCGTCGACCATAACGGTGTCGGAAAACGGGTCCACGGTGGTGCCGACCTCGTCGACGACGCGCCCGTTCACCTTGACGTGTCCCCTCTCGATGATCTCTTCGGACTTCCGCCGCGAGGCAACCCCGCAGTCCGCCAGGAACTTATGAAGACGAATCCTCTCACTCATGCCTTACGCCTCATGCCTCTTGCCTTCTTCACCCACGCGCGTACCTGAGCGTTTCGACCATCTCACGCACCGCCTCCTCCATCCCGGTGAGCACCGCGCGCGCCACGATCGAGTGGCCGATGTTGAACTCCTCGATCTCCTCGATGGCCGCAACGTCGTACACGTTGTGGTAGTTGAGGCCGTGCCCGGCATTGATCTTCAGGCCGAGCTTCCGCCCGGCCTTGGCGGCATCGACAAGGCGTTCGAGCTCCTCGGCGCGCGCTCGCGCGTTGGGGGCGTCGCAGTACTTTCCCGTGTGCAGCTCGACGCAGTTGGCGCCGGCACGGTGCGACGCCCGGAGCTGGTCCGCCTCGGGGTCTATGAAGATGCTCACCTCTATCCCGCCGTCGCGGAGGAACGCGCAGGTCTTCTTGATGGACTCGATGTTGTCAACCACGTTTAGGCCCCCCTCGGTCGTAAGCTCCTGCCGCCGCTCGGGGACGAGGCACGCGGCATCGGGCCGGACGTCGTAGGCCATCGAGCACATCTCCTGCACGGCGGCCATCTCGAGGTTTAGGCGAGTGCGCACCGTCTGCCGCAGGATCTTCAAGTCGCGCTCCGAGATGTGCCGCCGGTCCTCGCGCAGGTGCACCGTAATCTGATCGGCGCCCCCGATCTCGGCCAGAACTGCCGCCGCGACAGGGTCCGGATACTGCACCCCCCGCGCCTGCCGCAATGTCGCCACATGATCGACGTTCACCCCAAGCTTCGGCCGCATGAGAACCTCCGTTTCCTTTCCGCCGCGTGTCCGCCCCGGTTTGTAACTGAATTCAGCCCGGCATGCAAATTCCCACGGACGATTTCGGCTTTGTTTCTACTCGTAATGCGTCCACAGGCGGATGACCTTGACGATCCGGTCCTTCGCGAGAACCTGGTACACGAGCCTGTGGTGGATGTTGATGCGCCGCGAGTAGGCGCCGGCGAGGTCGCCGACGGGCTTTTCGAACGGCGGCGGAGTCCAAAACGGGTCCTCTTCGATGAGCGCTAGCAGCGCCTCGGCCTTGGGCCGCAACCCCGCCGCGGCGATCTTCTTCGC
This sequence comes from Deltaproteobacteria bacterium, assembly GCA_016218965.1. Taxonomy (GTDB): domain Bacteria; phylum Myxococcota; class SpSt-1050; order SpSt-1050; family JACRCP01; genus JACRCP01. The sequence goes on along the minus strand of JACRCP010000072.1, from coordinate 1,564 downwards.
GTCCTTCGTGGCCCGCTTTGTATAGACCAGCCGCCAGTTCACCAGTTGAGCTTTCGGGCGCACTTGCCCACGGGTGTTTTGAGCCCGCGCCGAATTGAATCGCGCATCCCCGGAATAGAAAGCAGGTACAAGGTCTCCTGGATGGCGCGCCAGTCGTCCATGGACACCAGGACCGCCTGCGAGCGTTTTCCGGTGATCTGGATTGGCTCATGAGACGCCGCCGATTCGTCTATCAGCTTGTAAAGACTGGCCCGTGCGGCGCTGGCCGAGAGCGTGGTCACGCGAACCTCCTGCCCACATCGTACGGATTCGCGTACGACATGTCAAACGGCCGCCCGACAGAATTGTACCGGGTGTAGCGGACCAACGTGGTTCCGTTCTTGCGTTTTGACACGCTCGCGCGCGGCGTGCATACTCGGGCCGAGGATGTAGTCAGTGCATACCTTGCTGTTGGCAATCCTGATCGCAACGACCGCGGCCGTCCTTCTGCTGGCCGGCGCAAGACTCTGGGCGCGCGGGGCGGAACAGCCGTCCGACCAGTCGGCCAACCCTCCCGCCGTCACACAACCCGCGCCCGCCAAGACAGCCGAGCCTGCCAAACCGTTGACGAGAGAGGAGATCGCCCGGAAGCTCAAGGAGCTGGCCGACAAGCCTCTGCCGGCCGACCTGGAAAAATTCAGTCCCATGTGTTACGAACAGACCGCGCTGGGGGATACAATTGACTATTTGTGCCCCAAGGATGGGTCGCGGACGCAGTATTCGAAAACCCAGGAGGTCGGGTACGGTGCCGCCATAGGCATCGGCCACAAATTGAAAAACATCAAAGGCATTGAATTGAGTGTCGATGGCTCGGAGTTTTGCAGGAAGTGCAGCCCGGACCAGAAAAACCCAAAGCCGGTATTGATCGTCAAGTTGTCGGGCAATACGAAGGACCACCGGTTCCGCGGCGTGACCTATGATCTTGCTGATACGCGCGTTTGTTGAGAACAGGACCACCTTTTGGATACCCAAGGAACGGACGACTGAAGAAGTCCCGCTCAAGAACTACCTCCCCCGCCTGCAGGAGCTCCTCGGCGTTTCGCTTCCGAAGTAGGCCCTTTTCATGACCGGCCAGCCAAAACCCGTCACCAGCCGTCTTGCGGCGTCGTTTTTGCCTTCGACCGCCGTGCTTGAGATGACGTACGCGTGCAACCATGAATGTCTCTTCTGCTCGTGCCCGTGGTTTGCGCCGGACGGGCGGTTTGCGCGTCACGAGGAAATGACCGTCGAGTGGTGGAAGAAGACCCTCGCGAAGCTCTGCGCGATGGGCGTGACGCAGCTTGCGTTCACCGGCGGCGAGCCGCTTCTCAAGCCCGGCGTCGCGGAATTGATCGAGTTCGCCTCGACCTGTACGGGCGAGCACGTCAAGACGGTCGACGGCGCGCTGGTCGTCGAGCATGCCCCGCCATTTCTCCACCTTCTCACCAACGGAATGACCCTCACCGAAGAGACCCTCGACCTCTGCGCCCGGCACAAGGTCCACGTGGGCCTGAGCCTTCCGGGTCTCGCCTCATTTGCCGACCAC
>JACRCP010000071.1 GCA_016218965.1 Deltaproteobacteria bacterium | reverse complement strand
TGGGGGAAATCGACAACGACCGACGGACAGAGGAATGGGCGATCGAGGGTCGCTCCATGCGCCCTGCGGCGTGATGCCGGGTTGAGCGTGTCATCCCGTGTCAAATCTTCGGCTCCAAATTGGCGAAACTGGAGTCAGAAGGCTCTTGACAAATGGTAGCAATCTGCTACCGTACTGGCATGGGACAACCAGTCAAAATCGCGGATGGCCTCGTTTTGGACGCGCGCATGGCGGGCGAAGTCGAACATCGCTCCATAGCGGGCCAGATCGAATTCTGGGCCCGCCTCGGAGAGGCCCTTGAGCCGTTGCTGCAAGGCATCCGGGTCATGGCCCTGATGAGGTCCAAGTCCGCCCAACCGCTCTCCGCGAGTATCGCGTCCGTTGACTCTGCCGAGGGGCGCGGCCGCGTTGCTGACCATCTGCGGAGTCTGCCGTTTCCGCACTACGAGCCGGCGCCGGGTCGGCCCGGTTTCCTTGTGCGCACGGAGGCCGACGGCACTCGCACGGTGGGGCGCTTCGTCAATCGTCAATTCACGGCCGCCGATTGAAGGACATCCCCGAACTTGACAGGCGGCCGATCCTCGTGGCTGTGGCGGGCCCCAACGGAGCCGGCAAGACAACCTTCTATCATGCCCATATCGCTCCGGCTGCGCTCAGATACGTGAGTGCCGATATCCTCGCGCGCGAGTTGGAGATGGACCCCTACGCCGCGGCGAATGCAGCAACCGCCATCCGGCGCGCGTTGCTCGGGCAGAAGGAGAGCTTCGCGTTCGAGACCGTCTTTTCGGATCCCGTCGGCGACAAACTGGATTTTCTGAAAGAGGCCGTGGCTGCGGGATACACGGTGGTGCTGTGCTTCATCGGTCTTGAAGACGCCGCCCTCAGCGAGGAGCGCGTGGCGATGCGCGTCTCGCAGGGCGGTCATGATGTGCCCTCTGAGAAATTGAAGCCCCGCTTCCCGCGAACGATGGCAAACCTAAAGGCAGCCATCGCCGCGCTGCCGCTGGTGTATGTCTTCGACAACAGTGACTTGCGAAGGCCTTTTCGAAGAGTTGCGGTTTTTCGGAACAGCCGGCCAGAGGCAAAAGTCAAAGACCTTCCCGAGTGGCTCAAGGGTCTGGCCTGAATGCAAGCGGCGCTTTCGACCGTCGCATGGTGCCGCCCAGGTACGAGATAGAGGAATGATATCAGGACGATACAGCGATTGGGGGTGAGGGACGGGCGGCACGTGCTTGCAGTTTGGGACCTGGACGACGACGGCAAGGACAAGGTGATACCATGCGGTGCGGTCCCATACAACGACTGGTCCGGCTACCGCGCCGCGGTGTCGAGGATGGGGAACAGCGGCGACGGCGCCTGCGACACAGGGATACTACGCCGAGGGCCTGAAGTGCCTGCCCCTCCTCGCAGACGGCGGCGGGGGAGACGGCGGCCCCAAGGACGCAGACACGTATGACGCGGGACCGGACGACACCGGGATGCCGGATGCCGGAATTGACACGGGGACGCCCGACGCGGGCGTGGATGCGGGTTTCGACGCCGGGCCGGACGCCGGCGTCGAGTTGTGCGACGACGGGAAGAAAAACGGCAACGAAACCGACACGGACTGCGGCGGCCCCTGCTGTCCGTGCCCCGACGGCAAGAACTGCATCAGCGGCAACGACTGCGTAGGCAAGTCGTGCAAAGCAGGCAAGTGCCAGGCCCCGTCCTGCGGCGACGGGACAAAAAACGGACAGGAGTGCGGGGTGGACTGTGGGGGGCCGTGCTCCGCGCAGTGCGCGACGGAGAAGATCATCCTGGACGTCTTTGACGGATCGGCTCCATGTTCAGGCCCATGCTCCCGCGACGTCCAGGGCCCCCAACCGGAGAACGGCGGCTGGACACCCGTGGACGGGAACAGCCGGCTGGTCTACGACTTCGGGCGCCATGTGGACTGCGGCCGCCTTGTGGTGGAGGTCGACAACTTCAGGCCGCATGACCAGTTTCAGCCCCGCGACATGGCCGAACCCTACACCGAGTTCATGCCGCTCTTTGACGGCCTTGAGGACAACCCGAACGACAGGTTCAACCACTACTCGGATTTCTCCCAGATCGACGTCGTCTATCGGCCCCACTGCTTTCGTTGCGCCGCCGACCCCAACTTCCCCGGCTGCGAATGTTGCACGGACCAGGCCAACTGCCCGTCACACTGCACGGACGGCTGCATGGAGCCGAACCACTCGAGGATAAAGCCCAACTCGGGCCTGCTCACGGCCTGCGACTGGGACTCCGGCCGGTATTGCAACGACTGCATGCAGGAGGGCAAGACCCATAATGTGTTCGAGCTCCGCTGGACACCCCAGGGTCTGAGCCTTTATGTTGACGGCGCCGAACAGACCTACTACCCCTACCCCGTCTATCCGAACCCGTCGTGCACGTTCACATGCAGGCCCAAGACGCCGGAGCTGAGGTATCTCTACGTCAACCGGCCGGGGATGAACTGGCAGGGATACCTGGTAGGCCCAAAGTACGTCAGGGTGGAACTCGAGGCCCCCGTGGAGCAGGTTCCGTGAACGACAGGCGGCGGCAAGACGGGGCGCGAGGGTTGAGGAGAGAAACGATGCCGGATGCAGAGTGTCGAACGTGGAGCATCGGACCTCGACCGGCAGGCTCTATTCGCTGGACGCCGACACCGGGGCCGTCTTGTGGCTCTTCCATGACCCCATGCTCGACCCGGCGCAGGAAAATGGCCCCGTGCCCAGAAGGTGGGCGAAGGAGTACGACGAGATCATCTCGGTCTGGGGAGAGGATCTGGGCAACTCGTCTGTCACCGCGAGGCCGGCGCTGCTCAAGGACGGAACGATCGTCGCGGCCACGGATCAGGACTATCTCCTGGCGCTTGCGCCGGCGGGCGAAGAGAAGTGACGGTTCCACGTCCCGCAATCGCTGACCGGCGGCGAGGCGTACTTCTTCAACAAGGAGCCGCAGGCCGGCAACAGCGAAGTCATCTTTGCGATCGCCGACCGAATCACCGGGGTCGACTACGGCGGTTCTTACGGGCCGATAGTCGAGGACTCGATCCTGTTCGCCGTGGACGGTTCCGGGAACATGGTGTGGAGCTTTCACCCACCCACCGCCGTTGAAGTCGTCGGCAGGGACCGTGCGGTCGGCGGCAAAAATGTCCCCGCCGCTCGTTTCCGGCTCCGAGCCGCATCCAAACGTTTCAAACAGAACGGCATGCCGCCTTTCGCAATCCCGAAGGAACACAGCTCCGGGTCCGGCGGTCATCTCTGGTCGCGTTTGGCCTGCTCGCGCGCGATCTGGCGGACCTCCTCGAGAGTCTTGGCGCCGGCGGCGCTCTCGAGCGCCTTGATGGCGATGTCCTGCACCTGGCGCTTGGCCTCGGCGAGCTGTTGCTGGAGGTCGGAAAGCTGGGCAAGCTGTTTTGCCGTCACCTCTTCGAACGACTTGATCTGGAGCGCCGCGACGCGCGAGTCGGCCTCGACGTCCTTGCGCAGAAGCTGGACCTGAACGTCGTGTTCCTTCTTGGCGGCGTCGCGCGCCTCGGCCGCTGCGCGGGCCACCTCGCGCTCGAGCCTCTTTGGAAACTCCACGTTCTCTTTCTTGAGGGCGGCGAACTCCTCCTCGCGGGCCTTCAGGGCCGTCTCCCGCTCCAGCCAGCCTTTCTCGAGGGTCTCCTGTCGCTCCCGGTTCTGCTTCTCCAGCGTGGCCATCTGCTCGTTGAACTTTTCCTGTGCCTTCTTGCGCTCCTGTGTCTTCCTGTACTCGTATTCCTCGCCCTCGCGCTCGCGCGACTTCTTCTGGGCCTCTTCCTGCTCGCGCACGGTCCGTTCGCGGGTCTTCTCTTCCTCGGCCCAGGAGTTGCGTGCGGACTCGATCTCTGCCTCGAACCCGGCCTTCTTGGCGTTGTAGTCCGCGACGAGCTGGTCGAGCGCCGTCGCGGCGACGTCGATCTTGTGAAGCCGCTCGATCTCGGCGCGCTCGAGCGCGACGGCCTCCCGCACGCGTTCGAGCTCCTGGACCTCGGCGAGGAGCTGTTCGGAGACGCGGGCGAGCGCGCGCGACGCTTCGACCCCGACGGTAGACAGTTTCTGGGCAACACTCTCCGCCGTGATCCCCTCGACGGCCTGCCGGATCTCCCGCTCGTGGAGCCCCGCTGCGGCGGCGGACTTCGGGTCTTCGGGTTCGCGCTCCTCGACCTCGGCGGCGATGGAGGAGAACTCCTCCTCGACCTCGGCTCGTGAACGACGCCCGCGGGCGGCCCGAGTGGTGGATTTCGACGAAGCGACCTTGGCCATTTTTGAACCTCCCTTTGTGTGCGGCGGAACCCCGCCCGGCTTGGTGCACGGTAGCTATCAAGCGCGGCCCCTGGTGTCAACCAGAGCGCGATCCTTGCCGCCCCCCAGTTTTTGATGTGCCCGGGTTGGCCTGCGCGCTGAAGGCGCACACACCACTCGAATCCGCCGTCGTTGGCTTGGAGTTTCTGACGGGTGGGGTACGGGCATGGCAAGAGAGTCCTCTGCGTGTTATCATGCCCATGTCTTGCGCGGAGACAGACAATGAGCACACCGCATCGGGGATCGTGCCTTCTGATCGTGCTGAGCTTCACCGCGTCAGCGTGCTACGACCCCTATGACACGGGTGGCGCGGGGCGAGACGCGGGGACGATGGACGCCGGGGGAGCGGACGCCGGGGCCGATTCGTCAGACTCGTCCGGCGGGTCCCGCGATGTTGCCGGGAACGGCGACGCCGATTCCACCGGCGACTCCGGAACCGATTCGTCCCTTCCATCCGACGATTCGTTCGACGGCGCTTGGGACGGGTCCCACGACGCCGCGGACGGGGGAGATGGCGGCGGCGCGGATGCGTGCACGGATCATTGCCAAAACGGAAACGCCGACTGCGGTGAGACCGGGGTGGATTGCGGCGGAGAGTGCGGGCCGTGCGCAGACCCGTGCACGGATCATTGCCAAAACGGAAACGCCGACTGCGGCGAGACCGGGGTGGATTGCGGCGGGGAGTGCGCGCCGTGTGAAGACCCGTGCGCCGGGCACTGCACAAACGGGAAGACCGACTGCGGCGAGACTGGCGAGGACTGCGGGGGCGACTGCCCCGATTGCGGTCCCTCCGGTTTGCTCTTCTCGGACCCGATTCCCAAGGCGACAACCGACAGCGACTACTACGACGCGAGCGTCACGCCCACCTTTGCCGGGACCGTGAAAGGAAACGCCTTCTGCGGCGATGCCCATTTCACCTTCCCGACAATCGCCGCCGGATCCTTCGAGCTCGAAATCCAGGGAATCCACTGGCAGGACTGCAACGCCCACCAGGACTTCTTCGTGGGGTTCTGGGACGACGACTCGAGCAACCGCGATCGCGCCGGCTACAATTACTCCTGCGTCGAGGTCCCCGCAGGCCCGCCCATGCGCCTTATGACCGGGCTCTCGAAGAGGTCGACCTGCGACCCGCCGCGCAACATGTACAACCCCTTCCCCGCCCCCGGCGCGAACGACTACCACGCGTTCACGTTCCGATGGGACGAGGCTACCGTCGCCATCTACGAGGGCACCGGTCCGGGCGCCAAACTCCTCAAGGAGATGGACAATGAGATCGGCGACCGGGCCTGGAACGGGACCAAGTGCGCCGATCCGATCGGCCCGTTCGGCCCCATCGTGCCGGTGGAACTGGACATCCCCCTGCCGGGAGAGAGCGAGCACAACACCTACTGCTTCAAGAACCTCAGGCTCACCAGACTGCGGTAGGGCAATCCTGCGCCGGCACGACCGGAGGAACCATGAAGCGGGCGCTTGCGCGGGCCGGGATTGCCGAGAGGCGTTTTGACACGGGCGAGGTCGAGCTGAACTTCGCCGATGGGCCGGCGGGCGGGACGCCGCTTGTGCTCATCCCCGGACAGACCATGCCGTGGGAGAGCTACACCAAAGTGCTCCCCGCGCTCGCGGGTCGTTTTCACGTCTTCGCCGTCGACGTTCGCGGACACGGGAAGTCGGGCTGGACGCCAGGAGCGTACACCCTGGGCGCCATGGGCCGTGACATCGCGGCGCTTCTGCGCGGCGTTGTGAAACAGCCGGCAATCGTCACGGGCAACTCGTCGGGCGGCGTCATCGCGGTGGCCGCCGCGGCGGAGTGTCCCGAGCTCGTGCGGGCGATAGTCCCCGAGGACCCGCCTCTTTTTTCGTGCGAATATCCGCGGATTCGTGAATGCTACGTGTGGCACATCCTTCAATCGACGGTCACGCATCTTTCCGGGCCGGGGCCGCGCGACATCCCGGGTTTTTTCGCGGACTTCGAAGTGCCGGCCGACGGCTCGCAGAAGATCATGCGTTTCCCGCGGCCGGCGGTCCAGGTCGTCCGCGCGGTTCTTCGCATGAACCGCTTCATCAGCCGGGACGGACCGGTTGATCTCCCGTTTCTCCCTCTTGCGGTCCGGTTGTTCATCCGGGGACTGAGCGAATACGACCCTGAGTTCAGCCGCGCATTCCTGACCGAGGCGGCGCACTCGGATTTCTCGCACGAAACGGTGCTCCGCGCCGTGCGCTGTCCCATCCTTCTTCTGCGTGCGGACTGGTTCGTTCACCCGTCGCTTGGGCTCGTCGGCGCGATGACGGACGAAGACGTTGCGCGCGTGCGAGACTGCGTGCCGCACCTTGAGTACCGCCGGATCCACGGCGCCCACGTGCTTCACATTGACCGCCCGGCGCAATTCGTCGAGGCGGTCACGGCTTTCGCCGACCGGCTGGACCAACGGCGGCGAAGACCCCGGGGACGGTCCCTTCAGTGGCGGAAATCAGCGGGCGGTCTTGCACGCGGACAAGACCCGACGGAGAAAAGCCAGCCTGTGGTCGCTGCTCGATTTCTCTCCCCTCGATGACGCGGCTTCTGCTATCTTCGATCCGTCGAAGGCGCGCGGGGCGAACGGGAAAGTGCGGGGTTGTGGAATGACCAGAGAAAAGGCACTGCTCATCTGCACTGCGGTCCTTCTTGCCGCCTGCGCCGACGACCCGGCGGCGACCGTTGCCGACCCCGACGCGGGGCACGGCGCCGACGCCGGTTCGTTCAAGGACTCGGGCGCGCCGGTCGCGGATTCCGGGCGGGACGCGGGCGGCGACACCGGGTCGATCCCCGACCACGACGACTCGGACGGCAGCCCCGCGGATACCCTGGCTGACGCCGCCCCCGACGCGGAACCGGATGCGGGCTTTCCCGAGGACGCTGGGTTCGATGCGGGACAACCCCCCGACGGCGGCCAGCCGGCCGACGCCGGGACCGACGCGGGGTTTGACGGAGGGACCGACGCGGGCCACGACGCCGGGACACCTTCACAGTTCTCGCCGAGCCTCGCCGACCTCTGGTCGGGGGCGGCGCGGTTCGTCGCGGACCCGTCGTTCGGCCCCCCGGCCGAGCTGTACGGGCACGCCGAGACCTGCACCGTCCCGTTTGGCGGGAAGCACCTGATGTTCTATCGGACGTTCGTGAACCAACCCGGGGGAAGCCCGGCGATCGCGCTGGCCTCGAGCGACGACGGCGACAACTGGACCGCGCACAACGCCGGGAACCCGGTCGTCCCGCGCGGCGGTGCGCCCGGGAACGCCGACGACGGGTATCTCATCGCGCCCTCCGTGCACTCGGACGGGACGACGCTCACGATGGTCTACGAGGCGTGGAACGGCACCGGCAAGCAGACGGTCGCGGCGGCGACAAGCGCCGACGGCGTCGCATGGACGAAGCTCGGGACAGTGATCCCCGCCGCCAGTTCGGGGTGGGAGAAGGGGAACACCGGGACGCCGTCGCTAAACCTCGTGGACGGGACGTGGTTCGTCTTCTATCACGGCTTCCGGGGGACGGACGGGACCGGGGCGCTCGCGCGCGGCTTCGCCAGCGGCAAGTCGGTCGCGTCGGTCGCGAAACACGGCGCGCCGGTGCTGACGGGAAAGGCCGGGACGTGGACCGACGTCGGGATCGGGCGGGGCGACATCGTCGAGGATGTCGGCCACTACTACATGGTCTACGAGGGGGCGCGCGGCTCGGCGCTCTGCACCGCACAGGCGCAGTACGGCTGGGGGATCGCGCGTTCAAAGGACCTCGTTTCGTGGGAGGAGTGGCAGTACAACCCGGTGCTCACCGACATCGACGGTTCGTGCGGGAACGACATGCCCGCGTGGCAGGTAATCGGCAGCCGCGCGATGGTCGTCACCACGAAGTCCGACACCAACGGCGTGCGGCGCGTGCGGCTCGACCCGTCGGTCGGCGCGGGGGTGGCTCTCGCCGCGTACGAGGCCGAGTCGCAGCTCGACCACCAGACCGGACACGCCGACGGCGGCGACTGGGTCGCGACCGCGCCGGGGGACAAGGCCGGGGCGCTTGTGTACGGGCCGTACGTCACCGACCTCGCGCCGGGGGTCGCCGAGGCGCGGTTCCGCATTGGCGGCGGGGGGGCGCCGGGCCCGACGGTGCTGGCGACCCTTGACGTCAACGACAACAACGAGAACCGCGCCCGGGCGCAGCGCGAGGTGACCGCCTCAATGCTCCCGGCGTCCGGATACGTCGAGATCGCGCTTCCTTTCCTCGTACCCCCCGACCCGCACCGGCTCGAGTTCCGCGTCTGGTACAAGGGCACCGGCACCGTTCGCGTCGACAAGGTCACGATCGTCACGAGGTGATACGGCAAAGGTTCGACGGCAAAGGCGCGTCGTCATAATCGAGGCCCGCGGGAGAACCCGGCGGCAAGCCGACCAGCGGGGCCGGGCCTGTGGTCAGACAAGGCGCGTAGGAGAAACCAATGACGAGAACAAACCCTGTCCTGCTCGCGGCGGCCCTCCTGTTCGTCACGTCGCCGCCGGCCGCCGCCGGGCCCGCGCCCGACGTCCGCGTGCGAAGCGCGCTTGCGCAGGCGAGGTTCCTGGCGGCGCACCCCGACTCCGCGTTCAACTTCGGCGGGAACTCGCTCCCGTCGCTCGTCCGCGGTTTTTCGGCCGCGCTCGACGACCGGGATCGGAGGGCGGGAGCGCAGCTCTTCGTTGCCGATTGGGCAGACCTCTTCGGGTTCGACGCCGCGGCCGGCGACCTTGTGCTTCGGGCGGCCGCGGACGCGGCTTCGGGAACGGCGTACCGTTTCGGCCAAGTCCACCAGGGGCTTCCCGTCATCGACGCGGATGTCGTCGTTCTCGTGGACGCCGCGTCGCGCGCCGTCATGGCGAGCAACGGACTTGCGCCGCTTGGCGACCTCCAAGTTGTCTTCACCGTGTCGCGCAACGACGCCGTCGCCGCGGCAATGGACGCGCTCGGCCCGACGACCCGGCCGCGAAGGGTGGCCCGCGTCGATCGCGTCATTGCGAACATCGGCGGCGAGCACCGCGCCGTGTGGATGATCGACGCTGTCACCGAACGGCCGGCGGGGGCGTGGCGCGTCTTCGTGGCGCGCGACGCGCGCCGGGTCGTCGGCATCCAGAACCGCGTGCTCACGGCGCAGGGATACGCCTACCCCGTCTGCCCGGAGGCGGGCGCGTACGAGACCGTCACCTTGGACGACCTCACCGGCGCCGGGTTCCTTTCGGGGACATTCGTAGACGTCCACAGCAACTGCCTGCCGGGGGTTTTCGGGGAGTGCGGCGACAGCGACCGCCAGGCGGCCGCCGACGGTCAGGGGGACTTTTTGTACGCACCGGCCGAGCCGGCGTCCACCGACCCGTTTGCCGAGGTCAACGCATACTACCAGCTCTCGGAGATGCACGACTATGTCTCGCAGAACGGCCTTTCGCAGATGGACGTCCAGTTCTCCATTTCGGTCAACTACACCGACTCGCAGCAGGGGATGAACTGCAACGGCGGGTACCTGGGCTACGACGCTGTTGTGCTCGGCCTTTGCATGCAGTCCAACCCCGCGGTCAACTTCGCGTACGACGCACCGGTGATCAGGCACGAGTACGTCCACGGGCTCGTCGACCGGACCGCGGCGTTCGCATACTACGAGATCGACGACCACGGCCTTGTCGGGATGCCAGGGGGGTTGAACGAAGGATACGCCGACACGCTTGCGGCCATCTCCATCGGCGACCCGCTCATCGGCCGCCATGTGGCTGCGGCGTTCCAGGAGGGGAGCGCGCTTCGGGATCTCTCGGAATTCAAAAGCTGCCCCGACGGCATCTGGGGCGAGACCCACGAGGACGGGAAGGTGTGGGGAAGCGCCAACTGGGCCGCCTACAAGAACGCCGGGGACGACCCGCTTGTCGGGAAGGTCGTGCTGGAAGGCCTGGTGATGCTCTCGAGCCAGGCCTCGTTCCAGGACGCGGGGCAGGTCACCATGCAGGCCGCCGCCGCCTACAGCCAGACGATCCAGGACGCCTTCAAGAAGGCGTACGAGGACCACGGCATCCTCGCCTGCGCCCGCGAGATGGAGATCGAGAACAGTCAGTCGCTTCACGGGTGGCTCTTGAATCCCCAGATGCTCTACATCCAGTCCGGCACCACCCCGTTTGTCATGCAGTTCAAGCTCAACGTGCCCGAAGGCGCGGCCAGGCTCGATGTCACCGTCGAGGCGCTCGACCTTTACGGCGGGGCCGATCTGACGAGCCGGGTGAATGTCTACATCAACAAGGACAGCCATGTGTCCTTCGGCCCCCCCATCCAGGCCGGTTGGAACACGGGCGGAAGGAGCAACTTCAGCATCGAATCCCCCGAGCCCGGTTGGTACTTCTTCCTCCCCGTCGGGATGCGTTTCGGCAGCCAGACCGCAGGGTACCAGTTCAGCCTCACCCCGCAGTATGTCCTCGGCGCGGAACCCGACGCGGGCCTTGACGCGGGACCCGAAGACGTCGGACTCGACGCAGGACCGGAGGACGCGGGTGTCGAGGACACGGGAGGCGATTCGGGCGCCGAGCCGTCCGACGCAGGTCCGGAGACCGACATGGGTCCGATCCAAGATGACACGGGTACCGCTCAAGCCGACGGCGGCGGAACCCCCGCGCCGGACACCGATTCTTCGGGGGATCCTTCGGGCCCGCCCTCCGAAGCAGCCGAAGGCAGCGAAGGAGGGTGTTCGTGCTCGATCATCACGAGGTCCGGCCGCCTGGGATTCTGACGGCGGCGCACCGGTCTGCGATGGCTTGGGCGATGTCCATTTCGGGGAATCAAAAACCCCGACTACCGCCTGCGCGTGGGATGAAACGGACGCCGGCCCGGACGCCCGCGGCCCGCCCTAAAACCGTTCCCATCCTTGATCTCCCTCTCCGGATCGGAGAGGGCTGGGGTGAGGTGGAGAGGGCCGGGGTGAGGTTTCCTTGCCTTCTGGCTCACCCTCCCACGCCTTCCCAAGCTGACCTCCGGCACGAACTCTTGCCGCCGAGGACGGCCGACCTTTGCCTTTTGTCATTTGTTTTCCCGGTCACCCGTCACCCGTCCCCCGTCGCGCTCGCCGTGACACGGTGTTCGAAGCCGTGTTAATATGCGCCCGAGGATGAGACAAGACCAAAACAGGTGGGGCGGAGCGAGACCGGCACAAAACGTAAAGGCCATGTGCACTTCCAAGAAAAACCCCGATGAAAGTTCTTATCGGTTGCCGGAGTCGTCAGATGGCGGGGCTGGACGTGACTGAGGTCTCGTTGCGCCGGGTGTTGTCGCTTTGCGTTTTCGGGTTTGTTTCACTGTGTTCAAGCTTCGCGGCGGCGTCGGCCGGAAGCCTGGAATTGGGACGGCAAGATCGCGGCAGGGGGTCCCCGATCCGACTCGATGTCGACGAAAACGCAATCACAGACTGTTGGGTCCGTCTGGCCTTGGCCGAGGCAACTGCATCGCCGGCTCAAAAGGGCGCTGAACTACCGGTGCCGCCAGGAGCCGAGCCG
>JACRCP010000070.1 GCA_016218965.1 Deltaproteobacteria bacterium | reverse complement strand
TGGCTCCTGGTCAAGGTGTGTAGACAACATCCTTGTACCAAGAGCTGGCGATGCCCTCGATTTTATCTACGAACGCTCAGAAATGACCTTCGGCGGGTTTACCCACACTATTTCCAGAAGAACCATATTTCTCGCGGTTCGGGGACGGCCGCCCGCCCCTCTCCGTGACCCGATATGGCCTTTTCTCACACGTGCCGGTGGACGTGATGGCAGCCGGGGGCATGGGGGTGGTCGTGCGGGAACGCCGCGTGGCCGTGCGGGTGCGCAGAGCATCGGCAGGTGGCCGATGAAGCTCACGAGCGCGGTCATCAGAAGCGGCCGGAAGCGCAGGTCGCCCGAGTTCGGCCGGTCGAACACGCGAGACTTCGGTGCCGCGCGTCACTTCGATCGTTTTCTGATCTCGCGGAAGAACTCCCCCACCGTTCGAATGTACTCGGGCGGATCTTCGCGGAGGATGTTGACGAGGTCCTTGAACGCCTCGCGTCGCTCGTAATCGAGGGAGTCAGTCGGCTGTTCTTTGAAAAGGTCCTCGGGCCGCGCGCCCAGAGCCCGTGCGAGTCGTTCAATGGTTCCTGCGGATGGGAACTTCACGCCGCGTTCATAGTATCCGATTGACACCTGCGTGAGGTCCGCCTTCTCCGCAAGTTGCGACTGCGTGAGGTGCCGTTCCTTCCGCAACTCGCGTATTCTCCTTCCCACGAGGACCCTGAACTACTAATCCCGAAAATCTTCGCCGCTTGCGAAGATTTTCTGTAGTACTGGCGGTCTTTTTGGTTGCGGCGAAGGCGCGCTGTGAGACTGCGGTTGTTGAGCCAGTTGATGTTAAAGCACGAACCGCTGCCCTGGCAGAGCTTCACCGCCCAGCACTTTCGGCACACCTCGCTTTTCGTGATCTCCGCGTCCATGAACGTCGCCTGCACCCGTTCGAATGTGCCCGAATTCGTACCCGGCACCGTTGCCGGTTCAGCCTCCAGCCACACCGCGTCTCCTCCCGGAACTGATAGGCCGATAGCTGATGGCTGACAGCTGACAGCGGGTTCCGGGGACTTTGCCGGGACCCTGGCGAGACTCACCGGAACCTTGCCGTCTGCGGGGATGTGACGTATCTTGAGCGCCGTCGACGCAACTTCACGGAGATTGGCATCAAGGCCGGAGGGGACGGGGCGGAGATGAAGACTCGAATCGTGGCGCGGTTTCTGGTTGCTCTGGGCCTTGGCTGGAGCTTTGGCGCGGCGGGTTGCGGGGACGGGGGCGCGGGCGGCTCGACCGATGGTGCAGCCGGCTTCGCGGACGCGTCGACGGATGCGCCGGCGGACGGCGACGGGGGATCGACGGGTGATGCCGGTGTGCCGGACGCCGGGCCGGCGCTGCCGGCGGCCCTCTGCGGAATGCCCCCCTACCGGCTGGCCCCGGAGTCCGACGTCGGCAGGCTCGTCAGATACGAGGAGATAGACCTTCTCAACATGGACGCGGAATCGGTGGATGCGCTCCTTTCGCAGTTCGGACTGGCGACGCTTTCGCCGGTGCCGTACGGGAGCCGCGTGTTCCGTTACCGCTACACCACGCAGGACCGCGGCATCTTCGTCGAGGCCACGGCGATGCTCGGCCTGCCGGCAAACGCCGCGCTGCCCGCCGGAGACCTCCCGCTCGTGGCATACGAGCACGGCACTTCCGGTTTCTCGGACCCGTGCGCGCCAAGCCGGACCCTCATGGGGCAGGGACAGATAGCCATCCTCGCCTCGCTCGGTTTCGTGGTCGTGGCCCCCGACTATGTCGGGATGACCGGGTTCGGCGACGCGTCGACGGCCCCCCACGCCTACGTCGTCGGCGAGCAGGCGGCGATCGGATCTTGGGACGCCGTGCGCGCCGGTGAGAAGCTTCTTTCCAAGCTCAAGACCGGGTTGAGCGTTTTGCGCGGAGTAATCCCCTGGGGCGGGTCGCAGGGCGGCCACGCCGCGCTTTTCATGACCCTGTACCAACCGTACTACGCGACCGAGTACGAGGTCCCCGCGCTCGTCGCCGCGGTGCCGCCCACCGATCTCCTCCCGCTCGCGAAAAGGGCCGTAAGCGCGTACTCTCCGCCCACGATTTCGTTCGCGGCGATACTCACGTCAATGAAAAAATGGTACGGCGCCCCCCCCGACGTTTCGGGCGTGTTCACCGACGACGCGCCCTACCGTTTCGCCTCGACGCTCGAGGCGCAGATCTTCAGGACGGACAAGTGCGACCCCTCGGAGGCGTACAAGGAGATAGACGACAACCCCGGCGAGCAGCGGCCCGATCTGGTCTATCAACCCGGTTTCATCGACGCGGTGCTCGGCGGCGCATGGGACGCGATAGAGCCGTGGGGCTGCTACCTCACGGAGAACTCGCTCGCGACGACCTCGGTGCGACCCCTCCGCTTTCCGCCCACGTTCATGATCTACGGCGAGAAGGACGAGTTCATCGTCACCGGGGCCATGCGCGACGATTTCGACCGCCTCTGCGGCCTGGGACACAACCTGGACTACCTCGAGTGCACCGAGGCGGATCATACGGAAGGGGTGGTCTGGTCTCTCAAGGAACAGGTGGACTGGGTCCGCGACCGGCTCGCGGGCGGGGACCTGCCGCCGGATCGCTGCACCCGCCGCGCCGCGGTCTGCTGCTCAGGCACACCTGCGGAACGGTGCGCCGGCACGGACGGCGGGTCGCCCGGGGACGCGGCGGTGACGGACGCGGGCCCCGCCGACGGCGCGATCGGCGGCGACTGAAACGGTCCGGACGGCGGCGCGGATGCACCGGAGGACGCGGCGGCGGCCGGGACGCCGGCGGCGGGCCGGTGCGATCCGGACGATCGTCGGTCCCTGACGCCGTGACCATCCCCGGAACGCGGCAAGCCTCTTGACGCCTCACTGCCGGGCCCAGTGTCGTGACTTGCCGTCCTCCACCCGGCGCTGTTCCAGCTCGCATCCGTCGAATGCGGTGATCGCCTCCCGATACGTGTCGGCTTCGCGCTTTTCGGTGATCTCGGCGCCGTCGAGCGTCCAATCGAACTGCGAACCGCGCATGTACGTCCCGTTTTCGTAGTTGCCAAGATAGCCGGCGCCACCGCCGAGATACTCCTTGGCGTTGTCTTCTTTGCCGACGTCGGTGCGCCGCCACAGGCCGCGAAGCGTCTCTTCGGTCGCTTCACCGGGAACACGCGTGCAGCCGGCGCCGAGCAGGTCCAGACGCACGCACCGGCCTCCCGACGAACTGCACCCGAAACCGGAAGGGCACTCGGCGGTGGTCGAACAGGCGATCTGGGCCCCCTCGGGCACCGAAAAATCGGCACTGCAACCCGGGACGGCGGCCGCGGACCCGAAAAAGACGGCGGCGAACGCCATACGGCGGTGGACGGTCTGGATTCTCTCGTTGATCATCGCCAAAAAGCAAAAGTGGCGCGCCGCGCCCGCGACTCACCCGGCGGCCGCCGCCGCACCGGCCGGGCCGCCGCCCGGATCGCATTCGGTGCCAGGCATCGGCTCGCACCGGGTGCACGAGCATGACCCGCCGCAACCCGTGTCGTGAGCTCCCGCGCAACGTTCTTCGGCCACGAGCTCCGCCTCCTCCGCGGTCGCGCCGCACCCTCTCCATCTGGAATCGAAATCAGGTGCGGCACGCCTTTCCATGACGCCGAACCATGACCCCTGCTGTCGACTACGGCAGCCGGTACTTCACCGTCACCTCCGCATAGTCCGTCGAGATCTCCCCCGTCCCCGTCCCGTTGGGCGCCACCGGCGTCACGGCGAAGTTGAGCGTCTGCTGGTCGCCGAAGAACAGCCGCGAGATGACCTGCGGGTCAGTCGTGGTCCAAGAAACGAGCGACGGCGACCCCGGCGGGCTGTTGTTCGTGGCAAAAATCTTCCACATCCCCTCGTCCCAGACCTTCAGGTCAACGCCGTTGGTCGCAACTCCTGAGGGATACCCCACGCCACCTGAATTGAAAGCGCAAATGACCGATTTCAATGTTGGAGTCGCGGAAACTCCTGCCTCATCAAACGGTGCCTGGATGATCTGCCCCGCTTGTGAAGTTGAGCCGCCGTCCCACTCCCAGGTGTCTTGCTTGTACGAAGCACCGAACCCCCCGAACAGGATCACCTTCTCCAACACACCGTCATAAGCCATCGCGTGATATTCCCGCGATGAGGGATTGCTTGCCTGGGCGCGTTGCTCCCAGTTTGTCCCGTCCCACTCCCAGGTCTCGTCACCACCGGAATTGCCTCCGAAAACGACCACCTTCCCCCGCGCGCTGTCAAAGACCATCGCGTGAGAGTCCCGCGCTGTGGGATTATTTGCCGGGGTACGTAGCGTCCAGTTCGTCCCACCCCACTCCCAGGT
>JACRCP010000069.1 GCA_016218965.1 Deltaproteobacteria bacterium | reverse complement strand
TGGGGGAAATCGACAACGACCGACGGACAGAGGAATGGGCGATCGAGGGTCGCTCCATGCGCCCTGCGGCGTGATGCCGGGTTGAGCGTGTCATCCCGTGTCAAATCTTCGGCTCCAAATTGGCGAAACTGGAGTCAGAAGTTCTTCATCCTGTACACGCCCGTGTCGGTGGCGAGCCATATCGTCTTCTGCGATCCGTTGTTGTACACACCCACGCCCCTCACGACGCCGAGGCTGCCGCTCAGTACGAAGTTGCCTTTGGTCATGTTGAACCAGAACGGGGTGATCGCCTGGTACTGCCGCGTGTACTTGCTGACCGCCTCGAACTGCCCAAGCCACATCGCGTCGCCAGTCGTGTCCCAGAGGATGTCGCGGGTGTCATCCGCATTGGGCCCGGTACGGACGCCGACGCCGGCGTCCTTGGGAAAGTCGGTGTAGGTGGGCGCCACGCCGGGGATCGACGAGATGTTGTTGATTCGCTTCACCTCGTTGCCGTCGGTGTACGACCCGATCCAGAATTCTTCGCCGGGCCCCTGAGCAAGCGCCCAGATATTGTCCTGAACGCCGCCGTGAACATCGTACCTCGCAAGCTCGCCGCACGAGTTCACGTCGTTGTTGCCGAGGACCAATCTGTCGACGTTGCCGGCGTCGCTGAAGCTGCTGTAGAACACCTTCCGGTTGAGTTTGTCCACGGCATAGGCGTAAATCCTGTCGCCCCTGACAAAAGACGCGCCGTCGAGGCACCCGACGCCGTTGAGGTCGCCGGTGCTGTCGAACCGCGTGTAGCCGTCGTCGGTGCCCACGAAAACGTAGTCACCCGCGGATCTCGCGGCCATCGAATACGTGCCCTTGACGTCATCAGCGTCCAGGCTCTGCCTGAGGACGGGGCAAAGGTCTATCCTCCAAGTACTCGTCTGGGCAAAGGGGTCATAATGAGCAATCTCCGCGCCGCAGTCCGAACCCGCGACTTCTTCGGAGAACCACACCATGTTGTCGCTGGTCATCGCCACCCTGCTTATTGCGTTCTCCATGGAGTTCAGGCCGAAGGACGTGACACTCGATGCGCCCGGATCTATCCGGTAGCCCTGATTGCTCCCGTTTCGCGCCAGGTAGACTTCTCCGACTCTGGTCCCGGCCGCGGCGACCTGCAGATCGTTGTAGCTGCTCCCCTCAATCAGCTCGAAGTTGTGCTCCGTGATGTCGATGTTCGGGGAATTGACCGAGCCCCCGGCGCAACCGGCACTCGCGTAGGTCGTCAGGAGCAGCCTGATGTTTTTTGTAGCGGCGTTGCACTGGCCCGGATTCGTGGCGCAGGCAATGAAGACCGGTTTCGACACGGTGTTCGTGCACCAGGGCGGGCCTCCCGTCGTCGCGGGATTGGCCGGATCGATGAACGTGATGTCGAGCTGGTTGCCGCCCCGGATGTCCCACTTGTACGATCCAATCGCCGCGCAGTTCGCTCCCTGCGAGGCCGAACCGTCGAGCTGGACGATGTCGCCGGCCATGGCGTTCGCAGGGTACGTCACGACGGAAGTCTGGACACCGCACACGTTGAACGCGTTGCTCGTGCCGTTCTTGCCGCTTCCGGTGGCGGTGAGCGTGACGCCGCTGCCCTGTGCGGTCAGCGTCACAGAGTAATTGTCGAGCTTGCCGGCCACGAAGTTCGAGGTCGTCTTGGGTTCGCCGCCCGAGATGCTCCCGTTGGACGAGGTGAGGTCGACCGTGCTCACGAAGCTTACGACGGTGTTGTTGTACTGGTCCTGCGCGGTGATGTCGATCAGGAACGCCACGCTCACCGTCTGTTGGGGTATGTCGCCGCCCGAGAAGTACTCGACCTTGAAGTGGTCGAGCGCCGCGGGATTCACCGTCACCGCCGTGCTGCACACGTTGGTGAGCGTCGCGTGCTTCGTGTGGACCTTTAGCTGCTTTGCGACGTTGTACGTGATGTTATTGAACGTCGCGACGCCGCCCGAGGCCGTCCTGGTGAGTGTGCCGTTGAGATCCGGCGCGGTCACGACGCAGTTCACGGCGGTGTCTGCGGCCTCTATCGGGACCTGTGTGCTGCCGTCGCCCGTCCGGAGGTTCCCGCACGAGTCCCGGACCTGCACGGTGAAATTCGCCCAGGTCGCCCCGGCGGTCACGCTTGCCGGGGGTTGGGTACCGAACGTGAGTTGCGCGGCTGCGCCGTAGTTCACGACAATGTTGTTGCTGTCCGGCGTGTTGGCAAAACCGATAGACGACGCCCTGACCTTGATGGTTTCGGCCGGGCAGTATGCGATGTGGTTTACCGCCTGGGTGAAAACCGCGATGCTGTTCACCATTGTTGCGCTCTTGGTGCCGCTGAGCAGCCCCGAGGCGCCGGGCGCCGACTCGATGGTGACGACAGACGTGTTGTCACCGTTGATGTCGTTCCCGTAACGGTCCTGCCGTTCGACGCTGAAAGCCTGCGGCCACTCGGTGCCCGCGGTCTGGGGGGTGGACGGCTGCGTCACCCACGAAAGGTACTTGTCGGAAGCCAGCGCCTGGACCGTGATGTTGTTCTGCTGGCCCGTTATGGACGAAGTGATGGTGTCCGTTGCCTTGACCCACTGCTCGGCCGCCGTCACCAGCACGACACCCGCCGCGAACGTCTTGGTGCCCAGATCGCCCGGCACGAAGGTGTAGTTGGCGGGCAGCTTCTTGTCGGGATTGCTGCTCGAGTCGGACGTCGTGAAGGCGACTGTCCCGGTGTAGTTCGTCGCGACGTTGTTGCACGCATCGTACGCCGTCACACGAACGTTGGACGCCGAACCCGCTGTGATCGGGTCGGTGATCTGATCGACGACGAGGTAGGTCGCCCCGCCGGACTGCACGGTGATTCCGGTCTGGGAGCCGGTGATCGTGCCCGTCACGGTGTCCGTCGCGGTGACACTTCGTTCGCCGTTGGTCCGCATTATCACGCCGTCTGCGAACGTCTTGGTCCCGTTGTCGCCAGGCACAAAGGTGTAGTTCGCGGGCAGGCTCGCCGCGCCGTCCGTCGATGTGAACGTGATGGTCCCCGTGTACCCGGTCGCCGTGTTGCCGTACTGGTCGCGCGCCGTGACGGTCACGTTGCTCGACGTGCAGCCGTTGAACGGGTCAGAGATGCCGGAAACCACAAGCGTCGAGGCGGACGCCGGGTTGATGGCGATGTTGCTCTGCTGGCCGTTGATCCCGGGGCTCCCGACCTGTTCGGCCCTGACCCACTCCGTGCCCGCCTTGGTGAGCTTGAGCAGGCCGGTGAACGTCTTGGTCCCGTTCGTGAGTGTCGAGTCGGCGGGCAGCACCGTGCTCCCTAAGTCGTCGCTGCTCGTGAAGTGGACGGTCCCGGCGTAGTTCGTGTCGACGTTTTCGCAGGCGTTGTGCGCGGTGACGACGGGGCTGGTGAGTGTCCCCGCCGTGTGCGGCGACGTTATGCCCTCGACGTGCAGGTGCGTCGTCGGGCCGAGGTTGACCGTGATGCCGGACTGCTGGCCCGTGATGGACCCGGTCACCGTGTCGGTCGCCTTCACGTAGCGGGTTCCCGGCGTCCTGAGCGTGACGCCGTTCGTGAACGCGTGGATGCCGTTGTCCCCGGCAGTGAATGTGTAGTTGCCGGGCAGGGTCGCGACGCCGTCGTCCGACGAAAACGTCACGGTGCCGCGGTAGCCGGTCGCGCGCTGGTTGCAGGCGTCGCGCGCCTCGACTGTGACGCTCGAAACCGTGCAGTCGGTCTGGGGCGAGCCGATCCCGGTCACGACGAACGACGCCGCCGTGCCCACGTTGACGACTATGCTGGATTGCTGGCCGGTGATCGTCCCGTCGGTCGCGCGCACGTACCGCGTCCCGGGGGACTTGAGTTGGACGCCGCCCGTGAACGTGCGAATACCCGAATCGCCGGCGTTGAACGCGTACGTTGCGGGATTGAAGACCGCCTGCGCGTCGTCGGACGAGAATGTGATGGTGCCAAGGTACGAAGTCACCCGGCTGTTGCACACGTTTAAAGCCTCCACGGTGACGTTCGACACGGTGCAGTCCGTCTGGGGTGTCCCAATGCCCGAAACGGCGAAGTGGTCGTGGGCGCCGAACGCGACGGTCAAGCCCGACTGCTGCCCGCTCACGCCGCCGTCGGTCGCGCGCACGTAGAACGGCCCGCCCACCCCCTTGAGCGTCACGCCGCCGGCGAACGTGTGGAACCCGCTGTCGCCGGCGGTGAAGGCGTAGTTTCCGGGGAGCGTGGATCCCGCGCTGTCGGTCGAAAAGCCCACCGTTCCGCGATAGCCCGTGGCCCGGTTGCCGCAACTGTCCTTGGCCTCCACGGTCATCGACTGGACGGTGCACTCGTTGGGTGCGTTCGCCAGCCCGGCAACCGTCAGCGATGCCATCGGCCCCGCGCTCACGTTGATGTTGGCGGAGTCGGCGTTGAAGACGGGGTTCGGCGCCTGCGTCGAGGCGCGGACCCGGAGGCCCCCCTCGATCGTGCACGAACTCACATCATTGAAGGTGGCGACGCCCGCGACCACCGTCCGGCTGAGCGTGCCCGAGAGCGTGCCCGTGCCGGCCAGCTTCGTCAGCACGACGACGGACGTGTTGTCGGTGTTGAGGACGTTGTCAAAAGTGTCGCGGAGTTCAGCCTTGAAAGCCGTGAACGCCTGTCCGGCACCCGCGGCGGCGGGCGGGGCCGGGTTGTACACGATCTTCGCGAGATCACCCGCGTTGACGACAACCGGGCCGCTCTCGCCGTGCAGAGGCTGGCTGGCGTACGTGGTGTCGGCCGTGAGATGGATGGTCCGCGCCGCGTTGTGCTGGACGTCGTTGAAAGACGCCACGCCGTCAGTCGTGTTCCTCGTGAGCGTCCCGATGAGCCACGGGGGCTGGACCTCGACGAGGCTCACCGTGATTGCGGTCTGCACGAGGCCCAGAGGGACGTTCCCGTAGGTGTCGGTGATGCACACGCGAAACTCGGGGAACACAACGCCGGCCCGCGCCGGGGTCGCCGGCCCCTGGCAGAAATTGAGCTTGTTTGGCGCCCCGGCCGAGACGACGACGTTGTTGCTGTCGGCCGTGATGGGCTGTCCCGACACCGACGCCCGAACCTTGATGATCTCGGCCTTGCGATAGAAGATGTTGTCGAAAGTGGCCACGCCCGCAACGACGGTCTTCGTTACCGTCCCCTGAAGGCTGTCGGTGCCGGTCGAAACGACATCGATCATCGACGACGAGTCGTTCGAAAGGACGTTGCCGTACTGGTCCTCCATCCTGACTCGGAACGCCGCGAAGAGCTGCCCCGCCTGGGCAGCCGACGGGGGCTGGGTTGAGAATACGATTCGGGCCACGGGACCCGCGGTGAACGGGACCGTCAGGCTCCCGGTCGCCGTCCCGGGGGCGACCGCCGAGGCGTTGACGAGGCAGTCGCCGGACACGGTCCCCGACTGGACCGTGAACGTGATCGTCCCGCCGCTCGTCATGACCTGAACGCCCGCGGTGTTGGAGTCCGCATCGGGTGTGGTGATGAGCCCCACGTTCACCGATACCGTGATCAGCACGCCGTCGGGGACTGTGTTGCCGCCGGTGTCCTTGATCGGCTCGCTTACGACCACCGTGGTCGAGGCGCCGTCGGCGGGGATCGACGCGGGGCTGGCATGCAACACTATCGTCCCCGCGGCCGGCCCCGACGTGAAGTCGACCGTGACCTCGCCGTGGGCTGAACCCGATACGGCGTCCGCCGTGACCGTCGCCTTGCAGGAAACGGCGGGGGCCCGCAGCGTGAACTGGATCTGCCCGCCCGACGAGACCACTTGGATTCCAGGGGCGCCGCCGTCGGCGTCCGCGGTCGTGATCGTCCCGTTGTCCGACGCCACCGTGAAAAAGGAGCCGTCTCCCACGTTGTTCCCGAAGGCGTCGATTATCGGTTCCGAGGTGATGGTCGATGTCGACGTCGCGTCCGCCGGGAGCGCGCCGGGGACCGCGCGGAGCACGATGGTCCCGGCCGCCGGTCCCGGAACGAGCGTCACCTGCGTCTGTCCCGTCGCCGTCCCCGGACTCACCGCCGCCGCTGTGACGGTGGCCCCGCCCGTTTTGGTGCCCCGGAACGCAAATGTGATGATGCCGGCCGAGCTGGCCACCTGGATGCCGTTTGCGCCGTCGCCGTCGGCGTCCGTCGCGACAATCTCGGTCCCGGCCATGCCCGAAGCCACCGTCACGAGGTTGCCGTCCTTGACCTGGGTTCCCGCCACATCGAGCAGCGGTTCGGACGTGATCGTCGAGAGCGCGACGCCGTTCGCCGTGATCGAAGCCGGGTTCGCGTGCAGGACGATCGCCCCCGCCGGCGGCCCGATGTCGATGTCGATGGCCACGGTGTCGGTGGCCACTGCGGACCCGTCGCTCACCTCGAGTGTAATCGTGTGGGATCCCTTGTCCAGGCTGACTTTGAGGACCTGCCCCGCGCCGAGCGTCGCCGCGCCCTCCTTCCAGGTGAAGGTGAGGGCGTCCTCGTCCACGTCGTGCGAGCCGCTGCCGTCGAGCGTGATTTCGGTGGGGGCGCCGAGGTACGCGACGAACTGGTCGGGCCCCGCGTCGGCGATGGGTGTCGCGTTCAGGATCTTGACCAAGAGCTGGTCCGAGCCGGTCTCCACCCCGTCGGACGCGACGAAGTCGAGTGCAAACGAGCCCTTCGGAAGCGTGACGTCCGCCACGGCCGACGACGCCATGGTCGTCTGTCCGTTCTTCCACTCATACGTCAACAGATCGCCGTCCCCGTCCGTGGCCGAGCCCGAGAGCGTGAGCGGAGTGAACTTGGCGGTGGCCGTGACGCTCACGTCGGACCCGGCGTCCGCCACGGGCCTGATGTTCGTGACATGGACGACCGTCCTGTCTTTGGCCAGCGCGAACCCGTCGCTTACGGTCAGCTCGAACTCGAGATCGGCGACTTCGTCGGGGGACGAAAACGTCGGGTTGAGGACGGTGGCGCTTGAGAGCGTCACGGAGGGTCCCGAGATCTGCTCCCACCGCACCGCGACGGGGTCGCTGTCCGGGTCGCTCGCGGCGCCCGCGAGCGTCGCCTGGCGCCCGTGGACGACGCTCTGCTCGGCCCCTGCGTCAGCCGCGGGCGGGTTGTTCGTGCGCGGGTCCTCGACCGAAACGGACGTTTCGGCCGGTGCGCTGTACGCGGCGCCATTTCCGACCACGAGCCCGAACTTGAGCACCTGGGGGTTCGGCCCTTGAGGGCTCGTGAACCCGGGACTGGCCGCGCCGGGGTCGTCGAGAGCCACGGGGTCTCCGGAGATCTGGTACCACGAGTAGGTGAGAGGCTTGCCCGACGGATCGTAGCTCTTCGTGCCGTCAAGCGTCACCGGAGTGCCGAAATTCGCGCGCTGGCTGGGTCCGGCGTCGGCAACGGGCGGCGCACCCGCGCTCGCCATCACGTACACCGTCGTTTCGCCGGCGGGATCGCTTGGGCAGAGGCCGTCGTTCACGACGAGGGCGAACTGCAGCGTCCCGGACGCGGGCGCCAGAAACGAGGCCACCGGGCCCGTGTCGCCGGCGAGCGCCACGGCGGGGCCGTCGGTCTGGCTCCACTGGTACGTCAGCACGTCGCCCTTGTCGGGGTCGCTCGAGCGCGTGCCGTTGAGGTACACCGGCGTGTTCGGCGGGACGGTCTGCGAGCTGCCGGCGTTGGCCTCCGGGCACTTGTTGTGCGTGAAGTCCCTGACCGTGACCTTGATATCATCGGGGATGCTCCAGGCCTTGCCGTCACGGACAATCAGGCGGAAAACCAGTTCGTCGGCCGTGAGCGGGGCCGAGAACTTCGGTTTCGGCGCACCGGGGTCGTCGAGAGCGGCCGCGGAACCCGAAAGCTGGATCCACTGGAAAGTCAGGCCGTCCCCGTCGGCGTCGGTCGATGCCGAGCCGTCGAGCTCGACCAGGGCGCCGACGTCCACGACCTGGTCCGGACCCGCGAAGGCCTCGGGCACGTGGTTGGTCCCCGAGCGGACGCGGACGACCACCGAATCGGGTTTGCCGATCACCTTCCCGTCGTTGACGGTGAGCGAGAACGTGAGGTCGCCGTCGGAGCCGGGGGCGGTGAAGACCGGGGTTACGGTGTCGGCGCCCGAAAGCACCACGGGCGTCCCTTCGGTCTGGGCCCACTGGTACGCGAGAGTGTCCCCCAGGTCCGGATCGCTCGACCCCGCGCCGCTCAAGGCCACGCGCGCGCCGGGTGGGACCTCGAGGTCGACGCCGGCGTCGGCGGTCGGGGCGGCGTTCCCGGTGTTGTCCTTGACCGTGATCACGGTCTCGTCGGGCTCGCCGAACGCCTTGCCGTCGTGGACGAGGAGTTCGAACTTGAGCACACCCTCCGACGCCGGCGCGACGAACATCGGCACGGCGATCGAGGCGTCCGTCAGCTTCACGGCGCCGCCCGACGTCTGGACCCACTCGTAGGTGAGCGCGTCGCCGTCGATATCAAACGACAGCGCGCCCGAGAGGTAGACGACGGCGTGCGTCCCGACAATCTGGTCCGGGCCGGAGTCGGCCGTGGGCGGGTGGTTCGTCGTGAACCTCCTGACCGTGACGGTGCACTCGTCCGGTTCACTGAACTCCACTTTGTCGCTCACCGTAAGCGAGAACTTGAGCACAAGGTCCTCGGCGCCCTCCGGCACTTCCGGCGCGACAAACGCCGGGTGCGCCGAGGTGCTCCCCTGCAGCGTCACCGCCGGCCCCCCGGTCTGCGTCCACTTGTAGTCGAGCGGCGACCCTTCGGGATCCGACGACGTGCCGCCGCTCAACACGACGCGCGCTCTCTCGATCACCTCCTGGTCGATTCCGGCATCGGCCAGGGGCGGCTGGTTCTCTTCCGAGACGGTCACTATGACCTTGTCTTCGCCGACCCCGTCAGGCTGGTGATCATCCGCGCGAAGGACGAACTCGAGCGTGTCATCTTCGGCCGGCGCGTCGAACTCGGCCGAAAGGCCGTCGGCGCCCGTGAGCGTCACGGTGTTTTTGCCCTGGACCTGGACCCACTCCACCGAGAAGTCGTCCCCGTCGGGGTCTTCGGCCGAACCCTGAAGCGTCACGCGAGCGCCGGGGCGGACCGTCTGGCCGGCCCCCGCGTCAACCACGGGCGGGCTGTTGCCGTCTTCGCGCACGACCTCCACGGCGGCGAAATCGGGGACCGATTTCTCCTCTCCTTCGGCGACCACGAGTTTCACGAGGTACACGCCGGGAACCGCCGGGACGAAGCTCGGCGTCGCCGAATCGCCCGCCTTGAGCGCCGGCGAAGCGCCCGCGGTTTCGGTCGGAAACGTGACGAACTCCCACGCAAAACTCAACGTGCCGCCCCCGGCCGCCCTGCTCCCGGTCCCGTCCAGCCTGAATTCCTGGCCGACGAACCCGCGCTTTTTTCCGCCCGCGTCGGCCGTGGGTTTCCCGAACAGACTGATGTTTCCGCCGCAGCCCGAGGCCGCGACGGCGACGCACAGCCCGAAAGCGACAAAGAGCGGCATGGACTTTTTGCAGTGGCGCATTGCTTCCTCCCGGCACGGCTTGATGCCCGCGGCAGTCCGATGAAGGCCCGACAATACTAGACCTATTATACCCGGTTTGAGGGGCGATTATCAATGGCGGCGAAGCGAACTGGCATTTCCTGCCGTTGCCGAGGCCCGAAGCCCGAGGCCTGGTGCCGGAACCGGGTCGTCGTTGAGAAATCGGCGTGGCTGGCGTAGGATGTGGACGGGTGCGGGAGGAGCATGGGGACCACGGTACGCGAATATGACCTTCTCGAGTCGCTGGGCGCCGGCGGGATGGGCGAGGTGTTCAAGGCCCGGCACACGCTCCTCGACGCGTATTTCGCGGTGAAGGTCATCCACAAGGACCTCACCAGGAACCCCGAGATCCGCCAGCGTTTCATACAAGAGGCCAAGTTCCTCGCGAAACTCGACCACCCCGGCATCATGCGGCTCAGGAACGTCTTCGAGGAGGACGAGCGGCTCTACATCGTCACCGACTACTTGAAGGGCGAAACGCTCGGCCGGGTGCTGGGCCGCGCCCAGGACGTCACGCTCGAGGACGGGATGGACTGGCTCTACCAGATTGCCGCCGGGGTCGACTACGCCCACAAAAACGGCGTGGTGCACCGCGATCTCAAACCCGCGAACATCATGGTGCTCGAGAACGGGAACCTCCAGATCCTCGACTTCGGTCTGGCCAAGCAGTTCGACGTCGACTCGGGCGGCGTCACCACGCCCGACCAGTTCCTCGGGACGCCGCCGTATCTCCCGCCGGAGATCCTCCGGGGCGACGTGAGGCTTCGCGACATCGGTCCCGAGGCCGACGTATATGCCCTGGGCGTCATGGCGTACCGCATGTATGCGGGGGTGCTGCCGCACCGTGTCGAGGAGAACGACTCGCCGTTCCGTCAGCTCTCGATCCTGATCCGCAAGCACCTCGACGGCGTGCCGGTCGAGGCGCTTGGATCGCTCCGCCCGGACCTGCCGTCCGAGTTTTCGGAGTGCATAATGATCGTTCTGACGGCGCCGCAGTCGACCCGCCCGAGGTCCGCAAAGACGTTGATCGAGATGCTTATCCGCGGCGCGGCCAAACCCGCCGGCGCTCCGGCGGCCGCGGCGCGGCCGGCCGGGAAACCCAAGACGCTCGAACTGCCGGCCATGGCGGACCTCGTGCACGCAAAGGAAGAGGCGGGTTGGAACTGGCCCACGCGGACGGTGGAACTCCCCGCCCTTCCCGAGATCGAACCGGTGCGCGGTCCGTCTCCGGCGCGCGAACGCGAGCCCGAGCCCGAGCCGGACGAGGACGCCCCGCCGGCTCGGCGCGGAAGGCCGTTGTTGGTCGCGGTGGTCGCGATGGCCGCAGTGGCCGCTGTCGCCGCCGGGGCGTGGTTTGGCTATTTCGCCGACCGAATGCGTTCTCCGGCCATCGCGGGGATCGTCGTCAAGGTCCAGCCCGAAGACGCGAAGATTTCGATCGACGGCGCTGTCGTGTCGCGTTCTTCGCTTCACGAGGACCGCTCGCTCCCGGCCGGGCGGCACGAGATTCTTGTCGAGAAGCGCGGGCACCGGCCGTACCGGGAAACGCTCGACGTCGTCGCCGGGACCGCGGTCGATCGCCTGATCATGCTCCAGAAGGCCTCTGGAACCGTCGCGATAACCACAGAACCGCCCGGGGCGGCCGTCACCATAGACGGCGCGGCGGTCGCGGGTGCGACCCCATTCGAGAGCCTGAACGTCCAGGCCGAAGTCGAACACGCCATCGTGGCCCGGATGGAGGGCCGGAAACCGGCCGAGGCCGTTGTCGAACTCGTCGACGGAGAGCGAAAGGCGGTCTCGCTGACGCTGGCCCCGGCCGCGGGGGGCACGCTCGACGTCGAAACGACGCCCGACGAGGTGGGCATCTGGCTCGACGGCGAATACGTGGGCACGACGCCCGCCGAGATCGCCGACCTTGAGGCCGAACGCGATATCGCCGTGCGGCTCGCGAAGGCCGGCTACGAGGGGGCGACGTTTTCGATCCGCCTCGCGCCGGGCGAGCGCAGGACCGTGGCGAAGAGACTCGCCCTCAAAGAATCGCCGGAGCCCGAAGAGCCGCTCCCGGTCCACGAGAAACCGCCCCCGAAGGCCCAATCAAGGGTTCTGGTCGTGGACGGCGCGTCTCAGGCCGGCAAGGGTTTTTTGAACGTCGAGTCGTCGCCGGCGGCGTACCTGTACGTGGACGGCCGGTTCACGGGGCGCTCCACGCCGGTGATCGGCCACCCGCTGCCCGAGGGCGGGCACACCGTGACCCTCCGCACCCCCGACGGCCGCGAGCAGTCATGGCGCGTCCAGGTCAAACCCGGCGAGACCGTGAGGCTCACGAAGGAGTTTTGAGGCTCCTTCAGGCTTCCGTCGCTGTGAGACCATCACAACCGATAGTTGATATGATCGGGTTTGACGTTTGAGCGAGGGGAGTTGCTCCGATTGTCATGGCACTATGTGCTGGCCTGACGACATTGACCTCACGATTTTGATTGAGCCGGCGACCGCATTTTGGTACTATTCAACTGCGTTCCTGCTCGCAGCCGATCGACACGACTTGACCGAGGGGAAGGCCGTGGTTCGACGAGATCACTACAAACTGGTTCGGCCCGCTCGCGGCAGGCTGGTTCGACAGACCCGCCCCGCCGCGGGTGGTGGTCTGCCAACTACCCGTTGGCACGCGCTTTGCGTCGGTCGGTCGGTCGGTCGGTCGGTTTCTTCCTGACCGCGGCCCGAGTTTTTCTTTTTCATCAATATCTGTACCGGACGAGGATCGAAGCAACCGGGGTTGCGGGGTCTGGCGCCGCCGGGCGGGTGCCATTGTGTTCGTTTGGCTTCAGTTCGTGTCCTCAAGATGGTCCCGCACGCCGGTCGTTCGCAAATCTCTCACCGTGGAGGACGAACATGTTTTCCAGGGACGTTGGATGCGTCGTGTGCGCCGGAATCGTTTTGATCGCTGCCTGCTTGTGTGTACTCGCTGAAGACGCATTGGCGGATGCGTGCCGGGCAACCGACGACTGCGGGGCAGCGTGTGAGAGTGAACTTTGTCACGCTTCCCCTTGCGCTTCCGGCCAGTGGATAAAGAACGTTGTTGGGAGTTGCGGGATATCGGATCGGATAAGGTCTACGTGCTGTGGCGGAGGTAGTACGTACACGTGCCTGCGGTGTAGTGGCACATGGAACGAGATGAACGAACCGAAATGTGCTCCGCCGTACCGACATGGGAACGCCGGAGAGGTAATCCAGTGCGGCTGTACGGACGACCCGTCGCAGTGCAACATTCCGATTCCCAACGATCCGGCGCCGGACGACGGCGACGACGATAACGATGACGGCGACATCGACGACCCGGGCGAGAATCCGCTGCCCCCGGACGTTGACGGAGGGACCGCGGACGGCGGCGGT